>JAQWFN010000091.1 GCA_029238785.1 Flavobacteriales bacterium | reverse complement strand
AGCATTGCCGCCCGGTCTGTTATCCGAAGCAGGGATCAAAGCAATCACATGAACGTCCAAATCAGCCTGAGCAACTGCAGAAATTACACCGGCCATCATTGCTGCACCGGCCATGTCGCTTTTCATGAGGTCCATGCTGTTTGGTGTGGGCTTCAAACTCAATCCACCGGTGTCATAAACTACTCCCTTTCCTACAAGCACGATGGGTTTCTTGTTTCGAGCTTTTTTCGGCTTACACTCAAGAATACTGAAGGTTGGAGGGTCAATACTGCCTTTGTTTACGGCAAGCAATCCGCCCATCTTGAGCGATTGAATTTTTTTCTTACTCAACACATCAACGCTGAAACCACTTTGCTTGCCTTTTGCTTCAAAGGCTTTGGCTAAATCCATCGCGGTCATGTGCGATAAGGGTTCATTCACTAAATCTCTTGCCCACATCGTGGCGTCGAGCTGTGCATTGAGTTCTTTTATTTTTTTCGCACTGATAGCGTCATCCACAAAACACAGTTCTTCAAGCTGATGAGCCACTTTCTCTTGGTCCTTTCTGTGATGAAGAAACTCATAAGTACTCAAGCCAAAACCTTCAGCAAATAAAGCGCTGATTTCATTCGATTTGCACAAGTTATGTAGGTTCACCCTTTTGCTTTCTTCTGCTTTGGCCATGTTAAAAACGCTATGAGCCAAGTTTCTGATGGCTTCACTGTCTTCTGCGCTTTTGAGCTCTTCGCTTACAATGCCCACATAAATCAATCGGTCTCCCTTAGCGAGCGTTAACACTTGTCTTTTCTTTTCTATTCCCCCCTCAATGCTTGCTTTGTGTCCTGACAATACGCTTTTCCAAGCGCTTTTGGCACTCAATAAATACAAATCAAATCCTGCTTTCGACTCCTTAACTTTCTTAAAAATTACTCCCATGGGTAAACATTTTGGGTTAAAATTAGTCTAATTGTGACAACCGAAACAAATTCAACCCTTGGGATAATATTTTTAACGCATTTTTGTTTTCTTCTTTGAGGGTAGCCCCTTCAAAAAATGTATATTGTTAGTTATGAAGTTTCTTACCCGCATATTCCTGTTTTTGCTGGGCATTTTCGCCTTTAATGAAGCATCGGCAACCCACAACAGAGCGGGCGAAATCACCTATGAGCACGTTTCGGGATTCACCTATGAAATCACCATTACAACCTACACCAAAACCTCTGTTATTGCAGACCGTCCTTGGCTAGAGATCAATTGGGGAGACATTCCTGTGGGAGCAGAGCTTGACAGCCTACCAAGACAACTGCCCATTCAGTTTCTTCAAAACGATGTGCAAATCAATACCTACAAAGGAGTGCATACCTATGGTGGCCCGGGAATCTATAGTATTTCAGTGCTTGACCCAAACAGAAACGAAAACGTTTTAAACATCCCGGGTTCTGTGCAAGTTCCTTTCACGATTGAAAGCACACTAATCATCAATCCACAAACCGGCCACAACAGCAGTGTGGCCTTGCTCAACCCGGCAATTGAAAGGGCCTGTTTGAATAAACGCTGGATTCACAATCCAGGAGCCTATGACCCCGATGGAGACATCCTGAGCTATAGTTTGGTGCCTTGCTTGGGTCAAGATTATGAACCTGTTTTCGGATTTACCTACCCAGATGAAGTCAACCCCGGAAACGACAGCTTTACCATTGATCCAAATACAGGTGATGTGGTTTGGGAATTTCCCCTCCAAATTGGTGAATATAACATTGGTATCCTGATTGAAGAATGGCGCTTGGTTAATGGGGTGTTGATTAAGGTGGGTGACGTTGTGCGCGATATGCAAATCACGGTGGAACTTTGCGATAACAATCCGCCAGAAATTGAAGCATTAAACGATGTCTGTGTTGAAGCAGGAAATGTTGTGAGTATCGATGTGAATGCCTCAGACCCTGATAACGATCCAGTACTACTTTCAGCGGTGGGCGGACCAATGACGGAAACTGTGCATGTAGCCTCTTTTTCATTCAACGGAAACAATAACGGTACCTTCACCTGGTTGCCGCGTTGCGAAGAGGTAAGACCAGGTCCATACCAAGTGTTGTTTAGAGCAGAAGATACCGGAAACCAAGTGCCATTAACAGATCTCGAAACATGGAACATCACGGTTGTTGGTCCTCCAGTAGAAAACCCTTTAGCTACTCCCTCAGGAAATTCATTTGAACTTTCTTGGGATTCAACTCCATGTCTAGACATCTTCACGCAAAGTGAAATCAACCAAGGGAGTTATAAAATATACAGAAGAGTAGGAGAGTATGGATTTGAGCCTGAAAACTGCGAAATAGGTGTGCCAGAATACACGGGCTATTCATTGATAGGTGAAGTGAATGGCTTGAATTCAACAGCTTTTGTTGACAATGAAGTGTTCTTTGGCGGACAGTATTGCTACATGGTGGTAACTTGTTTCCCAAATGGTGCCATTTCCTTAGCAAGTGAAGAGTTCTGTGGTTTCTTGAACAAAGAAGCACCTGTGATTACTAATGTGTCTGTAGAGGCAACTGACCTCTCAAATGGTGAAATTTACATCGCTTGGTCGCCACCAGGGGAACTGGATACAGAAGTGTTTCCCGGGCCATACCGCTACTTAATCTACCACAGCGAAGGATTCGGTAATCCTCAAAACCTTATTTTAGAAACCTTACCGCAACTCGAAGTACTCAATCCCGATACCATTTTCACCCACCTTAACATCAATACTGCATCTACAGCACACGCCTACCGAGTTGAAATGTGGAGTGACGAAGAACTTGTACAATCGAGCTCAACGGCTTCAAGCATGTTCCTTGAACTCATTCCAGACGATAACGAGTTAACGATTGCTATTAATCTTGCGGTGCCTTGGATGAACATGCAGTACGACGTGTTTAGGTTCAATAATGATTTGAGTGATTTTGAACTGATAGGGAACTCAACGGAACCTTTCTATACCGACACAGGATTAGTAAACAACGTGGTCTACTGCTATTACGTTCAGTCAACAGGAACATACGGAGACCCATCCATTATCGATCCCCTCTTGAACAATTCTCAAGAAGCATGTGGTAAACCGATTGATCTTACACCTCCTTGTGCGCCTGTACTGGAAATCAATGCCGACTGCTCGGCAGAAACAACGGAGCTCACCTGGAACAATCCTAATAATACTTGTGCAGACGATGTAACGGGCTACAACATTTATTACGCCCCAACGCCAGAAAACGAACTCGAACTTTTAGCTTCGTATTTTAGTCCAAACGACACGTCATTTACCTTCAATGCAGAAGGTTTAGAAGGAAGTATTGCAGGTTGTTTTGCCATCACAGCACTTGATTCATTGCTTCCAGATATTGATGGTATCCTGAACCAAAATGAAAGTGCATTCTCAAATGTACAGTGTGCAGATAATTGTCCGTTCTACGTGCTGCCAAACGTTTTCACCCCAAATAACGATGGACAAAATGATCTCTTTCAGCCTTTCCCTTTCAAATTTGTTGAAAGCATCGATTTGAAGATTTTTAATCGCTGGGGAGGACTTGTTTTTGAAACCACCGATCCTGAGATATTATGGGACGGGAAAGACAATGAATCTGGCGAGGTAGTGAACGACGGTGTGTACTATTACACCATCAAAATTAACACGATTAGGTTAAGTGGAATTGAACCCGAGGAAACAAGCGGACACATTCAAGTGTTAGGAGGGTCCAATCAAAGCACAAACTAGAAGATGTTTACAGGAATTATAGAAACGCTTGGCGAGGTTAAAGCCATTGAAAAAGACCAAGAGAACGTTCATTTCACTATCAAATCATCGCTTACCCACGAGCTTAAGATCGACCAAAGTGTTGCTCATAACGGTTGCTGCCTAACTGTTGTAGGTATTCAAGGGGATGAATATGTGGTAACAGCCATCAAAGAAACCATGGTGAGAACCAACTTAGGCGAATGGAAGGTAGGCGATAAAGTGAATGTGGAGCGTTGCACACAAATGAACGGGCGCTTAGATGGACACATCGTTCAAGGCCACGTAGATTCAACCGCAAAAGTGGTGAAAATCGAAAACGAAGAAGGCAGCTGGAAAGTGCACTTCGAATACGCTGAAGGCGTGAATCAAGTAACAGTAGAAAAAGGGTCAATCACTGTGAATGGCGTTAGTTTAACGGTTGTTGATTCGCATAAAAACGGTTTCAGTGTGGCCATCATCCCTTATACTTGGGAAGAAACCAACTTTCATGCTTTTCAGCCGGGAAGTACAGCAAATATTGAGTTTGATATCGTAGGCAAATACGTAAAGAAACTACTCGAACTGCGCGATTAATCAGAAGGTTTTTCTGCGCAATTCAAAGTTCTGACCAAGGTAAACCCGACGAACTTGCTCATCGGCAGCAAGTTCTTCGGCGCTGCCTTCACGCAAAATATTCCCTTCAAAAAGCAAATAGGCCCTGTCCGTAATGCTCAAGGTTTCTTGAACATTATGGTCGGTAATGAGGATGCCAATGTTGCGGTCCTTTAAGCGGGCTACAATGCCTTGAATGTCTTCAACTGCAATTGGGTCAACACCTGCAAATGGTTCGTCCAAAAGGATGAAGTTGGGGTCTGTGGCCAAGGCACGAGCAATTTCTGTTCTTCTTCGTTCACCACCACTCAAGGAATCTCCTTTATTCTTGCGAACATGACCCAAGCTGAACTCATCAATCAGGGTTTCGAGCTTCTCGCGCTGTTCCTTCTTGCTTAATTTGGTCATCTGAAGCACCGCTAAGATGTTCTCTTCTACGCTCAACTTTCTAAACACACTCGGCTCCTGAGGTAAATAACCCAAACCAAGTTGAGCCCTGCGGTACATCGGTTCCTGCGTAATCTCGCGATCATCCAAAAAAACATGCCCCTCATTGGGTGTTACCAAACCAACAGTCATGTAAAAAGAGGTGGTTTTACCGGCGCCGTTTGGACCAAGTAATCCCACAATTTCTCCGCGATTGACATGGTAAGAAACTCCTTTTACCACCGTTCTCTTCCCGTATTTCTTAACTATGTTCTCTGCTCGTAACTGCATTAAAAGTCGATTTGTAGTTTGGCACGAATACCGAATTTTACAATGTCTGGATTGTCGAGGTAAGACAAACGCCATAAACCATCAATTCGAAGTACTTTGAAGATGTTTTCGATACCGATAGCTCCCTCCATAAACGGCTTATTCCCGCTGAAAGTATAAGTGGTTTCAGGTAGCAGCAGCTCGTCCAAATTACGCTCGTCGAATCGGCCAATAACTCCCTTGGCGCTAACAACTTCCCTCCATTTGAGTTTTCTGAACAATGGTATTTTGTTTAAAACAAGGCCCTCCAAGTGATATGAAATGCTAGCGCTCACCCACTCATCACTTACAAATTCAAAGAAGTTCATGGTGTTGAATGCGGTTTCATCGTAAAAGAAGGTTTCATTTCCTTGATGAAGTTGTAGCAATGGATAAGGCAATTGGCCAAAGAATTTACCCGCTTCAACGCCTAGTTTAGCATAACCAAACGGACCAAAGCGCAGTTTGTCGCGAACACGGAAAACAATTTTTCGGTAGTCATAATCGGCGCCTAACACCCCTTGTAATCCACTACTCAAAGCCAATTCTATGGTTGGGTATTTGGTTCCCAAGCTAACGCGCTCGAATTCTCCCGAAACGTATTTCTCTTTGTAAGCAAATCGCGTGTATAAGGTGATTTCACTTGTGGTGAGCCTTCCTACGGGAAGTACAAGTGTTTTATTAGAGTCGTCAAAACGCTCGTAATTCAAAGCGCCCAATGGGCGAAGTACACGGTGATTGAAGATGATTTGATTGCTCAAACCATAAAACCACTCGCGCTCAAAAGTAACTTTACCTTCCAAAACATTGGTGAGCTTATTGGCAGGGTTTCGTCTAAAAAGCGAACTCAGAACATTGTCTTCCCTGAATGCACCAGATGATGCCCCCAATTGTTCTACGTCTTTCTTGCCTTCTAAACGAAGGAGCATCCTGGGTTGCTTTGAGAGCATCAACCAAACACCTGCTCCATATTTGAATCGTTGATCTCGTAAGCCGTAAGCCGTATAACCCTCAAGCATTACGCGCTTGCTAAACGAATTGGAAGTTCTTCCTCCTAAACGAAAACGATGGCCCTCAACTGGGTTGAAACTATACAAGGTGTAGTACGGACCAATTTCAAACTTGCCCACTTGTTTATAACCAGAAACAAAAAGGGTGATGATGTCGGCAATGGTCCTAAACTGAGGGATGTTCTGAATACTGTCTACCAATTGATAGACGGATTTTTCATTTTCACTTAGGTTGATGTGCCGGTGACTCTCCCAAAATTCATCATCCTTATCTCCAGCGCCATCACTGACAATGATGTCTGAAATCCCTTTGTAAAACTCCTCGCTTTTGGGTTTGTTGATGACGAAGTTCTTATACGTTGTGGTCTTTCGGCCATAGAAGCCCATGGTCTTATCGGCCACATTAAAATCAACCACCAGTTGGTCTTTGGTGAGCATCCAAACTTCTTCTTCAACTTCGTCGTAGCTCTGCTTCACTTGTAAACCATAGATCCAGTTAATGTTGGCGTCATCCGCAATGCGCGCGTCTACTTGCTTAATGGCGTAAGTGGTGTCGTTCACCCAAAAGTCGCCGTTAAATGTGAGCTCTTGTTTTCTTTTTGGCTGAAATTTAATCTGATAGCACCACTTGTTGTCGATGAAGGTGCTGTCTAAAAGGTAGTAATCGTAAAAGGCAAATCCGGAGTTGGAAACCGGACTAACAAAGCTCTTTCCAAAAACAATAATGTTATTCTCGTAAATGTTAACGTTTTGGTACATATCACCCAAAAACTGATTCACCGAATTATTTTCAATACCCGAAACTTGGGCTGCATTGATGACTTCTTTGCTCGTTTTTGGATTCTTTCTGTAATAGAAGTTAGAGAGGTTTTCCGTCATGAAAATAGGCAGATATACCTTTTCCTCGGAGCTATCAAGGTTGTCGAAAGCAAACTGGAAGGGTTTGAAAATCTTCCGCTCCATGAATTCTTCCGTGAGGTTATTGAGGTCAAACTCCACCTTGTTGTACACTTCGTATTCGTAAGCTTCGAGTTTTTCTCTGTTGTTGATGTCCTTGTTATTCAGAATGCCGCGAACAATTGCGAAAGCGGGGTTTTCTGCCTCGTCGGGTCTAATTTCAGCCACCTCAAGCTGGATTGAAGACATCTCTAATTTGAAGTTCAACACCTGTTCTTGATCTCTTCTCACCTTTAAGGCTTGGCTTTTATAACCAATAAAAGAGGCTCTTAGGCTGTCTGAGGCGTAATAGGTTTCTATGCTGTAATTTCCATCAAGGTCGGTAATGGTGCCGGATTTGGTCCCTACAAAAAGGATGTTCACAAAAGGAAGCGCTTCTCCAGTGCTTGCATCTGTTACCTTACCACTTACCTTGGTTTTCTGACCTAGCGCATTTAAGCCCGCAAGCAAAATGCTCGTAAGAAGGAGAAAACGGGTTATGGAATGAAGCCTTGGCATGTGTTGATCCTATGACAATTTACGAAGAACGGCAAGATTGGTTGGTTTTATGCCTTATAATCAAGTCATTTATCCACAATCTTTGTGTGATTATACCTTTGCTAAAGCTGTTTTTCGGCGAAGCACTCTTCTCGAAATCACAATGCTGATTTCATATAAAAAGAGAACAGGAACAGCTACAAGCACTTGGCTCGCAACATCAGGAGGTGTGATGATGGCTGAAAGAATTAAAACCCCAACAAGTGCATGTTTTCTGAATTTCTTCAAAAGATCAGGCGTTACGATGCCAATCTTGGTAAGAAAGTAAACCAAAACGGGCAACTGAAAGATAAGTCCTGCAGCCAAGGTAATGCTGGCTACCGTTTTCATGTACGACATCACCGTGGTTTTCGTCAATACCTCACCAAGCGTATAGTTCCCTAGGAATTGTAAAGAAAGGGGCGAAATGATGAAGTAGCCGAAAAGCACTCCAGAAAAAAACAAGAACGAAGCCCAAAACACAACACCACGTACATTTTGTACTTCCTTTTGCTTCAAGCCCGGCTTTACAAATGCCCAAGCTTGATAGTACAGGAAGGGAAAGGCAACAATAAATCCACCAATCAAACTCACAATGATGTGAGCAGTGAAATTCCCAACCATGGTGGTGTTAATGATCTCGTAATTGATTTCAGTAACACAGAGTTTGTCGTTCAAACCAAGCAAGTCTGAAAGCTTACACAGGGCTCTAAAAGTGAGGAAAGATGTTTTATGCGGACCAAAGATGATTTTGTCAAAAACAATTTCTTTGGCACTAAAAACAGCCATCGCCACAACAAAAACAGCAATCATCGAACGGATGATTCTCATTCTCAACTCCTCCAAATGGTCGAGGAATCCCATGTCTTTCTCTTCGCTCATTAAAAAATACCTTCTCTTAGAATGTCATGTAAATGTACGATTCCCGAATACTTGCCTTGCTCATCAGTAACAATAAGTTGAGTAATGCTGTGCTTTTCCATTAATTCAAAGCCCACTACCGCAAGTTCATCGCCCGAAATGCTCTTCGGGGAGCGCGTCATGATCTCAACAAGGCTCAATTCACTCATGTTTTTACCCGCGTGCAGCATTCGTCGCAAATCTCCATCGGTAACAATTCCAAGCAGATTTCCCGATTCAATCACCGCGGTAGCACCTTGTCTTTTTGCTGAAATTTCAACAATGGCTTCCTGGATGCTTGCAGAAACATCAACTGCCGGCGCCTTTTCTGCTGGAAGAAGGTCACTCATTTTAACAAACAAGCGTTTTCCAAGTGCTCCTCCTGGGTGATATCGAGCAAAGTCCCTGTCAGAAAACCCCCGTTTTTCCATCAGACAAACGGCCAAAGCATCGCCCATCGCAAGCTGAGCTGTGGTAGATGAGGTAGGGGCAAGGTTGTTCGGACAAGCTTCTTTTCTGACGGTAGTATTGAGTATGAAATCCGACTTTGCCGCGAGGTCAGACCCCAGATTTCCAACCATACCAATCAGAACGTTTCCCATGCTCTTAACTAATGGCGCAAGTACTTTTATCTCAGGAGAATTTCCGCTTTTTGAGATGCAAATAACGATGTCGTCTTTCTGTACAATCCCCAAATCACCATGGATAGCGTCTGCGGCATGCATAAACATAGAAGGGGTGCCAGTAGAGTTAAATGTGGCCACCATTTTCTGTGCAATGTTGGCGCTTTTTCCAATGCCAGTAACCACTAAACGACCATTAGATTGATGAATGAGATCAACAATGCTTTCAAATTGGTTATCAATAAACTCAGTCAGTTGAAGCACACTTTCAGCCTCAAGTTTGAGTGTTTTAATTGCTAAGGATTGAATTTTGCTTTGCACTTCCACAGGGAAAAAAAGATGAAAACTCCTTTCGGCTTCCGTTTTTGGCGGAGAAAAAAGAGTTATATTTATTCTGCAAAAGTAGCAATTTCTATATGACGACAACCGAGCTCATGCCGAAAGAGGCATTGAAGAAGTACTTCGGATTCGATAGCTTTAAAGGTGAACAAGAAGAAGTCATCAAAAGTTTATTGGAAGGCAATGACACCTTTGTGATCATGCCTACAGGTGGTGGTAAATCTATGTGTTATCAATTACCTGCATTGATGAGTGAAGGTGTGGCCATTGTGGTGTCTCCCCTCATCGCCCTGATGAAAAATCAAGTGGATGCAATTCGAGGTTTTAGTGAAGATGACGGAGTAGCGCATTTCTTGAATTCTTCTTTGAATAAAGGAGAAACTCAAAAGGTGCTGAGCGATGTGAAATCAGGCGTGACTAAACTTTTGTACGTTGCTCCGGAGTCGCTTACCAAAACAGAAAATGTTGAATTCCTCCGCGCGGTGACCATCTCTTTTGTAGCCATCGATGAAGCGCATTGTATTTCTGAATGGGGGCATGATTTCAGACCAGAATACCGAAGAATAAAAAGCATTGTTGACGAAATTGCTGATGTACCCATCATTGCACTAACAGCTACGGCAACTCCAAAAGTGCAACAAGACATCCAGAAAAACCTCGGGATGTCTAATGCAAAGCTCTTTAAATCTTCATTCAACCGTCCAAACCTCTATTACGAAGTACGTCCAAAGAAAGATGTCCTCAGACAAATCGTTCAACACATTAAGAAGAACGAAGGGAAATCTGGAATTATTTACTGCTTGAGCAGAAAGCGAGTTGAAGAATTAGCGGGTTCATTGCAAGTGAATGGAATCAAAGCCCTGGCCTACCACGCAGGCATGGATGGAAATGTGCGCTCAAGAATTCAAGATCAATTTCTAATGCAAGATGTTGATGTGATTGTGGCTACAATTGCCTTCGGAATGGGAATCGATAAGCCAGATGTGCGCTTCGTTATTCACTACGATATGCCAAAATCACTCGAAAGCTACTACCAAGAAACAGGAAGAGCAGGAAGAGATGGAGGAGAAGGGCATTGCATCACTTTCTACAGCTATAAAGACATTGAGAAGTTGGAGAAATTCCTCCAAGGAAAACCAATAGCAGAACAAGAAGTAGGAATGCAACTCCTGCAAGAGGTGATGGCCTACGCAGAAACATCAATGTCGCGAAGAAAGTTTATCCTCCATTACTTCGGTGAAGAGTTTGATGAGGTAAACGGACCAGGAGCTGAAATGGATGATAATACCCGACATCCCAAAGAACGTTTCGAAGGAAAAGAAGAAGTCCATCGCCTTCTTAAATTAGTCAAAGAACAAAAAGAAATGCATAAAGCCAAGTACATCGTGAATGTGCTTTGTGGAATTTCTAGTGCCGAAGTTGATACCTACAAAGGCGAAAAAAGCCACTTCTGGGATCAAGGCGGTGAACACGGAGAAAAGTTTTGGCATGCTGTTGTTAGGCAGTGCGTTGTTCATGGCCTGCTAAGAAAAGATGTTGAATCTTATGGCCTTTTGAAAATCACTCCTGAAGGAAAGCAGTTCATTGAAACACCAACCTCGTTTCAGCTCATTAAAGAAGTTGACTTTGACATCGATACAGATGATGCAGTATCAGTAAATAAAACACCTAGCGGTGGAGCGGCTGATCCGGTGCTCTTTTCTGTGCTTAAAGACTTGAGAAAAAAAGTAGCCAACGAAAGGTCATTACCTCCCTTTGTTATTTTCCAAGACCCTTCACTAGAAGAAATGGCGGTGAACTATCCCATTACAATAGATGAGCTCACCATGATTGGCGGAGTAGGTAGAGGAAAAGCCATGAAATTTGGTGCTGAATTTATTGCGGTGATTAAGAAGTATGTCGACGAAAATAACATCGAACGTGCTCAAGACATGTTGGTGAAATCCATGGTCAATAAGTCGGGCAGCAAAGTAAGCATCATCCAAAATATCGATAGAAAACTCCCTCTTGAAGATATTGCTGAAGCACTTGGTAAAAAGACGGAAGACATCATCGAACAAATCGAAACCATTGTTGCCTCAGGTACAAAAATCAATATCGACTATTATATCGATGACATTCTCGATGAAGACTCTCAAGAAGATATCTACGGCTACTTCATGGAGGCTGAATCAGATAGTATTGAAGACGCTGTTGAAGAATTTGACGGCGATTTTACCGAAGAAGAGCTCAGATTGATGCGTTTGAAATTCATCAGCGAAGTAGGCAATTAAGGGCAAAAAAGGGGCTTTGTGACCTTTGTTACTTAAGTACTCTTCTTCCTTGCATAACTTCGTATTTCTAACACTTTTGGTATGAATTTGATATGGCAATCTTTTTTGGATGGTTTGAATTGGACGGGGAAAATGATTCTCTTCGATGTGCCATGGTTCCAAAACTATTTCTGGGGTTTAATTATCATTTCCCTCTTTGTATGGGCACTTGAAATGATCTTTCCTTGGAGAAAGGAACAACGTGTTTTTAGAAAAGACTTCTTCCTAGATGGCTTCTACATGTTCTTCAACTTTTTCCTCTTCTCAGCCGCCATTTCGGGTTTTTATAAACTTATTGAAATGGGCTTAGGCAACTATGGAATTACTGTTGAATCCATTGCACTTTTTAACATCAGCGCTTGGAGTGTACCACTTCAATTGATTGTTTTCTTTATTCTTTTGGATTTCGTTCAATGGCTCACTCACGTGGCATTGCACCGCTTTGAATTCTTTTGGAGATTCCATCAAGTGCATCACTCTGTTGAAGAGATGGGCTTTGCGGCTCACCTTCGCTACCACTGGATGGAGAACATCCTCTACAAGCCACTCAAAACAATTGGGTTCATGTTACTTGGTGGTTTTCGGCCAGAACAAGTCTTTGTTGTGCACTTTATCGCCATCACCATTGGTCACCTCAACCATGCGAACGTGCACATTACTTGGGGTCCATTTAAGTACATTTTCAATAACCCTGTTATGCACCTTTGGCACCACGTTTACGAATTGCCTGAAGGAATCAAATACGGTTTGAACTACGGCATTTCTTTGAGCCTTTGGGACTATATCTTCGGTACAGCTTCAATTCCAAAAGACGATGCACACATTCGCCTAGGGTATCCTGGCGTGGAAAATATGCCAAGCGGATTCCTCGCCCAATTGGTTTATGGATTCAGAAAACCAAAGGCTTAATTTAAAACTAAGCTTTGAGCGCCAGCCATGCCATAAGACCAATACTGGTTTCTAAGGCGCGCTCATCAATGTCGAAATGTGGATTGTGAACAGGAGCGGATTTGCTTCCATCAGGAGCGGCTGTTCCAAGTCGGTAAAAACAACCGGGTACTTCGTGGGTGTAATAAGCGAAGTCTTCAGCGGTCATTCGAATGTCCAAATCAATCACATTCTCCTCACCCAAGAATTCAATGGCTTGTGCTTTCTTTAGCTCAGTGGTTTCTTCATGGTTATACAGGCAAGGATAACCCACACGGATGTCTACAAGGGCTGATGCGCCAACGGCGGCACACGTGGCTTCAACAAAGTTTTTAATGAACTCATGGGCCTCAAAACGCCATGTTTCATCAAAGGTTCTGAAAGTTCCAAGCAGTTGAACTTCTTCTGGGGTGACATTAGTAGCAAAACCACCGTTAATCGCTCCAAAACTGAGCACCGTAGGCATAGCAGGATTGCTTTTCCTACTTACAAGTTCTTGTAAACCACAAATCACCCGCGCTGCTGTTAGAATGGGGTCGATATTTTTATGAGGCATGGCGGCATGCCCTCCTTTTCCTTTTATGGTGATGTAAATTTCGTCAGCACTCGCCATGTAGATCCCCGATTTGAAACCCACCTTGCCTGCAGGTAATTCTGGAAAAACGTGCTGACCTAAAATTTTCTTCGGAACGGGGTTTTTGAGTACACCTTCTTTGATCAAGAGCGAAGCACCTCCGGGTAATTTTTCTTCGCCCGGTTGAAAAATTAAACGAATACTCCCCTTGATTTCAGATTTTAAATCGTTCAAAATCTTAGCGGCACCAAGTAAACTGGAGGTGTGTACATCGTGGCCACAAGCATGCATGCGACCGTCTACGGTAGATTTGTAAGCCACCTCATTCAACTCTTGGATGGGCAAAGCATCAATATCAGCGCGCAAAGCGGTCATGGATGAACTTGGATCATTCCCTTCAATCAAGGCCACGATGCCTGTTCCTGCAATACCAGCTTTGAACGGTATACCCATCAACCCAAGCTGTTCAGCAATAAACTGCGCTGTTTTCTCCTCTTCAAAACTCAATTCAGGATGAGCATGCAAATGTTGCCGCCAAGCCTTTGTTTGAGCAAAGTGTTCTTGGGCGAGTTGCTTAACGCGTTCTTTAAGATCCATTTCCAGCAAATAGTTTGATTCCCGATGTCCAAAGAAGTCGAACCGACACATACAACATGATCAATCCGAAAATAAATTTCACCTTAACAGGAGGCAGTTTTAATGCGAGTTTTGAACCTAAATACCCTCCAATGACGAAGGTAATGGCAATCACAATGGCAAAATTCACATTGATGTGGCCTCCTTTGTAATAGTTCATCACACCCAAAATACCAATTGGGGGAATCATCATTGCAAGGCTGGTTCCTTGAGCTTCAAACTGGGTCATTCCAAGAAAATATACCAAAGCTGGAACCACAATTACTCCTCCACCAATACCAATAAATCCACTGACCATTCCGGCCATAAGACCGATGGCAACAAGAATCATTACTGTACCAATTTCCATGTGTTTTTTTTCAAAGGTAATTTAATCCAACTAGAAGTCGGTAGTCAGAGAAAGGTGGAATACCCGAGGCATCACGCGATTGTCGTCAACACCCCATGCCCAATCGGCCCTTACAAAATAACCCAATACCCGAGAGCGTAGTCCAAATCCATAACCCCAAATAATTGGTTCCCTGTTGTTGTCTATGGTGATGGTAATGGGATTTTGTTCTATAATCACCTGGTTAAATTGATTTTCTTCGTCATATGGATTACTGCCGGTCCAAGCCGTGCCAACATCAGCAAATCCAAGAACCTGAAAGTTTTGAACGAAGTCTGACTTGATGGGCGCATTCAAGAAGTAATCGAAAATAGGCCAACGCACTTCAGCATTGGCAACACCAAAACTGTTTCCATTCCGCGCATTCACAAAGAAGCCTCTAACGGGGCTACCCAAGGCTTGAAAGAAGTAGTCTTCTCCAGTAGGAATAGGTGTTTCGTTATCTATTCGCTGAAATAACCAATTATCCACTCCACCGAGATAGCTAATGATGTTTCGGTGTCCAAAAGAAGTGTGTCCGGCCAAACGAAGCGCCAAAATCATGCTTCGGTGAATTTTCTCATAATGGCGGAAATCCAAACCAACAACTTTCACATCTCTGCCTCTGTTGAAAGGATCTCGAAGGTACTCTCCCCAAATCTTGTAACGGGTTCCATTATACAGGTTGAGTCCTTTACCGATGGTGTTGTCATAAACATATTGAACCTTCACCCCAACATTATGATCGAGCTGATTTGCTTGGGCAAGGGTGAAAATATCAGTAGCTAAGGCCACCGAGCGGTCGAGGCGGTAAGTACCAGAAATCCTCAAGCTGGCCAACTCTGTAAACGGATACTTGTATTGATATTCGGCACTGTAGGTCTGCATTTCTGTAATCCCAAAACCATCATCAGTAACCATTCTATTTCCTTGGCGTTGAATGGTGAAACGACGGTCAATGCGCTTCGATAAATCCTCATAACTCAAACCAATATCTGAGTTGTTGAGCGAGGCCGAAATCCTGAAACCACCAACAATCTTATAATCTTCAAACAAGTCTGATATCCCCAATTGTACCAAACCAGATATGCCAGGGAAGGTAGCTGTAGGACCGGTATTTCTCTGGTAGAACTGGCTGTTGAAGCGGTTGTCTACCTGACTAAGGACGTAGTCTGTTGCAAAATTGAGTCGGTAATTTCTAGGTTTAGGCAGTTCGAAGGCTTGAGCTTTAACGGTATCTTGTGCAGCAGGCGTTTCAATATCACCTAAACTGATTCTTTGTTTTTCGTAGGTATAGTCTCGGCTGTCATCCTCGAAAACGTAGTCGTCAATGTCGATCTGACCATCTTCGATTTTACTCGGAGGAAGTGTCAAAACATCAATGCCCTCAGGAAGTGAGTTGTCCATTCCTTCGCCATCACCGCCTTTTCCATTAATACTCGGCTTGCTCTGCTTTTCTTCAAGGTAGAAAGTTGGGTGACCATTTTCGTAAAACACCAAAGAATAACTAGCCGAGCGGGGGTGGTACTCATAGGCAATTGGGTTTTTCTGTAAGTCGCTAATTTGATTGCTGACCGTGAAAAAGCGATAGTGAATGGTGGTGTCAATTCTTGAAATCGCGCTATCAATTTTGGCAAGATAGCGGTTCGAGAAACCTTCCTTCGAGGCGAGGTAGGTATAATGCTCCTCATCATAGTCAAAAGGGGAGTATTCGTCGATATCAGCAGTAGAAGTGACGCGTTCCAGTACATCGTTTTCGGGAGACAAAGACATGATAAAAATGTCTTTGTTCAAAGGGAATGGTGCTTGTGAAACATCAGTTCTCAAGGTGTCGTCTAAACGGTTTGAAGCAAAAATCAAGGCGTTTCCATTGCGAATAAACTGAGGCTGGAGGTCGTCGTAAATATCATTGGTCAATTGTGTCTGATTGTTTCCAATGGTTTGATACATGTACAAATCTGACTGACCTTCCTTCACGCCTGAAAAAACAATTTTCCTTCCATCTGGAGCATAGGCCATGTGAATGACCTTGTCGATACGGAAAAGTTCTTTTTCAATTTTCTTTCGCTCTTCTAGGTTGTAATTCACCATAAAAGCCCGCCCTTGTTTTTCGTAAACAAAGCTTAAAATTAGACTTGAAGGATGCCATGCTAAAACAGGGTAGCTTTTGTCGTTCAGTCTTTCAAGAGGGTATCCGTGTTTGAAAATGCGCTTCTTCTTTCCACTTGGAATATGGTAGAGCCAAACCTTCACCTGACCGAGTTCGTTGGTGGTATAGGCCACATACTCTTGATCTGGACTGAGTTTGAATTGGTCGTATTCGAGGTCTTTTTTAGCCTTTACCGCGATTTCTCCAAGCTGTTTCTTTTGTTTTTTTTCTTTGCTTCGCGATGGAGTTAGGGGAAGAAGTTCCGGAAACTGCTTAACTGAAGCACTTGATGTATAATAGCGATCATAGTAATTCAGAAAGTCGCTATTGAGGCTCATCAAACTGGTTCCGAGAACAAAGAGGAATCCGCTTTCAATGTTCCGGCTAATTTTGGTCATGTAGAGGATGTTGGGCAAAACATTTTCGCCATAAACATCAGCTACATATTTCCATAAAGCATATCCTGCATAAGCTGCCTCGTCTCCTTCCAAACGGTTGAAGTTTTCAAAAGCACCATTGAGCACTCCGTCTTGAACACGAGCTGCTGTTTCCGGACTTTCTTCGCCTTCAGCGTATTTAATCAAGCCCTTTATGTACCAATCTGGTAATTGAAGCAAAGCATTATTTTTGATGACTTGACGCCAATTTCCGCCAAACATCATTTGACTTATTAAAACTTCACTAAGTGCTGCTCGAAGTTGTTGCTGATAACTTTGGTAATCGCCCGAGAAATACAAGAAAACCTTTGAACCAACAATCCTCGTTGATCCGCCAATATTTGATTCAATTTCTGAGGTAATGCCCACATTGCTCTGACGAAACTCACTCATTTTGTTGTAAACAACAATCTCGATTTGATCATCGAGTTTGTAATCGAAAAGCTCCTGAAGTTCGCTTAATTGCTGATCGGCAGCTTGAACGGTATAGATCGCAAGGTCTTTTCCGCCTTGGTAATAGTAGACTTCAAATTGCTTGTAGGGGTAGTATAACCAATTGAAATCGCGGTACTGCACCCTGTTTTTACCGAACTCTTGTTGCGCGCCAGTATAAAACTGTGCACTTACAGCAGACGGAATGGCCTGCAGGAGTAAGATAAATAAAAGGATGATGACTCTTTTCATGCAATCAAAAGTGGGATCTGAAAGATAAATAAAACAACGGCATTTTTTGTGGAAAAGTGCGGTTTAACTTGCCAAAACAAGCTTTAAAATAGCACCTTTGTTCAAGTAACAAACAAAGCGCGATGTTAACAATACAAAAATGGAGCTTAAATCCCTTCTCTGAGAATACATATGGGATTGCAGACGACGAGGGGAATGCGGTAATCATCGACCCCGGAATGTACAATGCGGAAGAAGGATCAGCCGTCTGGGAATGGCTTCAAAAATTCGGCTCTAATAGCCAAGCAATCTGGTTAACACACGCCCATTTAGACCATGTTTTTGGTTGCGATTACCTCTTCCAAAAAGCGCGTTTGGTGCCGCTATGTCATCCAAAAGATGAAATAACGATGGAAATGGCGGCTAGAGCTGCACAGATGTATCAGCTTAATTTTACTTCACCACCAAAAGTAGCCTACACGCTTGCGGAAAAAGAGGTTTTGCAAATTGGTAAACATGAAGCCTCAGTGCTTTTTGTGCCAGGACATGCCCCGGGTCATGTGGCTTTCTATTTTGAAAAAGAACAATGTTTGTTCTCGGGAGATGTTTTGTTTCAAGGAAGTGTGGGCAGAACAGACCTTCCTGGTGGAGACGAACAAGTTTTGAAAGAGAGTATTGAAAGTTTATACAAGAGCTTACCAAAAGATGTGGAAGTGTTTTCAGGACACGGAGACGAAACCACGATTGGTTCTGAAATGAAAAGCAATCCTTTTGTGAATGAATTTAACTCAGGCCTTTTCCAAAGTAAAAGCAAAGGTTGAGCCCACGCCAGAAGTACTTCTAACATTAATGGTTTGTCCGTGCGCATCAATGATGTGCTTCACAATGGCCAATCCTAAACCACTACCTCCAATATGGCGGGCACGCGATTTATCAACCCGATAAAAACGTTCGAAAATTCGCGGAAGATCTTCTTCACTAATCCCAATTCCAGTATCGGCCACCTCAACAAGAATGGTGTCGTCCATATCGTAAAAACTGAAGATCGATCTCCCCTCGGGCTTACCGTAGTTGATGGAGTTAACGAGTAGGTTGGTTAAGACTTGCTCAATCTTAGAACGGTCGCCTAGCACGTAAATCGACTTCTCATTAGGGTTTTTGAGGATCAATCGAATGTTTGCCGTTTTTGCTCTTTGCTCTAAAGAATCAATAACCTCTAGAGCTAGTTCTACAATATCAAAACGGGCGTGAACAAGATCATACTTTCCATCTTCAATTTTGGTGATCGCATCAAGATCTTCAATCAAGGTGGTAATACGATCAACACTCTTGGCTGCCTTCATCAAAAACTTACGGTTGTTCTGAGGGTCTTCAAGAGCTCCTTCCAAAAGTGTAAGAATGTAACCCTGAATATTGAAAATAGGGGTCTTCAGCTCATGAGCAAGATTGCCAATGAAGTCGCGACGAAATGAGTCGGTTTGCTTTAAAGCGGTGATTTCAGAAATTTTACCCTCTGCCCAATCAAGTACATCACGGTTGACTTTTTCCACCACATCTTCATTCATTTTGATGTCCCGCCGAGAGTCTTTCGTACTCTTAAAACGGTGAATGGTTTTGTAGATGATCTTTACTTTTTGATAGATGAACTTCTCAACAGACCAATAGATGGTGAGGTAGGCCGAAGCAAAGGTTCCAGCCAAGAGGAGTACAAGTCCTAAAAAGTTGATTGGGTGTTTGTCAAAAAGCATGAAAATGATGCTACCCAATCCAACCATGATAGTAATGATCACAGAGGTCTGCAATGCAACGTCCCTCGGTGTCTTTACTGCCATATTATTCTTCAAATTTATAGCCGACCCCTTTAACGGTTTTGAAAAAGCTGTCGCCCAATTTTTCACGTAGTTTACTAATGTGAACATCGATGGTACGATCGCCCACAATTACATCATTGCCCCAAACATTACTCAAAATTGATTCTCGAGTAAATACACGTCCGGGCTGCGATGTTAATAAAGATAGTAATTCAAATTCTTTTTTCGGCAAAGTCATCTCCTCACCGTCCTTCAAAACAACATACCGTTCTTTGTCTATTGAAATTCCTTTTAGCGCTTTCGGACTCCCAATGTTTTCTCCGGCTTCTTTTCTTCGAAGTAGTGCTTTTACTCTGCTAATAAGCACTCTAGGTTTAATCGGTTTGGTGATGTAGTCGTCTGCACCAGCATCGAAGCCTGCAATCTGACTGTAGTCTTCTCCACGAGCAGTAAGAAAGGCAATCAACACGTTTTCTAGTTGTTTATTCTCTCTAATCTGCATGCAGGTTTCCATACCATCCATGCGGGGCATCATGACATCTAACAGAATAAGGTCTGGTTGAAATTTCAAAGCTAGGTCAATGGCTTCCTTGCCGTTATTGCAAGTTTGAACTTCAAAGTCTTCCTTCTCTAAATTGTACTTTACGAGGTCTAAGATGTCTTGTTCATCGTCGACCAATAGGATTTTTTGCGCGCTCATGGTTGTGTTCTGTTGTGATGCAAAGCTACCTGCATCACTTTAAGCCAAAGTTAAGTGTTTCTTAACAAGAGACACGATTTCATGAAGAAGCTTCACTTTTTATCCTAAATTCTAAATGAAAAGGCCAGTAGAACGGGACTACTGGCCTTTTTATAACTGTGAAATGCTACTGAGCAATGAAACTTCTTAATTCTCGTCGGTGGCTGCTCCACTCTAATTCATCAACCACAATTTCAAAACGATGCGGATCTAAAACAAAGGGATAAGCAAACTTTGCAAATTCTAACTGATGTGCACCATAACTAAAACAGCCCATAATGTCTCTAACTTGATGAGAGCTCAGTTGTTTGCGGTGAACAGCATCTTTTGCAATTTCCATCCGGTCGTCGCTCCATGTTTCTCGTTTAATTCTATGGATTAATTGTTGAAACTCCCCATGAGACATTGGCTGAAGACGAGTAGATGAATTTCCAGTGTAAGCTGAACTAGAGCATACCGCAGGAGTATTATCATAGCTGTTGTAACGATTGTTGCGAGAAGACTGGCTACGATCACTAAATTGATTTGTTGTCATGGTGCGACCCAAAGGCAACACATCATCAATGCATAAACCGCCATTGTTGTGAACACTAGCAATGGTTTTAGCGCGATTTTCAAGGGTGATAAAACCATTGAAAAGAATTGTTCCACGCCCACCATTTGGTCCGCATGCTTCTTCTGTATATACTTTCAATCGGCGCTGTCCTGGGTTCAAAGAACGCAGTGTGATTTCGCAATCGCTGAAGTAAGTTCGTTGGTCTAATTCCACAATCACCTTTTGATGACGAGGTGTTGTGAGTTGAAGAACAGCGCTTCCAGCGAAAACGGTAGATCCCGAAAGAAGTACAAGGAGGGCAACAAATGTGATGCTGCCAATGAACTTAGTGAGGCTTTGCTCACTTTTCTTGAAATTCGTTTTCATAAGCCTGTTTTTAATTGATTTATACTTCCATAGATTCAAAGGCTATGCCAAAGAACAGAAGGTCAATAAAAACAGGGTGTATAGACTAATCTTTAATGCGAGAAAAACGAAGCGCCTTGAGCATGAAGTTCGGTAATGGTTTGTTTGGATCGCGCTTTTCTACATTTAAAAACACACCCCACTTTTCAATAATGGGCACTTTATAGACTTCAATCAACTCTATCCACGCTTTGTCTGGATCATCAATGTAGGTGCAATGTACTTTTGTATTGCCCATGTCCAAAGCATCGTTGCTATCACAAGTAAATCCAAAGCCTTTGTTTGCTAGCTGTTCGCCCAGTGCTTTCATACCTCGCACGTCCAAACCGAGGTGAACAAAACCATTATCAGCCCAAATACGGTCTTTAAAAATGTATGTAGCTTGATAATCTTTTCGCTCAATCAACTCGATATATGATTTCCCCGTTACTCTTGCAAAACCGCCACCCGGCTGCTGTGATTGGCTTAGCAAGACCCTTCTGCAGGAGCTATCTCCGCCAGGTAAATGCGACCAGTCTTCAAAAACGGAAGTTTCATCATAGATCACTTCATCGTAACCAAGAATGTCTGAATAAAGGGATTTTGCTTTTTCAATGTCACTAACGCCAATGCTACAGCCTGCCATTCCGCCCGATGGATGACCGTTATCACTGAACCACTGCTCTCCCTGAACATATTGGTAGTGATTTCCATCAAGGTCTTGAATCATGAAGGTTTGTTCTCCATTTGGACGTTGCTTCAATTCACTTACTGCTTTGGCCCCCTTATCAATGCAATACTGTCTCATTGCTTCTGGGTTTTTGCATTTCACTAAGGAGATATAAATACCTAAATCACCGAGGGCAAGATCGAATTTCGGACCAACAGGCTCAAAAGTTGTTGGGCGAATGACTTCAACGGCACAACCTCCTTGTAAGTTCATGATCATGGAAGCTCTTTTGGTGATCACATTTCCATTCGTGTGTTTGATCATCAAGTCTGCTGGAGCTACAGCATCAAAGAAGGGAATATCTAATCCAAAAAAGGTTCTAAAATACTTCAGAGAAGCATCCATATCGTTAACAGCGATACCAATGTGCTGTATTCCATTTATTCTAGCGGAAGTCGTACTCATTTATCCTTTGATTAATCTCATTTTAGATTGCCAATCATCCCATCTCTTAAAAAGTACTGGATAAAGCGATCTCAATTTTTTCTCGGTGTTCCTCCTACGCAATGCACTGAACTGGTCATAAAACAATACTGCAATAATACCTAAGACGATTGAAGCGAACAAAAACAAAAGGGTCCATTTCCAAGAAGCAATAATTCCAATTACTAAGGCAATTACTGAAGTGAAAAGAGGGATTAAAATTATCCCGAAGCTCATCTTAAACGTACTTGTAAAATGCGGGTCTTTGATTTTCCCTTTTACAATTTGAGAGCTCACCAGCGCAGGTAGCGCATGTATAAAGTACCCCAAGATTGCTAAAGGAAACATGAGAAACAATGCTATATAGTTCACAAAACCAAGTTTCTTTGACCAGTTGAAAGTCTCAATATCGATGCTTTGATTTTGAAAATCTGCTGCAAGCGGTTCAAATTCTTCAATTAGTGAAGGCTTTCCAGCTCTGGTCCAATTTGCTTCAAAGCTCAAGACTTGATCTAAGCTAGCGCCTTGAGACTCCATGAATCTGGTGTAAGCATTAAGTGCAGGGTAGGCTGTTTTCGGTTGAAGGTCCAAAATCACCTCTTGGAGTCCTTTTTTTACTTCACCCATAAGCGCACTTTGATTGGCTGGCGTGTTGGGGTGCTCGGCAAGCCACTTTTTCAATGGGATGGCTTCTCCAATTCGAACGATGCACCTAGCTCTAAAATCTTCGTAACTATCGTAATGAACACCCATTGGAACAATGTGAATGTTCTCCATGCTTGGGTCTTGTTCTATCGCTTTGTAAACCAGTCGAGCGAGTCCTTTTTTTAGTGGTCGAAGCGTTTTACTATTGCCATGATTACCCTCAGGAAATAGGGCCACAACAGCCCCTATCTTGAGGCGCTTAACACAGATGTCAAAGACTTCGTTATTCTTTGCCGTCATGTCGCTTACCCTGTCGTGCATGCGATATACTGGTAGCATGTTCAAAGCACTGACAAATCGAAAAGCTAATCCAGGTTTGAAAACATCTGCACGGGTAAGGAAATGTAATTGCCGCGGCGCACTTAAACAGCACATCAAAGGATCCATCAAACCATTCTGGTGATTACTAACCACAATGCAAGGTGTTCCTCGTTCAGGGAAATTGTGAAGCCCTTCCACTTTGTATTTTCGATAAAACAGCTTTGCCGTTAACCAAACAAAAGGGAAAAGGATACTATATAAAACCGATGTGGCTTTTACCTTCATTTATTAAGATCTCAAAACAGCTCCGTGTTCTTTTTCAATTGCTGTGCGTATGCGTTCAACGCTCTTGTCGATCAATGCGTCGTTAAGTGTTTTTTCTTCGTCTTGAAGACTCAAACTAATAGCGTAAGACTTCTTACCCGCCTCTAGTTTATCGCCTTCGTAAACATCAAACAAGCCAACTTTTTTCAAGAGTTTACGCTCTGCTTGGAAGGCCGTGTTTTGAAGCTCGGCAAAGCTAACGTTCTGGTCGAGAAGGAAAGAAAGGTCGCGACGAACGGCTGGGAATTTTTGCAAATCGCTCGACTTTAAGTGTTTGTTGCCAATCATAGAAAACATCAACTCCCAGTTTAAATTCAGCCACCAAACTTCATTTTGGATTCCAAAGTGCTTGCGCATCTTGCTGTTCACTCGTCCGAAAGTACCAATGGTTTTCTTTCTGAATTGAAATTGTAAACCATCACTGCAAAAACTCACCTCACCAGGTTTTTCTTTCAACTGATCATTCCAGCCCAAGACTTCGAAAATCACTGCTGCTTGCGCCTTCAGTTGATCAAAACCGGTAGTGTCTTGATGATTGTTCCAATTGAGGGGAGCCTGTTTGCCCGACATAAACACAGATAAGTGCTCTTGTTCGTCGTAGCCCGATTCAAACTTGTTGTACACCTTACCAAATTCGTAAGCAAAAATGTTTGGATTTTGGTGGTTTTGATTGCGTTGAATGGCCTCCATTCCTTGAAAGAAAAGACTTTGACGCATCACCTCAAGCTCGGAGCTCAAAGGGTTTAACATTTTAACCACTGATGCGGCAGCTTTTTCAGCATCGGGCATTAAAGCGACGTATGCCGATGAACTCAAAGAGTTGGACATCATTTCCATTGCTCCACGAGAGCTCAGGATTTGAGACAAACGCTCTTTGTATTTTTCCCTGTTCGGTTTGCTCTCGTAGGAGAGGGTAGAGGTGAGGCGCTCTGGTAATGGTACTTCATTAAAGCCATAAATGCGCAATACTTCTTCTACCACGTCTGCCTCTCTTGTTACATCTCCTCTGTATGCGGGTGCTTCGAGTTTGAAAAGGGGGTCATTTTTTTCAATAATCGGCATGTCTAAAGAGCTCAAAATAGCGGCAACGGTGTCCATGGGAATTTCCATTCCAATGAGCTGGTCCATGCGTTTTTTGTTGACTTCTATTATGGTCTTTCCAGGTAAGGTATCTTCATCAATTACACTAATCATAGCGTGGTTCAGCTTCGCCCCGGCCAATTCAACCATTAAGTTTGCGGCCCGTAACAAAGCCTTTTCAGCTAGTTCTGGATCAACGCCTCGTTCGAAACGGAAAGAAGAATCGGTATTCAAACCGTGTCTTCTCGCTGTTTTTCTCACCTTCACTGGATTGAAGTAAGCGCTTTCGAGAAAAATGTTCTTGGTGTTTTCAGTTACGCCAGAATTCAGTCCGCCAAATACACCGGCCAAACAAAGACCACCTGCATCATCACAAATCATGAGGTCTTCGCTTGATAATTCGCGCTCTAGCTCGTCGAGTGTTTGGAATTTTGTGCCATCAACCAAGCTACCAACCCGAATGTTTCCTTTTAAAACATCAGCATCGAAGGCATGCAGTGCTTGTCCTATATCGTGCATCACATAGTTCGTAATGTCTACAAGGACGTTGATTGGTTTTAGGCCGATGCTGGTAAGGGCATGTTTCAACCAATCTGGACTGGCTTTCACCTCAACATCGCTGATGTACAAGCCCAAGTATTTCGGACAGTTGGCTGATTCATCTACAGTAACTTGAATAGGGGAATGAGCCGTTCCTAATTTTACATTGGCGTGAATAGGGTGAAGGGTGCTTGGCGCTTTTTTACTGTGAAGTAATGCTGCATGAAGGTCTCTAGCAACTCCGAAATGCGACATGGCGTCTGTTCTGTTTGGTGTGAGGCCTATTTCAATACAGGTGTCTGAAGCGAGGTTGAAGAATTCGGCTGCGGGTGTCCCAGGAACAGCGTTTTGGTCGAGTACCATAATTCCGTCATGCCCTTTTCCTAGTCCAATTTCGTCTTCTGCACAAATCATCCCCAATGAAACCTCACCCCGAATTTTTCCTTTCTTAATAACGAAAGGCTCACCTTCACTTGGGAAAAGTTCAGTACCTACGGTGGCTACAATGACTTTTTGTCCGGCAGCTACATTTGGCGCTCCGCAAACAATTTGAAGAGCTTCTGCTTCTCCAATGTTAACCGTGGTTACTCTTAGACGATCTGCATTTTCGTGCTGAACACAAGTCAAGACCTCACCCACAACAAGACCTTTAAAACCACCTTTGACCTTTTCTACTTCCTCAAGGCCCTCAACTTCCAAACCGGTGTCTGTAAGAATTGGTGAAATTTCTTCTGCTGTTAGCGGGGTGTCTATCCACTGTTTTAACCACGAATAAGAGATTTTCATCTGTGCAAATTTAAGCAGCTAAAGGTAGCAATTTTGAGGCATTTTAATTAATGCAAAAGAGATTGAATTTCACCATTACATGTGGGCTCCATGAATAATGCTTTGAGCAGTGTTTTTTGTGTTTTGTTAGCTAAAGAACTGATGCATATCAGTTTGTTTGTGAGAAGGAAGACCGACCTTAGGTCTAGACCGTGATGGTCTGATTTTGAAGTACAAACATTTAAAATACAGCTTTATGAAACGAATATTGGTTCCAACAGATTTTTCAGATTGTTCATACTATGCCGCGGAGGTAGCAGCTCAAATTGCTAAGAAGACAGGTGCTCGTGTGTTCTTATTGCATGCTTTGGAGGTTCCTCAGTATTCGAGTAATGAGCCTTACCCTACGATGAGCAATACTGCTGAGGGTATTTTTATGATGAAATTAGTGAAGAAAGAATATGAGAAATTGATTTCGCAGCCTTTTTTCGATGGGGTGAATGTGGCCGAGGTGGTTCAATGGGAAAACGTTTATGATACCATTACCAAACAATCAAAAGAACACGAGATTGATTTGATAGTGATGGGTTCTCATGGAGCTAAGGGTGCTAAAGAGTTTTTTGTAGGTTCGAACGCAGAGAAGATTGTACGAACGGCATCTTGCCCTGTGATTACAGTTAAAAAGCGTTTAGAACACTTTGCCCCGAAAGAGTTGGTTTATGCTTCGAGCTTTTACGGGGAAACGGTAGAAGCTTTTACTGAGATGAAGACCTTAATTGATTTATTCAAGCCGAGAATTCACCTCTTGAAAGTGATTACACCGGCCAATTTTGAGTCAACAGATCACAGTGAAAAATTGATGAAGACCTTCATTGAGCACCATAATTTGGAGAACTACACCATGAACGTGTATAACGAAGTATCTGTGGAAAGGGGGATCCATGAATTTGCCAACTCGAGGAATGCAGATTTACTGGCGATGGAAACTCACGGGAGAAGAGGGTTGGCCCATTTCTTTCGTCAGAGTTTGGCAGAAGATGTAGTGAACCACACTGAGTTACCACTAATTACCATGAAGATTCCAGAGGAGGAGCAATCTAGAGGAGCGATTTTCCCAGACTAAGCCCGTTATTATTGAGGCACAGCACCGTTGGTAGAATCAAAGACAGTGATTATATTTGCGCCCATCGGGATGTAGCTCAGCCAGGTTAGAGTACACGTCTGGGGGGCGTGGGGCCGGAAGTTCGAATCTTCTCATCCCGACGAAACATAATATTCTTTAAAAAGCACTTTCAGTTTTGGAAGTGCTTTTTTTATCTAACAGAATTCGTACTTTTAGACGAACCATCTATCGACGCATTCAACATGGAACAACCTTTCCGAATTCTTTTAGTTGACGACGATGAAGCGACACTATACCTTCATCGCTTCTTTCTTCAAAGGCACCCGGCTGCCATTGAGGTAAGTTCTGAGATGGACGGCTTTTCTGCCTTAAATAAAATAAAAGAACTCTTAGTTGATGATGATCTTCCAGATGCACTCTTACTTGATTTGAACATGCCGAAGTTGAGTGGTTGGGAACTCTTGGATGCTTTGATTGCATTGAATGACCCTAGAATTCGACAAATGAGGATTGTTTTGATCTCAACATCAGCTAACCCTGATGATCATAATCGGGCAAAAGCACATCCTTTGGTGAGCAGTTTTATTGCGAAGCCTTTGAAAAAGGATGAAGTGAATGTACTTATCGACTCTCTCGAAACCAGCGCTTGATTCCTATGGCTTATTGAAAGCCCATTCCAACAGTAATGATAGGTTTTCCCTCGTAAATTTGGAATGTGATGGGAAGGATAAAGGTTGAACTCACCGCCTTTTCTCCTAACAAAGCGGGTTCCCACAAAGGCATGCTTTGCACCACTTTGATTGATTCTTGATCGAGGAAAAAATGGGCACTTTCCATTAAAGAGATGTCTAGAATCTCACCCTCAGCATTGATGTTAAAGGCAATTTTTACTGTGCCCTCAATTTCTTTAATCTTCGCTGGTACAGGGTAATCGGTGTTGTCTCCAATAAAGTCAATCAAAGCACTATAACCACCAGGGAAACTTGCTGGGATGTGACCTTCCCTCGAGGTTTGAAGTGTTTCTTGAGGATAGATTCGGTCTGGCTTCGGTGTTCCGTCTGATTCAAAGCGCTTCCAAATGCCTACTTTCCTTCCTGCTTTAAAGCTTCCTTCAGATTCTAAGTTTCCGTTCCAATAAAAAAACTGGAAAAAACCATCTTCAATTTGAAGTTCTTGGTCGAGATACTCACCAATCATTTTCGTTTTACCTGAAAGAAAGAAGACTTCCGCCTTATATTTGCCATTATCTAGAGCAGCACTTTGACGGTAGTATTGTGCCTGACCAACGAGTGAGGTGGTATCGAGAGACGCACTAAGTAATTCCCGTTGAGTTTGAGAATAAGTCAATAAGGGCAGGCCTAAAAGCGTGAATAGATATACCGATTTTTTCAAGATAGGATAGTTAAAGGCAACTGAAGCCAAGGTCATCTAAGCGAAAATAATGCTTCAAATCGACCTTTGGCAGGGAGACTCTAGCAGTTATTAACAGCTTAATGTAGAGTAAGAAATGGATTTCGAATTTGAACAGGAGTGGCAGCAAGCGCTAAAAAAAGTTGAACAGGTTTTTGGAGGTGGTTTAGACCTTCAAGCCGTTTTATTTTTAATCGGTGTTCAAGAGTTGGGGCAGGGATACCGGAATTTCAAAAAAGATGAAAAGGTAGAACTCTTGCACATCGCTATTTGCACGCTGCTTCAGGATTATGGTTACTACGAGTTCATCGGGAGAGATGAAGACGATTGGCCGCATTTCAAAAGGGTGAAGGAACTTCCGAGCCTTCCACCTAGTGAACAGGATATCATGATGAGGAAAGCGGTGATTAACTACGTAGCTGGCGCTTTCTAGAAATGTAAGTAAGCCTGCTTACTCTATAGTAACGGATTCTTCGTTGGTGGTTTCTTCTTCCACTTTAATGATTCCAAAACCTTCTAAATTGCCTTTGGTGGCAGTAATGTCAAGAACAACAAAGCCAGCTTGACCTTGTTGATAGAAATCGCTGAAATTAAAAGATACTTTACCACTACCGTTGGTTACCTGAGTTGTATCAAACCGCGGCTCAGGAACAAAGTCACCGTCTGTCGTGCCTTCACCCTTCAAACGCACCGTAGCACCAGGAACGGGAGCTCCAAATGAGTTCAACACCAAAACAGTTGCAATGGTATCTTCTTCTTTCTTGCATGAATTTAATCCAGCAAGCATTAAAACCGCCATTGACAATGCTAAACCAAGCTTTACTCCTTTTCTTTTCATGGTGTACCGAATTTCTTAATTTCGTAGTCCCAAGTTAATGGGTAACTACAAAGGAACAAAAAAAATAACTATGAATAAATACCTTCTTTTTATTGCCGGTTTAGTAAGTTTTACCGTCCTCGGCAGCGCAAGTGCTTGCAATAATGACACTGAAAGTGCAGCAGAGGTTGCAGAGGAGCAAATAATTTCTCTAGAAACACCTGCTCAAAATAGTGAAGAAATGGAGGAAGTAGCTATCGAAGCCATTGGTCAGAAAGTGAAAATTTCGACAGATTTGGGTGAGATCATTGTCTTACTCTATGATCAAACACCAAAACACCGCGATAATTTCATCAAGCTGGCAAAAGAAGGTTTTTACGACGGCCTACTCTTTCACCGAGTGATGAACAACTTTATGATTCAAGGAGGTGACCCAGAGTCAAAAACGGCTACTCCAGGTCAAATGCTCGGTGGTGGCGGACCAGGATATACAATTCCGGCGGAATTTGTAGATTCTTTGATTCACAAAAAAGGAGCACTTGCTGCAGCCAGACAAGGCGATCAAGTGAACCCAAAGAAAGAATCCTCAGGAAGTCAATATTATATTGTTCACGGTAGAACCTTCCCGGTTAACCAACTACTTCAAATGGAGGCTAAGAGAAATATTGGTAAAGACAGTATTGACCATTTTCACTATACACCAGCTCAATTGGAGGCTTATTCTACTATTGGTGGCGCACCTTTCTTGGATGGTGATTATACTGTTTTTGGTGAAGTAATTGAAGGACTTGATGTTATTGATGCAATTGCTGTTGTTAGAACGCAAAGAGACCGTCCATTGGAAGATATTAAGATGACCATTACCCTTATTGACTGAAGCAAAGATGATTGATAAAATTGCTGGTTTAATTGCCAACATTGAAAAGAAAAGCATCAATTCCGCAGAGGAACTTGAAGCCTTGAGAATTGAGTTTTTAGGTCGCCAAGGGATCTTGAAAGACTTGAGGGAGGAGTTTAAAACTGTTCCTGGTCCTGAAAAGCGCGAAGTTGGTATGGCTCTGAATGAGCTCAAGGCCAGCATCGAAAATAAACTGGCAACAGCCAAAGAAGTGCTCGAAGAGAACGAAGAAACGCAAGGTGAAGGAATGGACCTCACTCGTCCACATGGTGGGGTTCCTCTTGGGTCTCGCCATCCAATTTCAGTGGTTAGACGCGATATTCTGGACATCTTCAATCGAATAGGTTTTACAGTGGCTGAAGGTCCTGAAATCGAAGACGATTGGCATGTGTTTTCAGGATTGAATTTTCCTCCAGAACACCCCGCTCGCGATATGCAAGACACCTTTTTCGTGGAGAAAAACCCTGATTTGATGCTAAGAACACATACTTCTTCAGTTCAAGTGAGGGCAATGGAAACACAAGAGCCGCCGCTTAGAATCGTGATGCCTGGTCGCGTTTTCAGAAACGAAGCCATTTCGGCAAGAGCGCATTGTATTTTCCATCAAATCGAAGGATTGTACATTGATAAAGGAGTTTCTTTTGCCGATCTTAAACAAACCTTGCTCTATTTTGCGAAAGAGTTTTTTGGTGAAGATGCTAAGATCCGACTCCGTCCGAGCTATTTCCCTTTCACAGAGCCAAGCGCCGAAGTTGATGTTTACTGGGGTTTGAAAACCGAGGTGGACTACCGCATTACCAAAGGAACTGGATGGTTGGAAATCCTGGGTTGCGGTATGGTTGATCCAAATGTGTTGAAAGCTTCAGGGATTGATCCAGAAATTTATTCTGGTTACGCTTTTGGAATGGGAATAGAGCGTATTGCGATGTTGCGCCACCAAATTGGTGATTTACGCCACTTCTTTGAGAATGATGCTCGTTTTTTGAAGCAGTTTAGTAGCGCATTTTAAAGCTCGTTTTGCTGCAAATTTGGTAAGCGAAAAGTTAGTGTGGCACCTTGATATTGATTTCTTTCAAGGTTGATTTTCCCATGTAGCTTTTCGCTTGCTATTTTTACCAAGTAAAGCCCTAAACCGGCTCCTTTAGATTTGTTGGTGCCCTTCACAAACATGTCAAAAACTTTATCGCGTACCTTTTCAGAGATGCCCAAGCCGTTATCTTCTACTTTAAGTGTTGCACCTTGTTCATCGGTGAAAATACTTACTCTACAGAAATCATCTTCGCTCCCTTTTCGATAATCAATGGCATTAGTAATGGTTCGGTTTAAAATAACTTTAAGCAGTTTGAAGTCGCTATAGAAAGGTGCTAAATCCTGAATTTCCCAAATCATTTTAAGCTCTCTGCTGCCAACAAGTTCTTTTTGTTCAAGGTCGAATTTTAACTTGTTGAAGTCAATGTGCTCAACTTTGATGTCAACTTTTTTGTAATCTACCGCCCTCGATAGGTTAACGAGGATCCCGTCCATCTGTTCAGAGCAAGAATCGATGAGCCCCAGGTATTTCTTGCTCGCTGCATTGTGTTCTTCTTTATCAAGTAACCTCAGCAAGGATTTAATGCTTGTTAAGGGCGTTCTTAGATCGTGAGAAGACTTGTAGATGTAGGTGTTGAGTTCTTTATTTGCCTTTCTGAGCTCTCGAGTTCTCTTGTATACCTTCCATTCAAGCACTTTACTCAGTTTTCTTTTTTGCGAAAACTCTCGAAACAACAAGGCGATGATGAGCACAAAACAGACAATTCCAATGATAATGATGTTCCAGTAATGTTGATCGCTGCGGTTTTCGGTACTTGTCCGCATATCATTACTCTCTTTGAGATAAGTTTCGGTACTTATTTTTTGCTGATTCAAAGCGCGTTTCAAACTTGCGATTTCTGATTGTCGGTTTATTTGAGACAAGCTGTCTGCCATCTTAAGTGCAATAAGTGCAGCTGGAATATCAGACTTCCGCTCTAAGAAGCTCACTTTATAACGCAGGGTTTTCTCCATGAGCTTGTTTAGCTGATGCTTTTCAGCAAAGACATAGGCATCGTAAAACGCGAGCTCAGCTTCGCCCGACTCTCCTGCTCGATCGAGCATTTTAGCCAGTTCAATTCTCATATTGGCTAAGCTTTCGGTTTGATGTGATGGAAGGAGTTCGATAGCTTTTCGTTGCATACGCACTGCGTTTATCCACTCTTTCAAATCTTCATATGCTTTGGCTAAACTCTCATAAGCCACGGCAGCACCTAGTTTATCTTCATTTTTTAGATTGAGTTCAGCTGCTTCGTTGAGGTATGAAATGGCTGTTTCATGCATGCCACGCATGTTCTCAATGAGTGCTAATTGGCTTAAGTTTCCTGCTAAACTACTGCTGAAATTCAATTGACGGTAGACCTTATTTGAAGCTGTCAGATGGGTAATAGCGGAATCAAAACTAGCTTCTACATAATAAATTTGTGCGAGCTCATCATGACAAAGGGCTTGCTGCACCAAATCATCCTTACCATTGGCCAAAACGGTTTCAAATAAACTAATTGCAGCTTTTGGATGATCCAGCTGAGCATGCACAATTCCCGCTTTGAACTGGGTTTTTCGAACTTGTTTGAGGTGATCGCTTTTGGCAAATAAGCGAAGCGCCTGCTCATAGTGGGCTAAGGCGATGTCCAAACTTTTTTCTTCAAAGTAGAGTTCGCCCAATTCGAAATGCGCAATGGCCTGGTCTTCTTGCACCTTCGCTTTGCCAAGTCCAAGACTGAATTGTTGAATGGACTTGATGTTCTGCCCTGTGTAACGCAAGGATTTGCCTCGGATAAAGTGAAGTTCAACTTGGTCCTCTAGTGATAATTGATCTATAAACTGAAAGGCAGAATCGGCGAACAACAAGCTGCGTTGATGTTTGCCTTGGGAACTAGCATCCCGACTTTTTTGCAACCAATCGGCTATACCACTCCCGTCCAATGCTTCTGAAGTATTGGCTACAGACCTGTTGGGTATGAAGCCAATCAGGGCAATAAAGAAGATGTGTAATAGGCAGTTGTTACACATAAAGTTGAGAAGACTAGTTTAATTGTTTCAGTAAGTTTTGTAATCCACTACCAAGCATAATTGAACTCATCGAGTTCTTCTAAACAAGCGCTGAGTAACTGAATACTGGCACTAATGTCCTGTTTATTCGCCATCTCAATTACGCTGTGTATATGCCTTGTTGGTATGCTAACAGCTCCGGCAATACTACCACCGGGCGTCATTTGTTGTATTCCTGCAGTATCTGTTCCTCCTGCAGTTAGTATTTCAGCTTGCCATTTGATTTTATGCTTGGCGGCTCTTTCTTTCATAAAGCGCACCATTCGCGTATCACAAATGGTTCTAGCGTCCATTATTTTAATGGCTGTTCCTTCACCTAGCGCAGTAACCTGTTCGTGGTTTGCGGCGCCTGGTGTATCAAAAGCAATAGTGGTATCTAAACCGAATCCAAAATCAGGTTGAATCTTCAAGCTGCTCACATTTGCGCCACGTACGCCAACTTCTTCTTGTACAGTGAAAACGGCATAGGTATCGTAAGGCACTTCTTTTAAGTTCCTCAAGGTTTCAATCAAAATATAAACTGAAATCCGATTGTCAATTGATTTGCAATTCACGCAATCGCCCATTTCAATTAAACCTCGCTCTCGAGTGATAGCATCACCTACTTGGATGTATTTTTCAACTTCTTCTTTATCCATGCCGAAGTCGATGAAGTAATCGCTGATTTTTGGAGCTTTATTTCGCTCTTCCGGACTCATGATGTGAATGGGCTTGCTTCCCATGACGCCAATCAAATCTTTTTTACCGTGAACAATAACTCTTTGAGCGGTGAGTGTTTTTGGGTCGAACCCCCCCAAGGTGTGGAATCGGGCAAAACCCTTGTCGTCGATATGCGTGATAATGAAGCCAATCTCATCCATGTGAGCGCCTATCATTACCTTTTTTTCCGACTTTCCTTTCTTCAAGGCAATCACGTTTCCCATGTTGTCAATT
>JAQWFN010000082.1 GCA_029238785.1 Flavobacteriales bacterium | reverse complement strand
CAAAGCATAGTGCGCTGCAATGCCCGCTTGAAGGAGGTCCTGAACTTCGTGCGTAGCTCCATCTCTTCTGAGCAGTGCTTCTAGAGAACGGTTGTACAGGATTTCGGGCGATAAGCCAATGCTGCTCTTGGGCGAAATGCGCTGAAGTGCCTCCAATCGCAAAGTGTGAATGGCATGCTTCACCCCTAAAGGAGGGTTGTTCTCTCTAAAGCCTATGCCGTAACTCAACACAAAACGCTTGACCTTCGAAAACGACTTGTCGGCCACTTTTTGAACGGGAGCTTCTCCCATTTTCAATCCAATTCCAGCAAAGGCAAGTAGATTGTTGGTGCCCAGGTTGGGCATTTTCCAAGAGGCATTACTGAAATGATGCAAACGGAGTCCGGCAGACCAAAACAAGGACCTGTTTCGTGACCTTTCCCCATCACCCAGAAAAGAAAAATCTCCCTTTAGTCCATACTGCAAGAAAATAGAAGCGTTGAAGTGAGATGAAAGCACAAGGCCTTTTAAGTTCTCTTGAAGGTCCCAAACCTTATCGGTGTATCCAATACCTAATCCGAACTGCAAATGTTGCTCCAGCGCCCTCTTGTCTTTTCCAATGAGCAATTCAATAAAGGGAGTGAGAGCGAATTGTTTCCCAATGGCGTTTTCATTGCCCAAATCAGCATAAGTAAAGGAGATTCCAAGCGCGGGCAAACGGTAGAGTTGATGCCAATTTTCCTTTCCACTCAATCGTTTGCTCCATTGAAGTTCAGCGCCAAGGAGGTGATCGGTGATGAGCGGACGAATGCTTTCTCTATGCGCCATCAAACTTCCCCCTTGGACATTGACAAGCCAAGAGTTTTGGGCCGATGTGATTTCAGCCAGAAAAAGAAAACAGAGCACAAACAAACAACGCATCTAGCGAAGATAGGGATATCAGTGAGAGCATGACGATTGAACAGCATCAGAGATTCCTTCTAAAATCGTTAATCGATGTTCCTTGTTCTTCAATCGAAAAGAATATCGAATAGCGAATTTTTTTGAATTCAGCTCATCACCCAAAACTAATTACCTTTGCAGCATGAACACAATGCAAGCAAAACTCGACGCTTTTCAACGCTTACTCACCATCATGGACGAACTCCGTGAACAGTGTCCGTGGGACAAAAAACAGACCATGGACAGCCTTCGTCACCTCACGATTGAGGAGGTGTATGAGTTAACCGATGCCATTATGGACGGAGACTTGGAAGAGGTGAAAAAGGAGATTGGCGACGTGATGTTGCACATGGTGTTTTATTCGCGAATTGCCTCAGAAACAGGCGATTTCGACATCGCCGATTCCCTCAACAGCATTTGCGACAAGCTCATTGATCGCCACCCCCACATTTACGGAGATGTTGTGGTAAGTGGAGAAGAGGAAGTGAAGGCCAATTGGGAGAAATTGAAGCTGAAAGAAGGGAAGAAGTCGGTGCTCGAAGGTGTACCAAAAGGACTCCCATCAATGGTAAAAGCCGTAAGAATTCAGGATAAGGCAAGGGGAGTGGGCTTTGATTGGGATCATGAAGATCAGGTTTGGGACAAGGTGAATGAAGAGTTGGCTGAGTTCAAGGTCGAGTCAGACGCTCAAAGCGATAAGGTTGAGGATGAGTTTGGTGATCTGCTCTTTTCGCTCATCAATTTCGCCAGGTTCAAAGGAATTAATCCCGACGATGCCCTCGAAAAAACCAACAGAAAGTTCATCCAGCGCTTCCAATACCTCGAAACAGAAAGCAAAAAAGACGGCAAGGTGATGGGGGAGATGTCGCTCGAAGAAATGGATGAGTATTGGAACAGGGCGAAGCGGATTCAGCATTAAGGAAGTATTCCAAATCCCTCCATTCTTTGTACATTTAAACTTGCGATGCGAGATTCAATGTCGAACCCGCGTTCAAGGCACTCCATGAAATTAATTTTACGCATTTTTCCTTTCCTCATGCTGCCACTCATGGCCTGCAACAAAGAAAATGCACCCGATTGCTTTCAAAAAGGTGGAGAAGAAATCAGCACCCAACGAGCAATTCCCTTCCAAGTTCAAAGCATTGTTTGTTCCGATCTGATCGACTTAGAACTTTTTCAAAGCGATGCGCCTTTTTTGGAGGTGAGCGGACCAAAAAACCTGCTTCCCGAACTCATTACGGAGTTTGAAAATGGAAGAATTTCGATTCGAAACGAGAATTCTTGCAACATCGTGCGCAGCTACAAACCACGCTTAAAGGTGAAAGTTGGAGTAGGGGAAGACTTTGCTTATTTGGAGCTGAACGGACAAGGAGAGGTGTTCTCAAACGATACTTTGCGGCTTGAAAAGCTCGAAATTGTGGCCCAAGAGAGCGTTGGCGACCTTCGTTTGATTCTGAATTGTGATGATTTAAAATGCATCAACCATGCGGGAGTCAGTAATTTTTCTTTTCGGGGTGAAGGGAGAAAGGCGGAGTTCTTTCACCAAGGTTACGGTCAGATGAATGCACAAGACTTCATTGCCAGCGAAGTGTATTCCAACAACAGCTCGATTGGTGAATTGAAGGTGTTTTCAAATGCCTATCTCTTCGCTTACATCGGTGCTAAAGGCAATTTGTTGTACCGAGGATCACCAATCCAAATTGATGCAAGTGTCACAGGATCAGGTAATTTGATTGCGATTGATTGAAAAGCACTTTTTTTCTTTTACATCTGAAACCTTCTGCCAACTTCATAGGTAAAAGTACTTAACCCCGCCCTTGTACCCTTTGAATGAAAACCATGTACTATTTAGTGTGATCTGTTGAGGCTTCCTGCCTAACCTAACCACTATGAAGTACTTTTTATTCACACTAGCCACCCTTTTTGCTATATCCTTATCCCAAGCACAGCGCTCAAGCGATGAATTGGTACTTTACACCTTTCACGAGGAAAGCAATCAAATCCTGAACCTCAGAGATTTTTCAAACCCCATACTCGTTCTTGAAAACGAAAACAACGCGCTTTTCGAAAACAACAGCATGAGCTTGTCAAACTCAAATGTGGCCATGAGCTTTCAGCCAGCTACAACTTTGAACCAAGCCATCATCAATACGCAAGCCTTTACGGTGGAAGCGTGGATTAAACCGGCAAACAACACGCAAAACGGACCAGCAAGAATCATCACACTGTCAAACGGAACTTCAGACCGAAACCTCACTTTGGCTCAAGATGGAGACAAATACATCCTCCGAACTCGAACCAGCAACACCACAAGCAACGGTATGCCCAACTTCGATGCACCCAATGGCAGCGTTACAGCGGGACAATTGCAACATTTGGTGGCAACAAGAGATGCCGCTGGTAACGAAAAAATGTACATCAACGGTGAATTGGTGGCAGAACAATTGAGAACAGGAAACCTCAACAACTGGAACCCCAATTATAAATTAGCTCTAGGAAATGAAATAGGCGCAGACCGACCATGGTTGGGTGCCTTTCACTTGGTGGCTTTGTACGATCAAGCACTCACCCAAGCAGAAGTCCTGGCTAACTACAACGCTGGAGCATCAATTCCGCAAAACGATATCAGCAACGAACTCTGCGCTCAAGAAGATTGCTTCGTGAATGGTTTTGGACAAGATCAACGCGTTATTTGGTTCCCAAACCTACCCAACAATGTCTTCCCAAGATTTGCCTTTGATGAAAATGGTGGAACGTTTGATGTGTTTGATGATGGAACAGCTCACCTCTACGGAAACTGCACCAACATGCAAAACCCAGATTATGGGCTCTACATCGATGTGTGGTTCAAGAACCGAATGGATTGGAACGAATGGTCGGCCCTTGGTCGCTCTTGGAAAGGAAATGCCAACATCGTGGGCAACCTCTACGAAACTTGGGATTACTACATCATGGATCCCGATAAGAATAACCGACTCATCGGTACGGGCAATTACGATGGCGATGTGCTCCAATTGACGCACAGACCAGCAAACTACGAATACGGCTTCCAAGTTGGGCTTGCCGCAAACGATCAAAATGCCGAAAACGGAATGAGCATTTGGTTCGATTACACGGGCACGCTTGAAGGTGCGCCAGTAGCCGATCATGGCGACATCAACCTCGAAGGCGACTGTATTGAAACACCCATCATGGCCTGCCCAATCGACCTTGAATTGGAATGTACCGATGGTGATTTCACTCCGGCACTCAGCGAATACCCTGTTTTACTCTGTGATGATGCCTATGAATTGAGCTATTCCGACGAAGTACTCACTGAAGGATGCCCTTTAGAAATCCTCCGCACATGGACGGCCAGTCTTAATGGTGTGGTAGCAGCAACTTGCACACAAAGCATCAGTGTTCTCGACGGTGAAGCGCCTGTTTTTGAGTCCCTAGATGCAAGCATCACCTTGAATTGCGGTGAGGAGTTTAATCCTCAGTTTCCTCAGGTTTCCGATAACTGTTCGGTTCTCGACACGAGTACCAACATCGTAGAACTGAATCCCGATGATTTCTGTCAGTACAGAACCCAAACTCCAGGAGGATGGGGGAGTCCGGCAAACGGCAACAATCCTGGAACATACAGAGATGCGCATTTCGATGAGGTCTTCCCAAATGGATTGAGCATTGGATGCAACAACAGCTTGACCCTTACCTCAGCAAGCGCAGTGGAAGCATTTTTGCCTTCTGGTGGTCAGCCAGCTGTTTTGCCTAACGGACAAATGTCCGATCCTTCCAACTACAACAACACCTTGGCCTCTCACCTCGTGAGCTTGAAGTTGAGTATAGCTTTTGATCAAGCCGACCCTAATTTCGGGGCTTCACTTTTGGCCTTGGGCGATTTGGAGGTGAGTTCGGGAGCATTTGTTGGATTTACAGTGTCAGAAATCATCACCATCGCAGATCAAGTGATTGGCGGCTGTAGTTCACTTTACACCGCATCTCAACTCACCGGAATCCTTTCAAGCATCAACGAAAATTTTGTTGATGGCGATCAAAACAACGGCTTCTTCGATTGCGAAGCAGACTTTTGTGATGCCTCTTCTTTGGTGATTTACACGGCCACAGACGGTTGCGGAAATGTAAGTTCAACAAGCCAAATTGTTGTTTTTCTTGATGATGAAGCTCCAAGTTTTATCAATGCAGAAAGCGACGTTTATGTTTCTTGTGGTGAATTAGACACGGTAACAGTGGAGGCGATCGATAACTGTGATTCAGAAGTTGCCCTTGAAATCATCGAAGAATTGAACTTCAGTGGTGCATGTTTACCAACGATACAACGCACTTATCAAGCAACAGACGACTGCGGAAACGTGAGTACATTCGTTCAGTTTATTCATCAAACCGACACCATTGCACCTGTTTTTGTATCATTTCCAGAAGATTTAAGCCTGAATTGTGGCGAAGAGATTCCTGTTTTCGAGGCGGTGGCTAACGACAACTGTTCTGATGTTTTACTGAGTTTCAGTGAAAGCATGAGCGGTGATAACTGCAACCAAGTACTCATCCAAACCTGGACAGCAATGGATGCCTGCGGAAACACTTCAAGCATCAGTAGAAGCGTTGTTTTTGTTGATGATGAAGCACCTACAGGAATCAATTTTGAGAGCGAGATCAGCATTTCATGCAGCGAATGGCCTTTGGAAGAAGCGAGCTTCGCCGACAATTGTAGCAGCAACGTGCAAGTGGAGTTAACAGAGACAATGCTTGGCGACGCTTGTAACCAAACGATTACACGCAGCTACGAAGTAAGCGACGACTGTGGAAACACAGCTGTTTTCGAACAAACAATTTCGATTCTTGATGATGAAGCACCCGTTTTTAGCTTCGTTCCATCAGACGAAACACAATTTTGCCAGAACTTAGAATTGACGGTAGAGCCGGTGGTAACCGACAACTGTCAGCAAGTTCAAATCGACTACTTCATCACCGAAATTCCTTCGGCAAATGGCTGCTACGCCTTGCAGAGAACCTGGGTGGCGAGCGATTTATGTGGCAATGTGAGCGAAGCGAGTCAGATCATTACGGTCATCGACAATGCTCCACCAGTATTCTTCGGTATCCCAGAAGGAGGAAACGTGAGCTGCGAAGAAATCAATGCTCCAATTGAGGTGAATGCAGTGGATCAATGCACAGGTGAAGTAGAATTTATTGTTTCATTTGATGATGTACTCGAAGCTTGTGTGTTCACAAGAACCTACTTGTTTACAGCAGAAGACGCCTGTGGAAATGTAGCTCAAGAAACGGTTGTGCTCAGCTACAACGATTCTCAAGCGCCAATCATCTCTGCTCCGGAAGAAATCACCTTGAACTGCGGTGCCGAACAAGAACAGTTTGGAATTAACGCTACAGACGATTGTGTCTTCACTTTAGACTTGTCGTTTACCGACGAAGTGCTGGAAAGCAACGATTGCGGTCAGAACATCCTGCGTACATGGACAGCAACAGATGCCTGTGGAAACACGAGCTCAACTTCGCAATTAATTCATTTTGTTGATGATGCCGCTCCTGTGTTCACCTCTTTCCCTGCTGATTTGAGTGTTTCTTGCTCAAGCACCATACCTACAGAAACACCTGTGGCGATGGATGCTTGTGGTGAAGTGATCCTCGAATTAGAGGAAACAATCGAAGGCGATGTGTGCAATCAAATTATCACAAGAACATGGACGGCGAGCGATGCCTGTGGAAACAGCAGCACTCAGACACAAATCATCATGGTTTCAGACACGGAAGCACCTGCTTTCGTTACCCTGCCAGAAGATCTCCTCTTGAATTGTGGCGATGCTATTCCAGCTATTGAATTTCCTGGGCTAAGCGATAATTGTGATCTCAACCCAAGCGTCACAGTGGAAGAAAATACCACTTCTTTGGGCTGCGAAGCGTCCTTTGTCATCACAAGAACATTCACTGCATCAGATGCTTGCGGCAATGTGGCTAGCCACATCCAAGTGATTGAAGTTATCGATAATACACCGCCGGTCTTCGATCAAAGCGTGAGTGAATTGAACGTGTCTTGCGGAAACATTCCAGAGCCAGAAATGCTCACCGCCAGCGACGATTGTTCTGCAGTCAACATCACCTACAGCGAAGAAACCTTGTCTGGTGGTTGTCCGAACATCTTACGCGTATGGACAGCAACAGATGCCTGCGGAAACACAACAGTTTTGACGCAACAAGTGAACGTTTCCGACACCGAATCGCCAGTATTAACGGGTGTTCCGCCAAATACAACGGCTACGTGCAGCTCTATTCCAGAAATGCCAGAGCCAGAAGTGAGCGATAACTGCGATCAAGAAGTGGCCGTAACGGTGAACGAGAGCATCGTAGGTGCTGGTTGTGAATTTACCATCGTGCGAACTTGGATTGCTTCAGACGATTGTGGAAACACCACAATTGTGAGCCAAAGCATCTTGGTAAGCGATGAAAGCGCGCCTGTTTTTGTAAACGCACCAAGCAACATGACCGTGGAGTGCAGTGCCTTGGACGGACTCCCACTTCCGAACGTTGTTGATGATTGTGCAGCCACCGTGGTCATCACGTTTGAAGATCAATTTGCTGGTGGTGGATGTACTTACGATATCCTTCGTACGTACACCGCAACTGACGCTTGTGGAAATACAGTTGAAGCGGTAATGACCATTACCGTGGTAGATGCCACTCCTCCTGTGATTTCAGGCGTTCCTGCAAATACCTTCGTGACTTGCGATAACATCCCTGATCCAGCTCAAGTAAGCGTGATCGATGCTTGTGGTGGAGCTACTTCCTTGGAAATCATTGACAATACTATAGGTCAAGGCTGCAGTTACATCATCAACAGAAATTACCTCGCCAGTGATGAATGTGGGAACAGCACTTCAATGACCCAATTGATTTTCGTTCAGGATGACAGCTCACCTGTATTTGAAGGTGGAACTGCTTATACGCACATCGATTGCAACGAAGCTTGGCCAATCATCGCCCCACCAACAGCAAGCGATAACTGCAGCGAAACCACGTTTTCTCAGTTCACAATTGAAGAAAGCAACGATTGTTCAACAGTGAGAACAACCACCTTTACGGCTTCGGATGCCTGTGGAAACATGAGCACCTTCGTTCAATTGGTAGAACAAAGCGATCTTGATGGTCCGGTGTTCACGTTGACATTGACCGACCTCAACGTGAGCTGCGAACAAATTCCAGCTGCGGCTAGTTTGAGCGCTACAGACAATTGTTCAAGCGCTACGGTAACAGTGGAAGAGGAAGTGTTCCCGGGCAATTGTCCGTACGAAATTCGCCGTACTTACCGTGCTACCGACCTTTGTGGTAACAGTACCGTTCAAGTTCAAAGCATCTTTGTGAGCGACAACATGCCACCAAGTTTCGTGAGCGAGCTTCCGCAAGACCTCACCGTGAGCTGCGAGGAAGTGCCAACGGCTGCAGTGCTTGAAGCCAGCGACGACTGTGGTAGTGTTAGTGTGGTGATGGAAGAAAGCTTCGCTAGCATAGGATGTACTTCTCTTTTGAGCCGAAGATGGACAGCTACTGATCAGTGCGGCAACCAAGTTCAACACGAGCAAAACATCACCATTGTTGATGAAACGGCTCCCGTGTTTAGCAATGCGCCAGAAGATCTCGTAGTGAACTGTTTGATGGTTCCTGAGGCTAATTTACTAGCAGCAAGCGACAATTGCAGTGATGTAGAAGTAAGTTTAGAAATCACCACCACAGAAGGCGATTGCCCGAGTGAATACGAAGAACTCCGCATTTGGACGGCAACAGACGCTTGTGGAAATACCACTCAGCACGCTCAATTGATCACCGTTATCGACGATATCGCTCCAATTTTAATAGGCGTGCCAGACGATATCATGGTGGAGTGCGATGAGGTTCCAGCCATTCCAGAAGTTACTGCACTCGAGAGCTGTGGTGAAAGCGTAGAGGTGGTTTTTGAAGAGATTTTTGAAGATGTTCTGGGTGATGAATCTTGCACCATGGAAAATGCAGTGAACAGTTTTGAAAGCATTGCTTTGTGGTTGCCAGGAATTGAAGGGGTGGGAGCAAACTATATCTTCACTTCAAACGGAGGAAGTATCTCCACAGATCCTGAAACGGGCAACAAACACCTCACAGGAGAAGTGTTCAATACCCAAAATGCAAATCAAAGGTGGATGATCGATATCCTCCTCACCGATGAACGCAATTGGGAAGAATGGAGTGCTAACGGTGGCGATTATAAAGATGATGCCAACGTAGCTGGAGATCACTACCTCGACTGGAATTTCTATGTGCTCAATGCTGAAGCTTCGGTTTTGATTGGAATGGGCGATTTTGAAGGAAGTACCTTAAGCTTGACCCACATGCCGGCAAACTTGCTTTACGGTTTTCAATTGGGACAAGCAGCCAACAACCGAAACGATGAATTCGGAATGAGTGGATGGTTCTTCTACAGCGGAAACATCAATGGAGTAGAGGTAAACGGACCAGGCGATGTGATTGTGGAGTTGGATTGTTGTCAAGATCAGCGCATCGTGCGCACGTGGACCGCAACAGACTGTGCTGGAAATACAACAAGTGTAAGTCAGATCATCGAAGTGGTGAACCAAATCCATTTCGATCCAAACAGCATGATTTACCCAAGTGAACCAGCAGCTTTTGAAGTGAGTGGAACAGAAGGAGCAGAATTCATTCTCAACTTCCTATCGCCAGATAACGGCGCGGTGAGTTTGACCGTGATGAATGCAAACGGACAGGTAGTGGAGTCGTTCTCGGGGATTCAAGTGCTCAAAGACGGACAATACCAATGGAGAATACCTAAAGGATCTCTTAGCAAGGGAAGCTATTACTTCAACTTGAGATTGAATGGATACCAATTTAGTGATCGAGAGTTAAAACTGAATTAAAACAGGGAATCACACAAGAAGTGTGAGCAGCGGCGCGTGTTATTTGGGGTAACACGTGCCGTTTTTTTTTATACAATTATTGATAGAAAAACCTACGTAATTCAAATTTTCTTACGACTTTCCGAAGCATAAAGTCTAATACGTAGAATAAACAAATGGCAAAGTTGTTGATGGCTCTTGAGGTCAAAATCATCTAATACGATATTCAATGAAGAAATTACTATTATCACTCACCTTTCTCTGCGCAATAGGAATCAACGCGATAAGCGCTCAAGCACCAAGTTCAAAAAAAATTAACGCCGGTATCGGTGTATCTGGCTGGGGAATTCCAGTATTTGCTACAGTAGAGATTCCGCTTAAAGCAGCAAATCAAAGCATCGTTTTTGGAGGTTCCTTTAGATCAAAAACGGAAAGCTTCTCTTATTTAACGAGCAGTTCATCTTGGCGGCACACCATTATTGGACTTGAAGGAGGTTGGAATTACTACTTCGACGATCTGATTGATGTACCAAGAGATTTTGACCTCTACGGAGGTTTGCGTTTGAATTATTACATCTGGCAAACCAAGTTGGTTGGTAATATTGATGATTTCAATGGAGAATACACCGGCAGCTCAGGTGGACTAGGGTTTAGAGGTGTAATAGGTGGAAGGTACCACTTCAAAGAATCGACATCACTATTTGTTGAACTCGGTGGAGGAAACATGATTAGCGGCGGAAGACTGGGATTGAGTTTCGGGTTCTAACACCAAAGTTTAAAAAGCATTCGAGCGGCACAAGGTCTTCAACTGATCGGTGCCGCTTTTTTTGCGCTTATAATGTCTTCGCTTGAATTTGGATTCGACCGCCAATGGCAGAGAGCACTTTCATTATTGTATCAAATTGCGGTTTGGCGCCTTTAGACAGGGCTTTGTACAAACTTGTTCGACTCATCCCTGTATCCTCTGAAATTTTACTCATACCGATTGCTTTGGCAATGTGTCCTAGTGCAACAATAACTTCACCGCTGTCTCCATCCTCCAAAACATTATTCAAGTATTCAGAGATCAATTCCGGGCTATCTAAATAGTCTGCGATTTCGAACTTTGAGCTTCCCATAACTTTTATTTATTCAGTTTTAACCAAATTGCTTTGGCTGCTTTAATGTCTTGTTTTTGACTCGACTTATTCTCACCAACAAGAAGAATAATTATTCTACCGTGCTTTTCTTTGAAGTAGACCCTATATCCTTTAGCATAGTTAATGCGTAACTCTCTAATTCCATCTCCAAGATTTTTGTAATCGCCGAAATGGCCTTGATTTTCAATTTTTTGAATACGAAAAAGAATTTTTGCTTTAGCTTTTAAGTCTTTTAACTGTCTGAACCATTTATCAAACTCAGTCGTTTTCTCAATCAAGTACATTTCAGGTGTATCCGTTTAGATACAAATGTATGAAATAGCATGGAGTCATGCTAAAGTAAAATCAAAAAAATCGGCTTGTAATTTATTGTCGCAGAATGATTTGCTTCCTTTATAAGTAGATTGATAGAGCTTGCTTAGAATTTCAAATCCCTTCAATAAACTTCAAAAACACTTCCTTATGGTGCTTAAGATCCATGTCTGGTGAAAGCGACACCCGAGCGATGTAATCTTTGTCGCCCTCTTTGGTGGTTCCTTGAGTAGAAGTGGCGGGGATGGTCCAATAACAGCCTTTGAGCTGACCATAACTCACGCAGTACTTGCTCTCATTTGGGATTTCATCAAGCATCATTTGAATGAGCTGCAAGTTCAGTTTTCGCTTGTACAATTCACGTTCTTCATCTGTTGCGCCCTTGGTAGGCAGGTCTAATGAAAACACAGAAGGAGTGAAGCCCTGTGCAGCCAATTCTTCAGAAACAAAGTTGATTTTTGCTTTGGGCAAGACTTCTTCGATGAATTGAACAAAGGTCCGAGTGTTCAAATAAGCATCATGAATACGATGAATCATTGAGGGCAACTGTTTCGCCAAAATTTCAAGCTGCAGCGCCGTAGCTTGATTGTCGCAAAGGAGCAAGTGCTTTTCAATTTTCGTCATCAAATGTGCCGCTTTGTCATTCGCTACGCAATAGCCCGCCGTGCATCTGCCCCCGCTGGGAAACTTCGAGCCGCTGACGTAAGAAATGGTGTTTACCTCAGCGAAATGTCCGTCTTGTTCTAAGAATTTGACGTTCGGACAAAAAGTTTGATCGAGAATAAATACAGGAGAAACAGCCAGAGAACCTGCTCTTGTTTTGCGAACCTTGCTTAAAGCCGCTTTTAGGGCGATCAGGTTTGGAACCTCCACACGGGGATTTGTTGGGATTTCTGCGATGATGAATGGAACGGCATCTTCTTGGGCAACACGCTCCAATACCAACTCCGTGCTTTGAACCATATCGTGGTCGCCATCAACAGGTAAATCGAGTACCTCAATTAAAGGATGGCAAGCAGCAACCCTTCTCGCTTGATCGTTTGTTCCTCCATAGCAGTTAGGTGGAACGATAATTTTAATGGCTTTTTCTGGGTGATGCTCTAAAGCGTGATCCACCAAGCCCATCATGATGGCATATTGCACAGACAGGCCACTAGAACCAAAAAGCGCTGGGCTTTCAGCACCGGTAATCTCGCGAACTTGCTCCAAAACAATCGCTTGGTTTTGGGCTGAATCTTTGACTTGATTTGAATCAGCTGTTTTTTGAGCGAGTTGCTTTAAAGCAATCAAGCAGTGCTGCGGGGTCATGGCGATGCTCTCTCTTCTACGCACATGTTGTATTTCAGAAACATAAGCTTCGTTCTTCTTTCCATTCACCCAAATAATACTCCCAAGCGGCGCATGTAAACCAAGATAGAAGTCGATGTTTTCTGAAAGAACAGGGGGAGCAAGTTCAGCATCTTGAGCAATGAAAATTGTACTTCCCTCAAAAGCAGGCAGTTCATCAAGTTTGTCGACCTGAAGCAATTCAAAATTGTAATTGTAAACTGTTCTAAGTGTTTCAAAGTTGAAACAGACAGGCAAATTTCCAGCGTGCACAATTCGCGTGTTTTTATGCTCAAACAAGTTCTTGCGCAAAACGGCCAAGAGGGGCATGGTGCGAGATGAAAAGGTAATCAGGTTTTCTGAAGCTAAGCCAAACATTTGGGCGAGCGACCACTCCAAAACGCAAGACAAAGGGTGTCCTAAACGGATATAATCAAAGGCGGTAGGAAGTTCATTTAACGAGGCTTTGTTCACCTGATTACTGGACACTAAAGCTGCTAAACGATCAAGAAACTGCACTTTCGCCAATTTCTCGTCATAAATATCGAGTCGGTGAGTAGTGAGCTTCAACCAATCACTTGGCATGTGCTCTAATACCTCTTCAATGTGCTCTTGCATGCTCGTTTCAATCATCATCTTTTCCTTTGCCTCGGGCATCAAACAACTTGATTCGTTCAAGCCACAGCCCCTCGCACAGCAAAGATAATTATTTCCTAAGCCTGTGTGCTTGATGATTGTACAAGAGGACAGAAAACGACACTTACTTTGCGCTAATTCATGGCGCTGTGGATAAGCCTAGCTAATGAAAACAGGCATTTTCCGAGCTTGGCGAACACTTTTTTCTTAGAAATGTTTGGTTTGTATTCATTCGAGAAGTAAGTTCACTTTTTGGTACAGCCTTTGAGATGAGAAGAACACAGAAGCTTTTTAAACAGAAAGAAAGCCATCTAGTTAATCATCTCAAACCATAATTGGATTGATTAAAAATTTAGAACCATGATGAAATTAGGAAAACTCACCCTTTTAGCGATGATTCTTGCTTTAACAACTGCTTTTACTTCGAGTCCAGCACTTGATAAAGAGCTTGAAGCTTCAGATATTGTTGGTCTTTGGATGCCTAGCGAAGGAACGGCTTACGTGAAAATCTTTAAAGAAAAAGGCAAAGAAAAGTACCACGGTAGAATTGTGTGGTTGAAAGAACCCAACGATGAAAACGGCAACCCAAAAACAGATCCTGAAGGAAAAGCCATTTTGAACATGTTGAATTTGCGCGATTTCATTTTTGAAGATGGGGAGTGGGTTGATGGTACCATCTACGATCCTAAAACAGGAAACACCTACTACTGCACCATTGAAATGCTGAACAAAAACAAGCTAGAGGTGAGAGGCTCACTTGATCCTTTCGGACTTGTTGGAAGAACAGATACATGGGTAAGAATGGAAACCAAATAACGCAAGACATGCCAAAACTGCTAATTAGCTGCTTACTTTTCTGTTTTTTGCTTCCATTTAGCGGAATTTCGCAGGAAGACCCTCCGATGGAAGAGGA
>JAQWFN010000070.1 GCA_029238785.1 Flavobacteriales bacterium | reverse complement strand
CAAGTGCTTTTCCATAAAGTCCGCCTACTTTGTATACCTCTTCTACCACTTCACCATTTTCATTTTTGATCAAGCGAGAATTCAAGCCGTGCGAAATGGCTGCTCTGTCGTTAGGATCGATGATGCTTTTGAAATAAGCTTTGGCCTCTTCTGTTGTTACGTCTGGGGCATAGAAGTTAACTGCAGAACCTTCAACCAAGCCCAATTTGGCGTCTTGATTGACTTTTTTCGCATCCACAGCAGGGTCAAAAATGACAGAAAGAAGTTCATCGCTCACTTCGATTCCTAGTGCATCACATGCAGTCGCAAACCATTGCTTATCAAACTCCGGTGTGAATTTAACATTGGAATAATGGTGGTGAATTCCATTGCTGAACCAAAATCGTTTGAGGTAAGTTTCAAAAGCAAGGAAATTTTCATTGCTTTTATCTGTTTCGTAATTCGTGTAAATGTTTTCAAAAATCGACCTTAGTTCAAGGTTGTGACGATAGTTTTGATCGTACATGATGTCACGACCAGCCAATCCGGCTTGAGTGAGGTAATACACCAACTCCTTTTGTTTGGTAGATAGCTTATCGAAACCTGGTACTTGGTAACGAACAATCTTTAAATCAGCAAATTGTTCGGTTTGCCATTGAAAGTTCTCCTCCACTTTTACCGAACTCTCCTGAGGTTCTTGGGCTTCTTCTTTTGCCGGTGTATCACAGGCAACAAGCCATAATGTGCAAGCCGCTAGGGCCAGACTAGATAATTTGAATTTCATTCAACTCGTTTTTTAGAGCCCCTAAAGTATGAAATTCAAACGAGTAGAAAATGAAGGGAATCTTACTTCGTTAATCCAGGGTAGCGATCCTTAACATGTTGAGCAATTGGAATGGCTTTCCCGTCTTCATCAATACGCACAAATACGATGGCTGTTGAACAAACCACTTTTTCTTCATGGGTGTAAACATTGAACTTTCTAGCTTCAATGTTGATCTCAACAGTTGTGTTTCCAAACTTGGAAATCTCTCCATAAATCTTAATGAGGTTGTTTTCTTTAACGGGCTGTTTGAAAAGGACTTCAGCCATTTTTAGGGTAACCATATTCGGACTGTAGCACACTTCGTTCACGAAGCAAACGGCAACTTCATCAATCCAACTCAACATTGTCCCTCCAAAGAGGTTGTTGTGCACACCTAAATCTTGTTTCTTACAAACTTTCGTTCCTAATAATTCCATAGCTTAATAACTTTGTGCAAAGGTAGCTACTTAGGCAATGATTCTTCCCTTTGAGGAGTTTATATTTGCAGTGAAATGTGCCTGATTTGAAAAAACTCGCTCTACTTCTTCTAAAGTCGTTTATTGGTCCGTTTATCGTGACCTTCCTCATCGCATTGTTTATTTTGGACATGCAGTTTCTTTGGGTGTATGTTGATGAGCTCATGGGGAAAGGTTTGGAGAACATGGTCATTATTGAGTTGATGATTTATGCTTCGGCCAGACTTGTCAACATGGCACTTCCCTTGGCCATTTTAATGTCGAGCATTATGACCATGGGAGCACTTGCAGAGCACTATGAACTCACCGCCATGAAGAGCGCCGGTGTAAGTCTATACAAGATTCTTCGTCCACTAGCAGTTACCATTGTTATTATAGGTGTTGCTGCATTTTACTTTTCCAACAACGTTTGGCCCATTGCCAACTTAAAGTTCAGAACGCTCCTCTATTCTGTTTCTCAACAAAGGCCCTCTTTGAATCTTGATGAAGCTTCTTTTTATAATGGAATTGAAGGATTTAGTATTCGTGTAGGGAAGAAAAATCCAGAAACCGGTGAACTGCTCGACGTTTTGATTTACGATCACCGCGATGCGAGTATGGGATCGAAAACCGTTATCCGAGCCAAAAGCGGAAGCATGAAGCAGACAGACGATAAGCGTTTTTTGCTGTTGACGCTTTATGACGGTTATAGTTTTGATGAACAGAAGGAAGAACGAAAGAAACGAGACGACCGAAGATTCCCTCATATTAACAATCAGTTTGAAGAACAAGTGTTGACCATTGATTTGAGTTCTCTTGACTTCAACCAGGCCGATGAAGACTTGTTTAAGAAAGCTTACGAAATGATGACCATCAGTCAAATCGATGTGGCAGTTGATAGTTTGGTGATTAATGTAGATCAGCGTATTGAAGACCTTCAGCGCTTTGGTGCTCGGAATGTTTATTTGATTCGCGATACCTTGGATGTTAGTCCACATAGCCCCGCAGCCAAGGACAGTTTACATCAAAACAGTGCACGTTTTTATTTCAACACACTTGGGTTCACGCAACAAAAGCGCGCTTACGAAGTGGCTAAAGACATCTGTAGAGCTGGTCAACGAAACATCGACAACGTGATGCAAGACGTTGGAGCGCGCGAGAAATTGATTAATAAACACCTTATTGAATGGCACCGAAAGTTCTTCTTGGCTTTTAGCTGCATCGTCTTATTTTTTATTGGAGCTCCTCTTGGTGCAATTATTCGGAAAGGCGGGATGGGCTTACCTACCGTTTGGGCCATTGCCATGTTCCTTATATTTTACGTTCTCACCATCGTTGGTGAACGCATGGTGAGATCAGGAGTTCTAGAACCTTGGCAAGGGATGTGGATTTCGTCGCTTGTTCTCACTCCTTTGGCTATATTTCTCACCACCAAAGCAGCCAACGACTCCCCCATAATGGAAGCCGATACCTATCGCCGTTTGTTCCAAAAACTTTTCAAATCCAAGACCAATGAAGATCCTTCAGCTATGTCATAAACCTCCCGCTCCTCCCAAGGACGGAGGGTGCATTGCGATGAACAACATTACTTCAGGTTTGATTAATGCCGGGCACGAAGTGCGTTTGCTGACCATTTATACCCACAAGCACGATTTAGAACTCGACAAACTCAGTAAAGCGTATCTAGAAGCTACGCAAATACAGGGAGTGCATGTAGATACTCGGGTGAATTTGGTTGATGCCTTTTCATCCCTCATCACCCAAGATTCATATAATATCTCACGTTTTTTCTCCGCCGATTTCGATATTCAATTGAGTAAGATTTTAAAAACTGAAAAGTTTGATATTATCCATTTGGAGAGCTTGTTCATGACGCCTTACATTGCTACCATCAGGCGGTTTTCAAAGGCCAAGGTGGTACTTCGATCACATAACTTGGAATACATCATTTGGGAGCGGGTTGCTGAAGGAACAAAGAACCCCGCCAAAAAGGCTTATCTAAAATACCTTTCAAAGAAACTTAAAGATTACGAACTCAATGTCATCACACAGATGGACGGCATCGTGAGTATTTCTATTGAAGATGCCGAAAAATACCGTTCTCTCGGTTTGAAGAAGCCATTGATAAACATCCCTTTCGGTATTGATCTTGAAAAATATACTGGCGAACGGAAGTCGTCTGAATTGGCCTTATTTCATTTAGGGGCGATGGATTGGCGCCCGAACATCGAAGGACTCCTTTGGTTTCTCGATGAAGTTTGGCCAAAAGTGCATAAGGCTCACCCTGATTTAAAGTTTTATTTAGCTGGGCGAAACATGCCCCAGATGCTGCTTAATACCGATTTACCCAATGTACATGTTTTGGGTGAAGTTCCCAGCGCCATTGACTTCATGAATTCCAAACAAATCATGATCGTACCTTTGCTTTCTGCAGGTGGTATTCGGGTGAAGATTATTGAAGGAATGGCATTAAACAGGAATGTAATTTCCACAAGTATTGGCGCCGAAGGTATTAACGCCATCCCTGGAAGAGACCTACAAATTGCCGATACCCCTAAGCAATTCTTAAGCGCAATTGCCCGCTTGATGAGCGATGAAAAGCTTCGGGAAGACCAAGGTAAAAGTGTAAGGAAATTGGTAGAAGAACGATTTGATAACAAGGTTTTGACACAAGAGCTGACCCGTTTTTATAAGGAGCTACTTTCATGAAGATTTTCGTTTTGGTTTCGAGAGTGCCCTACCCGCTTGAAAAAGGAGATAAACTTCGCGCCTACCATCAAGTTCGCGAATTATCGAAAGAACACGACATCCATCTGTGCTGCATTTCTGACGGAAAACCTCACCCCAAAGCCATTGAAGAACTGAAGAAAATTGCCGCTGAAGTGAGCATCGTTCAACTCAAAAAATCAATGATTTACCTGCGCTTGTTTCGAGCATTATTTTCCGACAAGCCCTTCCAAGTGCACTACTTTCTTCAAGAACAGGCAAAACGGAAAATTCAAGCGCTGATTAAAGATTACAAACCAGATCACATTTATTGTCAACTGATCAGAACCGCCGAATATGTGAACATGAATTTCGATGTGCCCAAGACCATCGATTATATGGACACCTTCAGTATTGGCGCAGAAAGACGACGAGAAAATGCCCCTTTTTGGCTCAAACCATTGCTTAGAATTGAAGCTCAACGATTAACAAAGTACGAGAACCTCAGTTTCGAGCTTTTTGATCATCACACCATTATCTCGCAACAAGATCAACAGTTGTTTTATCATCCAAAAAGATCCAAAATAGAAATCGTCCCAAATGGAGTTGATACGCAGTTTTTCGATCGAAAAGCATTAGAAGTTAAAGAAATTGACTCCGAAGAAGGCCTTAAGCTCCTTTTTACGGGTAACATGTCTTATCCTCCCAATGTCGATTGCGCAAAGTTCCTTGCAAACCAAGTGCTTCCCTTGGTGCTTCAACGTTATCCAAAGGTGCATTTATTGCTTTCTGGAGCCAATCCGCATCAACAAGTAAAAGAACTTCGAAGCCAACACGTTCATGTGAGCGGATGGATTGACGATATCAGGGAAGCTTATGCCTCAGCGACAATTTTTGTTGCTCCAATGCGCATTGGTACCGGCTTGCAAAACAAATTGCTCGAAGCCATGAGCATGGAATTGCCTTGCATCACTTCTACATTGGCTAACAACGCTCTTGCTGCGAAGATTGGCGAAGAGATTCTTATTGGAAATGATGCGAATGAAGTTGCTGAAGCTGTTTTCGAGCTAATTGAACACCCAGAATTGCGAGCTAAACTGAGTGTTGCAGGTCGTGAATTTGTGGTAAATCAATACACTTGGGAAAGTTCGGGAACAAAACTGAGCAAAATCATGAGTGAAAAGGCTGAAAATCGCTGAAAGGTCGCTATTTTCGTAGAAAACCCTTCAACGCATGGAAAAGCACATTATGGGAATTCCTAGTGTCGATTTAGCCGACTTTCTAAGTGGAGACCCAGCACGAAAATCAAAATTTGTTGAAGCTCTCGGAGCAGCTTATTCAGATATCGGCTTCGTAGCACTTAAAAATCACTTGCTCAGCGAAGAATTAGTTCAGCACTTGTACAAAGAGGTTCAAGCCTTTTTTAGCTTGGATGAAGCGAAAAAAAGAGCATACGAAATAAAAGGACTAGCTGGTCAGCGAGGATATGTTTCTTTTGGTAAAGAACATGCTAAAGACAGCAATGCCGGCGACTTAAAGGAATTTTGGCATTTTGGTCAAGTCGTTGAAGGCGACGATCCAATCAAATCAGAATACCCTGAGAATGTGATTGTGAACGAACTCCCTGAGTTCAATGAAGTTGGAATTAAGGCTTACAAAAAGCTCGAAGAAACTGGAAAAGAGATGCTTCGCGCTATTGCCTTATTTCTTGGCATTGACGAGAATTATTTTGATGAAAAAATAAAGCACGGCAACAGCATCCTTCGCCCGATACACTACCCTCCTATTACCTCTGAGCCGAAGTCGGCAGTTCGAGCCGGACAACATGAAGACATCAACTTGATTACCCTCTTAATTGGAGCAAGTGCAGACGGACTCCAAGTGCTCAACAAGCAAAACGAGTGGGTTGCAGTAACGGCCCTTCCAGATCACATTGTGGTGAATGTAGGAGACATGCTTCAACGTTTAACCAACAACAAATTGAAGTCAACCACGCACCGTGTTGTTAACCCACCACGTGAGCAATGGGGAACGAGTCGCTTTTCAATTCCTTTCTTCCTTCATCCGCGTTCGGAAATGCGTTTAGACTGCCTTCCTTCATGCCTTGAAGCAGGAGAGACTCCTGATTATGAACCTATCAGCGCTGGAGAATACTTAGAAGAACGATTGATTGAAATTGGTTTGTTGAAGAAGTAATGAAGCTGCGCATACGGGGAAATAATATCCGCCTTCGCTTAACTCAATCCGAAGTTAATTTGCTTGCCCTTGGCGCTGAAGTCAAAGAGTATGTGCATTTCGGTCAAGAAAAGTTTGGCTATTCCCTTCGTCAAGAACAAATCGCTCGTCCTGAAGCCCGTTTTGAGAACCAGTCGATCATCGTCGTCTTACCTTCAAGCCAAGCAAAATTGTGGGCTGAAAGCGATGAGCTTGGTATAAGCGCTCAATTTGGTCAACTGAGTTTGTTGATTGAAAAAGACCTTCAATGCCTTAAATCTCGAGGTGAGGAAGATCAAGACACCTTCCCTAACCCTAAGGCACTCGGCTAACATGTTGCAAGATAAATTCGGACGTGTTATAGATTATGTTCGATGGTCGGTAACAGACCGTTGTAATCTCCGTTGCACATACTGCATGCCCGAAGAGAACATGAACTTTGTTCCCAGGAAAGAACTTTTGTCTTTTGAGGAGATGGAACAAATGCTTCGCGTATTCGGCGATCTAGGCATAAAGAAGCTGCGCTTTACCGGTGGCGAGCCTTTCATGCGAAAAGACATCATGCGTTTTTTTGAAAAAGTAGCTGAAGATTCCCGTATTGAACATTGGCACCTCACGAGCAACGGCACCCTTCTTCTTCCACACATCAAGCGCCTCGCTGAATTGAATATTTCTGGAATCAATTTGAGCTTGGACACCCTATCTCCTGAGCGTTTTCACCAACTTACTCGGAGAGATTCATTTTCTGAGGTTTGGACTTGCTTGGAAAGCATTCTTGAGAACGATATTCCTTTAAAAATCAACACCGTTGTTCAAGCAAGAGTCAATTTTTCAGAGCTGAAAGAATTAGCCGCTCTGGCTAAAGAAAAACCTTTAGACATGCGTTTCATTGAATACATGCCCTTCAATGGAAATGCAAGCAGCCAAAGAGATTTCATCAGTGCAAAAGAAATTGAAAACGAGCTGCGAAAACATTACCAGCTACACGCCATTCCAATGGCTCCTGGAGCAACTTCGCAGGACTTCAAAATAGACGGTTTTCAAGGCAAAATAGGCATTATTGCTGCTCATACTAGAACTTTTTGCGGAAGCTGTAATCGCCTCCGTTTTAGTGCTAAAGGAAACACCCAGACTTGCTTATATGGCATTGAAAATGTGTCGCTTGGGAAACTTATTAAAAGCAATGCTTCAGATTCAGAAATTAAGTCGAAATTGACAAATTTGATAAGCGGAAAGCCTCGTAACGGATTTGAGGCAGAAGCGGAGATGTTGGCTAATTCTGGTCAACACCGATCCATGTCGACAATAGGAGGTTAAACCAGAACAATGATTAGTTTTAACGAAGCGCAAAGCTTGCTTTTCCAACACCCTTATCAAGCAGAAATTCTCCATGTTTCTCTTCTTGAGGCAAAAGGGATGATTTTAGCCGAAGACATCATCAATAACCGAGCTGCCCCTCCGTTCAACAGGATAGCCATGGACGGTATCTCCATCGCTTTCGCAGAACTAGAAATTCTTAAAACAGCAGGGCTATTTGTAGAGAAAAGTACCTATGCAGGAGATGTACAAACCGAACAAATTAGTGGTACCTGTATTAAGGTAATGACCGGAGGCGTAGTGCCAAAAGGTGCAGATACCGTTATTCGCATTGAAGATATTGACATTAACGGAAAAACGGCCTTCCTAAAAGAAGGAGCTTCAGTTAAAATTGGTCAGAACATTCACAAAATGGGCTCTGATTGTGCTTTAGATGAGCTTTTGCTTCGCGAAGGAACATTGATCAAAAGTCAACAACTCGCCGTTTTGGCTACACTAGGATATCATGAAGTCAAAGTTCGATCAAAGCCGAAAGTAGGCATCGTTTCAACCGGAGATGAACTTGTTCCAGTAAACGCTACTCCTCAGCCTCATCAAATCAGACAATCAAATCCATATTTTCTCGCTGGCATTTGCCAAGAATACGGACTCGATTATCAAATGATCCATTTGCCAGACGAGCCCAGTGCTTTGTCTTCCGGACTTAAATCATTAGCTAAACAAGTTGATGTCTTGCTAATTAGCGGTGGTGTAAGCATGGGTGAACGAGATTATGTTGCTCAAACCCTCCATCAACTGGGTGTTCAACAGCATTTTCATAGGGTGGCTCAACGACCAGGAAAACCGCTCTATTTTGGTAGTAGCACAGAGATAGCCGTGTTCGGCTTTCCTGGGAACCCCATATCAGTGAGTGCCACAGCAACAAGCTATTTTATACCCTGGTTAAGGAAAAGTGGAATCTGCGAAGAACTTCGTTTGGAAGCTGTTTTATCGAAGGACATTCAATTTAAGGCAGCACTCACCTATTTGCTTCCTGTTAGTGTTTCAAATGTAGGCGGCGTTTACAATGCCATCCCTGTTGACTTCAATGGCTCAGGAGATGTCTTATCTTTGTCTGCAATTGACGGATTCCTAGAACTTCAAGCAGACAACTGGGAATTCCCAAAAGGAACAACACACAATTATTATCCTGTTAAATGACAAAGGAATTATCACACATTAAAGACGGTCAAGCACACATGGTGAACGTTGAAAACAAGCACGATTCGAAAAGATCTGCTTGTGCCGAAGTAAAAGTGCTATTCCCAAAAGAAGTTTGGAACGAGCTAAAGGAGCGCAACTTCGATCACGGAAAAGGAAGCATTGTTCAAACGGCAACTTTAGCGGGAATTATGGGCGCTAAAAAAACAAGCGACTTGATCCCATTATGTCACCCCCTCGCCATAAACTACTGTCAGGTACAATTCGAAGAGCTCACTCAAGGTTGGAAAATAGAAACCGAAGTAAGGATTACCGGAAAAACCGGCGTTGAGATGGAAGCGCTAACCGCCGCGAGTGTGGCCGCCTTGACGGTTTATGATATGTGTAAGGCACTCGGACACAAAATTGAAATTACCGACTTGCGATTAATTAGCAAATCGGGCGGAAAATCAGATTATGCATACGAAGCACCCGAAAATACAAAGAAATAAGCTTGGAGAATTTGGACGCCATGAAGTGAGAATCTACGGCGCGCCTTGCGATCAAATAAAAGCTTTTGCATTAAAAGCTGCTGCCGCTTTTCATAATGATTACAGCACGTCTTACGTTGATTTTGATCACGACTACCTCGACCCTCCTTTTCCAGATACTTCCCGACCTGCGGTGTTTGATCTGAGCTTAAACGATCAAGACGCCACTTGGCAAATACAAAAGTCCAAAAAGAGCTTAGATTTTGATCACCGCTTGGCTTCAAAAAACATCGATTTGGCTTTCATCAATGCCAATCATCCTTGGCCTAAACCAAGTGAATCAAGCATTAACCTTTTATTGTTCAGCGATAAAAAATGGGCAAGGCTCAAAGAAAAAAACAAAGGCTTTGATGCCATCGACCTTGTTATTTTTATCGATCAAAAACCCGCTGATTTTCATGAATTTGTTCCAGAAGGAACACCTGAGTTTGATGATCAATCCGTAGATGCTTGGTTTAGCTTCTTGTCGAGTAAAATACGTCCCGCAGAACTGCACGCACTTATTCTTTCTGGTGGAAAGAGTCAGCGTATGGGACAGGACAAAGGACAGCTCAATTATCATGGTGTAGATCAGCGTCATCACCTCGACGCACTACTTAAAAATCACTGTATTGAAGTGCACCATTCTGTGCTTGATGCCAGTGAATTTCCCGACTTAAATTGCATCGAGGACCGATTTCTTGAACTTGGTCCTTTTGGAGCAATCAGTTCTGCCTTCTTGCACAATCCCAATGTTGCTTATCTCGTAGTGGCCGTTGATTTGCCCTTTCTCGATGAGCGTTTGATTGAAGAACTCATTGATCAACGCTCGCCAAAACACATCGCCACCGCCATCCACAATCCTGAAACAAATTGGCCAGATCCGCTCTGTACAATCTGGGAACCGAAGAGTTATTTTTCTTTGATGGATTTCTTGGCTTTAGGCTATTCTTGTCCAAGAAAAGTACTGATCAACTCCAATACTAAAGTGTACCGTTCTGAGTATGTTCATCAGTTAAGGAATGCCAACACCAAGGAGGAGTTCATGAAAATAAAAGCATTGATCGACAAGGAAGCTTAACTAGGGATGGGCAGAAACCCATACATAGCCGTCTTTGTACACCTCCTTTTTCCAAATAGGAACACTTACTTTAAGCTCGTCGATAAGAAAACGACAAGCATCAAATGCAGCGGCGCGGTGAGGAGATGCCACCATAATAAGAACAGCCGACTCCCCTATTTCTACTTTACCCTCCCGATGAATCAGTGAGGCCGCTTCCAGTTCGAAACGGGCTTCAATGTTATCCATTAAGCGGTTCATTTCCTTAAGTGCCATGCTGTGAAGTGCTTCAAAATCGAGGTATTCAACAAGCTTTCCTTTCGTTGCCGAGCGCACAGTACCATCAAAAACAACATGGGCGCCGCAATCTTCCCTTTTGAAACTCGCCACAAGCTCTTCCACTTTAATGGGCTCGGATTGTATTTTTACATCCCTTCTCATCCTCCTGAAACCGGTGGTATTAATAGAATCTCATCGCCATTTCCAACTTCGAAGCTGTCTTCACGGTATTCATCCAAGGTTGCAAAACGAAGTGAAGCTAAGTGGGCGAAATCGGGATATACATTCACCAATTTCAGCCTTACTTCTGAAAGAGAAACTTGCTCATTTTCAAAGTAAAGCTTACTTGTCTTCGCTCCCAGGATATCCTTGGCGATTCCAAAAGCGTTTAATTTCAATTCCATAGTGCCTCCAATACTTGATAAATGTTCCCAACAAATAAACGCAAACCAACAATAGCCACAAGAACAGCAGTAACTATTCTAATCCACTGTTTTCTTTTGCCACTTACTGTCCAAAAATTCCCAATTAAACCACCAAATAGTACCGCTAAAAATAAGGGCCAAGCCTCAAATGCGATCCAAGACATTTTCTGGTTGAGGAAGAAGCCCAATGCTCCAGCGAAGGCGTTTACGAAGATAAAAACAGAAGAGATGGCCGCAATCTTATCGGCCTCAAAGTCCTTACTTGAATGGAGTAAGGGCGACAAGAAAATGCCTCCACCAATCCCTACCACTCCGCTCAAAAAACCAATCGCACCACCTACTCCGATCTGAGCAACTTGGGTATTGAATATGCCCCAAGCCGACCTATTCTTGTTTGAAAAGAGCATCCATGCAGCTGAAACGATAAGCACTAATCCTAAAAGTGCGAGGTACATTCCTTGCGACAAGCGTACCATCCCCCCAAGAAAAGCAAAAGGCACCGATAGAAGAAAAAAGGGCCAAACTTCTTTCCATCTAATCCAACGTTTTTTGAAATAATTCACATTGGATTGCCCCGTTACAATCATATTACAAGCATAGGTAACAGTCCTCATGAATCCTCCATCGATATGGACCGTGCTCAGCAAGGCCAAATAGGTAGACCCACCTCCAAAACCGGCAGAAGCATAGAGCATTGCCGTTAAAAAAAAGGATAAAATGAGCCACGTTTCATTCATGAAGCGAAGGTAAGTAATTCCCAATGTGTCTCGTGTAACTGCCATTACCAAACATGAAAGCCTAAGGGCCTAATTGATTGAAACTCTTCAAAAAAATTCTTAATTACAGCATCAGCCTATGCATAAGTGCAATCCTCTTGTACCTTTGCCTCCAAATTACATGCATGAAAATCGAGCAAATATATACCGGCTGCCTTTCTCAGGGGGCGTACTACATTGAATCTAAGGGAGAAGTTGCGATCATTGATCCACTTAGAGATGCTTCTACTTACCTTCTTAAAGCTGAAAAAAATCAAAGTAAAATCAAGTACATATTTGAAACTCATTTTCATGCAGATTTCGTGTCGTGACATATCGACCTTGCCGAAAAAAGTGGTGCTCAAATTGTTTTTGGTCCGGGAGCTGAAACAACTTACAAAATGCACGAAGCTCATGATGGAGAAATCTTCAGTATTGGAGCTATTACTATCGAAGTGCTTCACACACCAGGACATACCTTAGAAAGTTCTTGTTATTTGCTTCGCGATGAAAATGGTAAAGCCCATGCCCTATTCTCAGGCGACACCTTGTTCATTGGAGATGTTGGCCGACCAGACTTAGCGCAAAAGGGACTTGATATGACCACTGAAGATTTGGCCGGAATGCTTTATGATTCTTTGAGAAGTAAAATCATGCCTTTATCGGACGATGTATTGGTCTATCCTGCTCATGGAGCTGGTTCTGCTTGTGGAAAGAACATGAGCAAAGAAACCTGGGATACTTTGGGTAATCAAAAAGTCACCAATTACGCGCTAGCTCAAGATTTGACTAAGGAAAACTTTATAAAGGAGCTTACCACAGGCATCCAAGCACCACCTTCTTATTTTGGAGCAAATGTGAAGATGAATAAAACCGGATACGATCCACTCGAAACAGTTTTATCAAGGGGAACAATAGCTTTGGATGTTGAAAGTTTTGAGGCAATAGCCAATCATGAAGGCGCCTTGGTTCTTGATACCCGTCATCAATCAAAGTTCATTGAAGAACACATTCCGAACTCTATTTTTATTGGAATTGATGGCGGCTTTGCCCCATGGGTTGGTGCCTTAATTACTGACATTGAGCAGCCCATAATCATCGTTGCAGACGCTGGTCGCGAAGAAGAAGTAATTACCCGTTTGTCTCGAGTAGGCTACGACAATACGCTTGGTTACTTGAATGGCGGTATTGAGGCATGGAAAGCCGCGGGGAAAGAGACTGACCGTATTGACCAAGTACCTGCCACCTATTTGGAAGAACACGAGAACTTGAGCATTGTTGATGTGAGAAAACCAGGAGAATACGAAGCTGAGCACTTAGAGATTGCAGCACCTTTGCCTTTGGATTTCATCAACGAACAAGAAGCCAAATTCGATTCAAATAAGAACTACTACATTCATTGCGCAGGTGGATACAGGAGTGTGATTTACATCTCAATAATGAAATCTAGAGGCGTTCATAATTTAGTAGACATTGCAGGAGGATATAAATACATTAAGGAGACCTCCTTGAAGCGAAGCAATTTCGTTTGTCCGAATTCTTAGTTTTTAAAACCGAAGTGTTTATGCTAGGCGGGCTTCTTCCCCGCAAGAACAGAAATCGCCCAATTGAAATAAAGCCCAAGAAGCTGTTCCTTGCATCGGCAGTTCTTTTTGATTCAACTTACCGTGTCCAATAGTTATGTGCAGTCTAGAACTCTCCAAATTATAATTGCGCACATAGCTCATGCTGTTCTGATTTGTATCTTCTGCAAAGTGTTCGCGCCTTGGTTCTATATCAAAGGCCTTTTCCCAAATTCGAGAAGACGCCATGTATTTCGATTTTATAGCTACTTCATTTTCCAGGGTCAAATTCCAATGACTAAGAAATGAGGTCTTTCTATCAATCGAAATTAACTCGTTCAATATAATTTGAGTATCGGGTTCATTACTGATGAATTTCTTTAAGTGAGCGATCCCTTCATCATCAACCAACCCCATCCAGACAGAAATATGGGGAAGTTTTCCATAGTTGAAATGAATACCATTGGGTATCGTTGACACCAGGCTTTCATGAAGCGCAAGAGCTTGTGTACTAATCTGCTCATTTGGTAATAAAACCAAGTCTACCGCATATAATTGCTTTTCACTCTGTGTTTCCATGCTTGAAAAAATGACAGCACTAAAATGAAATTTTTTCATTCATCATGGTCATTTTGACACACTTAAAATAGCATATCAGCCTTGGTAAAGAATTTGTTGAGGGATTTGAAGCCCAGCTTAACTTTTTTTAAGTTCAGCATCGCCAACAATCGGCACTTTATGGCGTTACATTTGATATATAAGTGAAAAAACACAAGAGATGAAAAAACTACTCGGACTTTTATTCGTTGCCATCGTAGGAGGATTTGCTGCTTTGGCAACTTACAAGGCTTTCGAAAAGCCAGTTGAAGCACAACAAATTATTCAAAATCAGCCGGTGCATTACGTAAGTTCTCCTTCGATTGAGGGAAGTAATTTAGACTTCACCTTAGCCGCTGAAAGAACTGTAAACGCCGTTGTACACGTTAAAACAGAAAGCAAAGTGAATCCTGTTTTTTCCAATCCTTGGATGGATTTTTTCGGCTATGAAAGTGGTCCGCAGATCCAAAAAGGTTCAGGTTCAGGTGTTATAGTAGAGTCTAACGGCTTTATCGTTACCAACAATCATGTTATTGAAGGAGCTTCTTCGATCACCGTAAGTTTGAACAATAATAAAACCTACACCGCAGAGGTTATTGGAGCCGATCCTGCAACAGATATCGCCTTATTGAAGATTGAAGAAAACAATTTACCCTCTGTAAGTTATGGGAACAGCGACGCTCTCCAAATTGGCGAGTGGGTTTTAGCTGTTGGAAATCCTTTTGATCTCACAAGCACAGTAACCGCAGGAATTGTATCAGCTAAGGCACGAAACATCAACCTCTTGAGACAAGATGCCAATAGAGACATCTTCCCTATCGAATCCTTCATTCAAACCGATGCAGCAGTAAACCCTGGTAATAGCGGTGGTGCATTAGTGAATACAAATGGAGAATTGGTTGGTATTAACACAGCCATTGCTTCGAAGACGGGAAGTTATGCTGGATATTCTTTCGCTGTTCCTGCAAGTATTGTTAGGAAAGTTGCTGAAGACTTGAAATCGTACGGAATGGTTCAACGCGCTTTCATTGGTGTTCAAATCAGCGATGTAAATCAAGCTTTAGCTGATGAAATCGGTTTGAAAGATGTTCGCGGTGTTTACGTGTCGGGAGTTGTAGAAGATGGAGCCGCTTCCGAAGCTGGAATAGAAAAAGGCGACGTTATTATCCAAGTTGGAGATCGTAAAGTAGATAACGTACCTCAACTTCAAGAAGCTGTTGGAAGATATCGTCCTGGCGATAAGGTTGATGTGAATGTTCTTCGAGACAATCGAATCAAGAACTTCACCATGGTCTTGAAAAACCAGCAGGGAAATACCGACATCATCGAGAGGTCTGACGAAAGTACAACCATGCTCGGAGGGGAGTTGGTGTCTATACCTGTTGAAACAAGCAGATCCCTTGGAATTCATGGAGGTGTTCAAGTGAAAACTCTAAGCGAAGGAGCCCTGTTGGATGCTGGCATTAAGCCTGGCTTCATCATTCTTAAGCTTGACGGTCAGAAAATCTATGATGCACCTAGTCTAAATGCCTTACTGAAAGAGAAGACGGGTGGTGTATTGATTGAGGGGATTTATCCTAACGGCAAGCGAGCGTATTATGGTTTAGGACTCTAATATATTTTTTTGAAAAGTTGAAAAGCGGGATTCTTTAAAAAAGAGTCCCGCTTCTTTTTTTATCATTATTGACTTAAGTCGCCGAAATTGATTTTAGTACTTCCCCATCACCCAGAAAATTCATGACCGGCTTAGGTTGCATGAATTGAATTTAGCCTAGAAGGCGATTATTGTCTTAAGTCGCCGAAATTGATTTTAGCACTTCCCCATCACCCAGAAAATTCATAACCGGCTTAGGTTGCATGAATTGAATTTAGCCCTGAAGGCGATTATTGACTTAAGTCGCCGAAATTGATTCTACCTATATTTTTGATCCAGGAAAAATCGAAAAACAGCCCCCTCCTCTCCTAAAAAGTAGGTACTTTTGCTCTAAATTTTAACTCCATACACATGTCACAAACGATGCAGGAAACTTACAGCAATGAACTGGAAGTTTACGTGAATCAAGAGCGAGCAGCCGTGGACCTTATCAATTCTATCGGCAAGCTGTTGTTTGACAAATCAATTGAACTGGTGTTGTTCAGAAATCATCTGGCAGACACTAACATCTCAGAGGTACTTCGATTGCACAATTATGCGGCCGAAGTGGTAGGAAAACCAATCAGCGTTTTCGATACTGCCGAACTAGCTAAAGATCTATACGAAATGGATCTTGCTCCGGCGAAAATCGATATCGGTAAACTAGCCAGCGAATGGCTTGCAGAACGCGACCGATTTAACGCTAAAAAGGACTTCCTTGAAGACAAACTAGGAAACTTTTCTACTGCAGATGCCAATCCACTTGAGCCAAGAGATGTAGTTCTTTTTGGTTTCGGAAGAATTGGCCGACTTGCTGCTCGAGAACTTGTTCGTCAAGCAGGAAAAGGTCAGCAGCTGCGTCTTCGCGCTATTGTTACCCGCTCAATCGATGAAAAATCCTTAATGAAAAGAGCTGCCTTGTTAGAAAATGACTCTGTACATGGCCGTTTCCCTGGAACAATTCAAATCGATTACGAACGCTCTTGCTTGATTATTAATGGTCAGCGCGTTGAGTTTATCGGAACCAAAGATCCAGCGAGTTTAGATTACACAAAACACGGTATCAACAACGCCTTGCTTATTGATAACACCGGTGTGTATCGAAACGGAGAAGAATTGGGCGTTCACCTTAAATCAAAAGGGATATCCAAGGTTATTTTAACTGCACCAGGCGGAGGTATACCAAATATTGTTTATGGTATCAATCACCATGACTTAGATATCGAAAACCAAAATATATTTTCTGCTGCTTCGTGCACAACTAACGCCATCTCTCCAATACTTAAAGTTATAGAAGATGTGTTTGGTATTGAAAACGGACACATTGAAACGGTTCATGCATACACCAATGACCAAAACTTGCTGGACAACATGCACAGCAAAGAACGTCGTGGTAGATCTGCTGCGGTGAATATGGTCATCACAGAAACTGGAGCTGGTAAGGCGGTAACTAAGGTTATTCCTTCATTAGAAAACAAGCTCACAGCAAACGCGGTTCGTGTGCCTACTCCAAACGGTTCTTTGGCCATTATGAACTTGAACCTGAAGAAAAATATCACGCTAGAAACAGCTAATGCTGCAGTTCGTAAGGCCGCTCTCACTGGCGATTTAGTGAATCAAATCTTCTACTCTATCAACCCTGAATTGGTGTCGAACGACATCATTGGAAATGAGTGCTGCTCTGTTTATGATAGTCCAGCAACCATAGTTGCTCCTGACGGGAAGAGCGTGGTTCTTTACACTTGGTATG
>JAQWFN010000048.1 GCA_029238785.1 Flavobacteriales bacterium | reverse complement strand
GACGGACTAGAATACAGCGTGGCGCATTATCAAGACGATTTCTACATCGTTACGAATAAAGACGCGAAGAACTTTAAATTGGTGAAAACCCCGGTGGCGAAAACCGGAATGGATAACTGGACCGACGTGATTCCTCATCGTGCAGACGTGCTTTTGGAAGGCATTGAGATCTTCAAAGATTACTTGGTGGTTGACGAGCGTAAAAACGGATTAACGGAAATCCACGTGATGCCTTGGGACGGGTCGGAAGACCACTACATCGAGTTCCAAGATCCGGCCTATACCGCTTACGTGGGCTACAACCCTGATTTTGACACCAAGGTTTTGCGTTATGGCTACAGCTCTTTAACCACGCCAAATTCCACCTACGACTACACCTTGGATACGCAAGAACGCACCTTGTTGAAACAACAAGAGGTGATGGATCCTACCTTCGACCCGGCCAACTACGAGAGCGAACGCTTGATGGCCATTGCTACAGACGGTACCTTGGTGCCCATCAGCTTGGTGTGCAAAAAAGGAACACAAAAAGACGGTAAAAACCCGCTTTTGCTTTACGGTTATGGTTCTTACGGCGCAAGCATGGATGCCTATTTCTCTTCAGTGAGGCTGAGCATGCTCGATCGCGGTTTCGTTTATGCGATTGCACACATCCGCGGCGGACAAGAAATGGGTCGTGAATGGTATGAGAACGGTAAGAAATTGAACAAGAAAAACACCTTTACTGATTTTATCGATTGCGGTGAGTTCTTGATTCAACAAGGCTATACTTCTCCAGACCACCTTTACGCTATGGGCGGAAGTGCAGGAGGATTGTTGATGGGTGCGATCATCAATATGCGCCCAGACCTTTGGAACGGCGTTGTGGCTGCTGTGCCTTTTGTTGATGTAGTAAGCACGATGCTGGATGAAACCATTCCTTTAACAACAGGAGAGTTCGATGAGTGGGGAAATCCTAAAGACAGCACCTACTACGAATACATCAAAAGCTACTCTCCTTACGATAACATTGTTGCTCAAGACTACCCGAACATGTTGGTAACAACGGGGTATTGGGACAGTCAAGTACAGTACTGGGAGCCGGCTAAATGGGTGGCGAAGTTGAGAGAGTTGAAAACAGACGACAATCAATTGTACATGTATTGCAACATGTCAACCGGACACGGTGGAGCAAGTGGTCGTTTTGAACGTTACAAAGAAGTGGCCATGGAATATGCTTTCTTATTCCGTTTAGAGGGCATCACAAAATAACATCCCCTTAAATGATGACTTTAGAACCCGGTACTTGTGCCGGGTTCTTTGTTTTCTGCAAAAATGGTGGAACTTTGCACCTTCGTTTAATTTGGAAATGAACTGATTGATAGCCTGCTTGTTGTTCCTTGTAAGAAATTGTTTATGAAGTATCGTTGTTTAAGCAGAGAAGAGTTAGAAGACGTGAGGGAAGACTTTGTGAAGTTTCTCGCGAGCAATTCCATTACGAAGGATGATTGGTCGAGAACCAAACAAGATCAACCCGAAGCTGCCCAGAAGATGCTGGAGTTGTTTTCAGACATTTTTTGGGACAAGGTTTTGGAGAACCTGAAATGGGCACAAATTCGCGAGAAGAAAAGTTTCCGCATCTTTCAGATCAAAGACAAATGGGAGATGATTCACCTCAAAATCAACGAAGACACCCCCTATGATTTAACCAACCCCGAGCACATCCAAGCAGTGGCGGGAGGTGCGGTTGGTTTGGCCGGCTTGGGCCTTGAAATCTACACCGGAACAAAAGCCCTCGTAAAAGACCGCAAGACCGAGCTTTTCGAAATGCTCGAAAGCGGCGCCCTACCGTGCAGCGAGGCCATGTGGCTGAGCTGGGAGAGTATGGTGCAGCAGGGGAAGCAGTAAGCAATTAGCTGCGTTCACCACCCAGCAAACAAATCCCTTACATCCTCGTTATTCACATCTAAATGATAGGCGATGAGTCCGGCGGCTAAGGCTCCTTTGACGTGTTGCGGACTATCATCAATGAACAAGGTGCGCTCGGGCTTGAGATCGTGCCACTCGCACAAGGCCAAGAAGGTCTTGGGATCGGGTTTTTTGATGCCGATTTCGTTGGAGTAATGCACTTTTTCAAAGGCACTTCGGTAATAAGCTAGCCCCATTTCTCGGTCGATCATGCGCTCAAATTCAGCCACATGAATGGCGTTGGTGTTGCTCAAAAGAAAGGTGCGCTTTTTTGTTTTGAGTTGATGGATGAGGTCGATGCGGCCTTTGGGAATTCCGGTGAGGATGCTGTTCCAAGCTGCTTCCAAGGTGCTGCTGTCGAGTTGGGTCTTAAAATGAGTCCGAATTTCATCATAAAAGCCCTCATTGCTGATTTTTCCTGTTTCAAGAAGGTCGAACAAGGGGTTTTGAGCGGCTTTGGTGTAAAGGCTGTTAAAGTCGTTCAATCCTAGTGCAGCAAAGGCCCGCACGGGAGCGTCGTAATCGATGTCGAAAAGAACACCTCCAAAATCAAAAATAATGTTGTCGATATCAGCAACGGGAGGGAGCAGTTTCATCCTTACTTCACCCATGCTTGCTTGTAGCCTTTCGCTTTGATTTCCTTCTGGGCTTTTCTAGCGGCTCTTTTTGTGGTGTATGAACCAAAAGCTACCAATTCAAGTGCTCCAGATTTCCCTGCAATGACGGCATCGAAACCTTCTGAACGGAGGTCGGCAAGCAAATTCTGAGCGTTCTGGCTATCGCCAAAAGCACCGGCAATAACGAAGTGCAAGTTCAAAGCACTCGAGGCCTTGTTTTCTTCCACATCCGGAGTTTCCACAACAGCAGCTTCACTGGCCTGTTCGTCCATGCGGATCAAGTAACCTTCTGGAGAAATGCGGTGATCATCAAAAGAAAAATATACCGACTCCATACTAGGATAATCGCGCTCCAACATGTCAACCGCGTTTTCTACTTTCTCATGCTCAAAGCGAATGTCTTCTTCTTCAAAACGGGCTTCGTAGCTGCTCACTTTTTGATTTGCGAAAGCATCCAGGTTCACCAAGCTCAATGTCGATTCGCCTTCCCACAAGGGGGCATTCACGAAGTAAGCTGCGGCCAAAAGTGGAATGGCCAAGACGGCTACTTTCCAGTACTGACGCTTTTTCTTGGTGGCAACAACAGTAATTTCAGGTTCCTTGTTGGTGTCAATGGAAACAACGGGCGTTGCCTTCTCTTCCGTCGGAACTTCAACAGCTTCAATCAAATTTAAAGCCACTGGAGCTAGTCCGTAAGACGACTGTAAGAAATTCACCTGATTGTTTGGAATGAACTGCCAAGCTTGGTTTTCATTCAGATAAAGGATGCCCACGTTTTCAAACTCAATGCGTTTTCCATTGAGCAAATCGCGCTTCAAATCAGCCACATGTTGCTTCACCAATTCTAGGGCATCGTCGTAGCTCAAACCTTGGTCTTGCGCCACTTGATTTACGAGTAGTCCGTCGTTGTTGATGAGGTGTTTATTGAAACTCACTTGCTTGCTCGGAGGAACAATGATGTGTTTCCGTGGGTGAATGTGCGCTGGCTTGAGGTTGGTTACAAATCCACCAAACTGAGGAACAATCACACAATCGTGATGAAACAATAAAACGTGTATGTAGTCTGAAATTAGGGGCATAGTAAAGTCAAAAATACAAATTTTAGCGTCAATCCTGAGGCATTTCGCGCAACACTTTTGCCAAATCCTCAGGCGTATCGATACTGGGCGATTCGAAACGGGTGATTCCGACGTGAATAGCATAGCCGTTTTCGATCCAGCGCAACTGCTCCAAGGACTCGGCGATTTCTAAAGACGACTGTTCGAGGTGACTGATTTCATGCAGAATGTCTGAACGGTAGCCGTAAATGCCCAAGTGCTTGTAGTACTGATGTGCACTCAACCAATGTTCGGCGGTTTTATTTTTGAAGAAGGGAATGGGGCTTCTACTGAAGTAAATGGCTTGGTTGTTCTTATTGAGAATGGCCTTCACTTTGTTGGGGTCGAGCAGGGTGCTGGTGCTCGATATGGGTTTCACCAGTGTAGCAATGGGCGCACCTTGTTTTAAAAGCGCGGCCACCTGGTTGATTTGTTCCGCCTGAATGAAGGGCTCATCGCCTTGGATGTTCACCACCGCGCCAACACTTTTCCCGAGTTTGACTACGGCTTCTTGGCAGCGATCGGTGCCGCTTTGGTGGGTGTTTTGGGTCATTACGACGTCACCTCCAAAATCCTTCACGGCTTGGGCAATGCGTTCGTCGTCTGTGGCCACCACCAATCCGGAGAGTTCTTCCGCCTTTTGGGCTTGTTCATACACACGTTGGATCATGCTTTTGCCGTGGATCATGGCCAGGGGCTTGCCAGGGAAACGCGAAGAACCATAGCGGGCGGGGATAACTCCGAATATTCTCATTATAAGGTAAGGGTGTATTGGATGGTGGTAATTCTTGGTGATTCAATGGCCAAAGGTCGGATACTGTACTCTCTATTCAAAAGATTTCCTACAACCAACATCAATCGGTGCTTTTCTTTGAAGGTATAACCCAAGCGCATGTCCACAACATAGTCGCCGGTATCGTGCTCTGCTCTAAAATTGCGTAAACCAAAATCGGCCAAGCCCAGCTCTTCAATGTCCAAGAAAGCTTTGTCGATGTTCTGCATTCTGCTGTTGTAGCGCACACTTACGCCTAAAGTAATTTCCTCTCGCTGTGCTTCAATGTCGAAACGCACCAAGTGTTGGAGTCGGTATTTTAATATATCGTTACTGGTATCAGAAGAAGTTGTTCTGTATGATGCAGGCAAAGCGCCATCGGCATAAATCAATTCTGGAGTCAAACTCACGGGATTGGTGAAGGTGTAACCGCTGAGCAAGTTCAAGGTGGTTTTTCCGATGGTCCCCGTTCCAATGATGGTGGCTTCGAGTCCGCTAACACGACTCTGACCGGTGTTCAAACTTTTAAAGCCAATTCCACCCAAGGGAGAGGTGAGCGGATTGCCCCATTGACCGAAAGTAAATTCAATAAAGTTGTCGTATTCCTGCCAAAATGCAGCGAGGTCGATGAAGCCTTTGAATTCGCCAATCTTAAAGCCTTGTTTGACACCAATTTCTGCCGACCACGACTCTTCTGCTTGGAGTTCTTCGTTGGGGTAAATTACGAGCAATCCAACGGCGGTATTGATGAATTTTTCGGCAATGGTGGGGAAGCGGAATCCTTGTCCGTAAGAAGCGCGCAAAAAGGTTGCCTGTCCTAAATCATAAGAAATTCCACTTCGAAAAACGGGCTTGCTGTCTGATTCCCCGTTGATTTCAAAATACTCATAGCGCACCCCCGCGCTGAGGGTGAGTTTGTCTTTAAAACGCTTGTCTATTTGAGCATAAGTGGCCATGTTTTTTGCCACATTTACAACATCATCTCCCCCTTCAATCCCCGAGAACAATTGAGAAATACCTTCGGTGTAGGTTCCCGTAACTCCTGTGGTGAGGGTGAGTCCTTTTAAGGTTGAGGTAGAATCAAAACTTTGTTGAAATTGGTACTCGCCGTAGAGCACATCTGAGAAGTTCCCTTGGTTGTTATCGTTATCGTTATCGAGCTTTTGCCAGCGCGTTCTCAAGCGGTGTTTACTTCCGTTGGGCGCAAAGTATTCCACAAAGGGGTCAACGGTTCCAATCACTTGTTTGGTTCGGGTGGCGCTTCCTTCGAAGGCACTGTACAAACCGGTGGTGTCGTTGTCCCAAAGCAAGGTGGCCAAGGATTCGCCCTTCATCCAACTGGTGTTTACGCCGTAGTTCAAGCCTTTGATGTTCTTGGAGCGTTGACGCAAGGAAAGGTTCAAACGAGCACGGCTGTCGGCATCATAACGGTTAACGTCAAAAGGGTTGTATTTGGACGATGCAGCTTGTCCGGTAGAGTCGATGATCGGACCCAAATAACTGTCGTTCCCCAAAAAGTTTCCACCCACCACGAGGTCCAAGTTTCCAATTTGTCGAGAGTGGAGGAAGTTCATCCCGCTGCGAATACCGTTGCCGCTCCAGTACTTTCCTTCTGCGGTTTCTGGTGTAGAAAACACTCCGCCAAAAACGTTGATTTTGGTTACGGGCTCAGCTTTTGGATAAGCGGTTCTAATGTTGATAACTCCAGACAAGGCGGCGCTTCCGTAGAGCACAGAACTCGCTCCTTTGATCACCTCAATTTGCTCTACGTTCTCCACGGGCAGAAAGCCCCAAGATGGTCGGCCAGCATCACCGCTCAGCATGGGCAGGTCATCAATCAAAATCATTACCCGAGACCCTGCTCCGAAAGAATATCCGCTTCCACTTCGAATTTGCGGTTCGCCGTCAACAATGCTCACGCCCGGACTCTGTTGCAGGAGGTCGTCCATGGAAGTGGTGTTTTTATTTTCAATGAGTTGGGGTGAAAGCACGTCCATCGACACCGTTACTTCGCTTAAATCCTGCTCAAATTTCCCTGCAGAAACCACCACAATGTCCAAATTGAAGTTGCTCGGTTTTAGGGCGATGTTAAGTTGTAAGCTTTGTCCTTCCGTGAGGGTAATTTCCTTCACTTGTTTGTCGTAACCAATAAAGCTGAAGCTAATTTTATGAGTTCCTGGTGGGAGCTTCAGCTCATAGTTTCCATCAATATCACTCGTAATTCCTTGTCCATCTTGGTTAAAGACACTAGCTCCAGGAAGTACTGTTTTATTCGACGCATCAGTGATTGTTCCTTTGATGCTGGCTGATTGGGCGAAGGCCGAGGCACTGCCAATAAGGATAAAAATAAGGGTAAGAAATCGCATTTTTGTTCAAGGTTATTCTACAAGTATAAGAAATCCCTTCATTCACAAAGTTATTCCCACGCGTCTTTCATCATCACTTAGTTTCGCCGAATGGATTTAGATGAACGTTCAGTTTTGGCCATTGCCCTGTCTTTTATTCAGGGAATTGGTCCGGCCAACACGAAAAAACTCTTGGCTCATTTTGGTGATTTGGAGACTTTTTTCTTGGCGAAGCGGAAAGACTTAAGGGCCATCAACGGTTTGCCTAAGGTGGCAGTAGATAGTTTTTTCGACGACGGGGTAAAAGACCGAGCGAAGGCCGTTTACGAGCGCTTATCTAAGATGAGTGCTCAGGTGCATTTGATAGGCGATAAGAGTTACCCTTATCGGCTCTCATGGTGTAACGATGCACCTGTAGTACTCTTTACTAAGGGCAAGGCACAAGTGAATTCGTCTAGGATGATTGCGATTGTTGGAACCAGGCAAATATCTGATGAGGGCAGGTTGATTTGTGATGAATTGATTGTGCAGCTTGCCGCTTATGGGGCAACTGTAGTGAGTGGATTGGCTTACGGAGTGGACATTGTAGCGCACCGATCTTGCCTTAAAAGAGGCGTGCCTACCCTGGCTTGTTTGGCGCACGGTTTGGACCGCATTTACCCGGGAGCGCATCAAATTGATGCCAAGCGCATGCTCGACGATGGCGGCTGGGTAAGTGAGTATTTGCCGGGAGTAATGCCCGATCGCAATTTCTTCCCCAGTAGAAATAGAATTATCGCCGGATTGTGTGATGCTACTTTGGTGGTGGAAAGCGGAATAAAAGGCGGTTCTATGATTACCGCCCGTTTGGCCAATTCCTATCAGCGGGAAGTCTTTGCCATTCCTGGAAGTTTGAAATCGAAATACAGTGAGGGGACCAACTTCCTCATCAAGAATCTGGAGGCGGCACTCGTTACTTGCGGTGAAGACATCGCCAAGCACTTGAACTGGGAGAGCGTTCAAGCGAAGGCTGTTCAACTTCAATTAGACCTCAACGATAATGAGCGGAACATTCTTTCTTGTTTGCCCTCGGGAAAATCGCTTCATATTGATGAGCTCAGTTTCCAAGCAAAATTAACGCGAGGAGAATTGATGACGGTCTTGTTGAACATGGAATTAAAAGGATTGATTTCCACTAAGCCCGGGAAGCATTTCGCTCGTCTGTAGCGTCGCCTTTTTGATTACTTGTAATTTCAGAGATACTGCCTGCAATTTGACTCACAAGGTGTCTTCGTTCAAGGTCGTTAAGGCTCGAACGAAGACGATTAATTTGAGCTTTCAGTTGATTCGAAAAAGTAAGGTTGGCATAGGGCTGAATCTTCAAAAGATAACTGTTCACCAAGGTGTAGCACAACATCCAACGTTGCTCTTGAGCAGCGTTTTTCAATAAATTAGAAGTGTTTACTGCTTCTTGGTTAATGGTGTTGATGATGGCATTTCTAAACGCCATGTCTTTGCCAGAGATCTTCGTTATAAGTTGTAGGTTCAGCATGTCTTGTTTCATTTATTGATACAAGTTTAGCCACATTCTTAAGTGTTTGAAGTAAGCACGTCACTTCAATGCACGTAAGTTTTGTCTGACAAGAGGGATGCGGCCAAAAGGCCAAGCTAAAAAAGGAGGGCTAGTAGTTCTTTAATGCGTCTTTAACTTCAGAGAATGAGTTCTGACAAAGGCGGTCGGCGGTATTGATGAGCTCAGGTATGGGATCAATACCTTCCTGATTTTTGATGATGCGCTCAATGCTTTGAAAGGCGCTATATCCATCGTTAAAGCCAATGGTGAAAGAGCTGGACTTCAATTTATGCGCGTAATAGCGCACCATGGTCCAATCTTCCTTTGCGGCATGATCTTTCAGCTTATTGAAATCCAAAGGAGCGTTTTCAAGATACACCTGGAGGATTTCTTTGATGAAAGCCGGATTGTCTTTAGAAAGTACTTTTAGGTTGTCAAGGTTAATCACTGGAGATTGTAGTTTCTTCTGTATAGATATGAAAAATCGCACACAAATCAAAGCTTAATGAGCAGATTCCTCGTCTTCTTCAGAAGGGTTTAAAGTTGAGTTAGTTCCTTTTTTTTCATCTTCGTTTTCTGCTGTATTTTGCGCAGCAGCTTCCTCGTGTACGAAAGCAAATTCTGAGGTTCTTTCATCTCTTTTCACGGAGTACACACCAAATCCGTTCTGTATTAATGAAATGGTCATCACAATGCTTGTCACCATAATCACAAGAAGTAATATCCCTTGATCAAATCCATCGTGTACATACTCTGGGTGACCAGAATAAATTTGGAAGTACAAGAGGATGGTAATCAAACCTCGAGGAGCAATATACAACATTGGGAAGGTGTCTTTTCTAACAAATAACATTAGAAAGAGGAACCTCACGAGATAGAGAATAACCACGATCACTAGGCTGTAGAAGATCACCGACCAGTTCATAAGGCTGCTCAGAACAATGGTAATTCCGAAAATGACGAAGAAAAAAGTTCTGATGACGAATGCCGTTTCCAAGGTAAGTACGTGGAAATCTTTTGTGATGGACTCTATTTTCTCATCGTTCACCAATTGCCGCATGCGCTTCACAAAAAAGAGTTTGTGGTTGTTGAGCATGAGTCCGAAAGCCAGCACCAAAATCAAAGGCGAAAGGTGTACAAGCTTTTCAATAGCATAAATGAGTAAGAGTACGGCAATGGTGAGGAAGAGCTTGACGTTTCCGGTGATTTTTTGAAGCATGAACACCATCACGTAGCTCACTAAAAGGCCTAAAACGATGGTTACACTGATGTTCACTCCCACGTTTTTCACTACCGTCCATACAGAACCGGCGTCTTCATTTCCAAGGAGCAAATAGAAGAACATGATGCCAAGGATGTCGCTAAAGGTGCTTTCATACACCATAAATTCTTTCTGCATTTGCACCAAGCCTCCAACACTTGGAATAATAATGGCCGAACTCATGATGCTGAGTGGGATGGCATACACCAAGGCATTGAAGAAATCATCAAAAAAGATCCAATACAAAAATCCTGCAATGCCAAATGAACTAAACAAAAGCGCCCCCAAAGCCACCAACATGGACTTCCAGATGATGGGCCACTTGTCTTTTCTCAACTCTAAATCGAGGGCGGCTTCAAGTACGATGAAAATGAGTCCAACGGTACCCAAGACCTCTAAAATGAGTCCTTCGTAAGGCAGCTTACTCAATCCGAAATAAGGAAAACTTTGTTTGATCAACACGCCCAAAATGATGAGCAAAAGCACGCTTGGAATATTGGTTTTGCGCGAGATCACGTTCGCGAAATAGGAGAAGATAATTACGAGTGAGGCCGCAATTACGAGGTAGTAAGCGTTGATATCGATGGTCATGTTAAAAGTCTTCGTCTACAGCATTTTCCCGGGTTCTCGGGGCCTTCTTTTTTTCGCCTTGCTCTTCTTTTTCAGGCTTCGAAGCAGGCGTGTCCTTCGCCGCTTCACTCATTTCTTTTGCCTGCGCTATCTTGAGTTGTTCTAAGATTTCTGCACACAGCGGAATAAGGTATTCATTTTTTAGGTGGGCCAGTTCATAGTTGCTCGTATTGGTGCTTCTACTCACTAAACCGCTATGAAGTTCTTCTCCATTTCGCTTGTACAAAGCGTAATGCAAGGCAATGGTTTTATACCTCACTTCTCCAGGAGCTACACTGGTGTAGTGGTCTATTTTAAAATCTAATTCAGAAATGATACACATCACTTGAGCATTGCTTCCCTCAAACAAAGACTGAACTATTTCGGCCTCCAAAACGGGCTTCATGTAGTGGGGTGTTTTGCTTCGCGATGATTTGATTTCTCCTCCCTGAACGCCTGCATTGCGAATAAACGGACTCCTTTTTTCGGCACTTTTTGCTTTTGCTTCATCGCTTGGAACAGGCAAATAGCGATAAGCTAAATGAGGTAGCAGGGCATAGGGATATTGGTCAAAATCATTGTTTAATACCACCCCTTCAACACTTTGAAAGGATTCCAAAAGCAATTCTTGGAGCGCTGCAATCATGGCTTCGTCTTCCAAGTTGTTTTGCTTGCACATCGGTGGGTGCAGGTCGGAAATTAACATCTTCGGCTCAAAAGGAACTACCGTTAAGTAGGTTTCTCGAACAAAATAGGAACTTCCTACAGCCGCTCTGGTTTGATCTTGAGCAAAGTTTGCTGAAGCCCAAAGCAATAAGATCACAATCAAGTACGCCTTTTTCATGTTTTGAAATTACACGAAATAGCGCTGCAAGCTGATTCGGGTTTTCAATCTTATCCTAATTGAAATGTTAAGAGCTAGAATCCTCCAGTGAAGACCTTAAACAGATCGTTCCCTAAGGCAAGCACCATGAGCCCTAAAAGCAAGACCACACCAACGATTTGCGCTTTCTCCAGCACTTTGTCTGGCGCCGGTTTCCCCGCTATGATTTCGTAAATCAAAAACATGATGTGTCCGCCATCCAAAGCGGGAATGGGCAAAATGTTCATGAACGCGAGAATCAATGATAAAAAGGCCGTGTTTTTCCAGAAAACTTCCCAATCCCATTCCGGACTAAAGATGCTTCCTAAGGTGACAAACGAACCTACTTCTTGAACGCCTTTTTTGCTGAAGATGAAACGCAGGCTCAAAACATAATTTTGAAGGGTTTCCTTAGCGATAGAAAAACCACTGGTAATGGCTTCACCAAAGCTGTATTCGATTTCAACAAACTTGAAATCCTGCTCTTCGCGAGCGCGACCATAACCAATTCTACCGTCGGCACTTAAAACAATGTTGGCCTCCTGATAAACGCCATTGCGCTCCCATCCAACAAGCACGGTGTCTGAAGTGCTTTTCGCTAATTCGCGAACAAAGGCATTAAAATAAGGGCTCTCAACATCATTAATACGAACAATTTCATCGCCAACTTGCAAACCGGCCTCGGCCGCAGGGTAGCCTTCATCAAGGCTGATGACCTTGTTTAAGAACTGAATCTCAAGCGGGTTTTTGATGCCGCTGTCGATCATGAACTGACCAAAATCACCCGGTAATTTGACGTCCATTCGCTGACCATTTCGCTCAACTTGCACCGTACTGGCATCACCCAGAAAAAGATCTTTTCTGATATCATTCACGTTGGTAACGTCCACCTGATCAATCGCTACAATGTTATCTCCGTTTTCAAAACCGAGGTCAATCAGCTGTTCGTTGAAATAAAGTCCGTGCTGCAATTCAGAAGGTGGAAGTTCTTTTTCACCATAGGCAAACAAGACCATCGAGTAGATGATGTATCCTAGAATAAGGTTCACTGTAACTCCACCGGCCATGATGATGAGGCGTTGCCAAGCTTTTTTGGATCGAAATTCCCAAGGCTGTGCCGGTTGTTTCATGGCTTCGGTGTCCATCGACTCGTCAATCATCCCCGCAATTTTCACATAACCACCCAATGGAAGCCAGCCAATTCCGTACTCGGTTTCACCTTTCTTGAACTTGAACAAAGAAAACCAAGGATTGAAGAAGAGGTAGAATTTTTCTACCCGTGTTTTGAAAAGTTTAGCTGGTATAAAATGCCCCAATTCGTGCAGTACCACAAGGATTGAAAGACTTAAAATCAGCTGAGCAGCTTTTATTAGAACGATCATGCTTTGAAAATGAACCCCAAAATTAACAAATGCAAGCAAGCACCGCCGAAGACAAGCCATTATTTCACTAATTTTTGGAAAAGCAGCACTTTTAATGAAATTCCGGCGTAGTCTTCATACGAATGGCTAATTTTGAACGTCCTATCGAAACAGCACCCATCATGGCAAAAAATACGTCCAAGAAAAACACCAAACAGCAGCCCAAACCGAAGTACGGGAAATTCATTTTTCTCTTTTGGCTTGTGGTGCTTGCCCCATTTATTGGCTTAGGTGTTCTATTGATGTTAGCATCTGCTAGCGATTTACCCAACACGGAGGCACTCGCCAACCCAAAAACCAATCTAGCTACTGAGGTATACACTTCAGACAACGAGGTGATTGGTCGGTACTACAGAGAGAACCGTTCCGACATCAAATACCAAGATTTACCGCCCCATTTGGTGGAAGCCCTGGTGGCCACTGAAGACGCGCGCTTCTGGGACCACAGCGGTGTGGATTTTCAAGGACTCATTCGCGCTATTGCCTACATGGGGAGCAAAGGTGGTGGTTCAACCATCTCTCAACAATTGGCGAAACTGCTCTTCACGAAGGAATACGAAGGTGTGAGTTTTATCGAAAGGGCTTTGCTTCAAAAACCAAAAGAGTGGATCATCGCTAGCCGATTAGAACGTCAGTACACTAAAGAAGAAATCATTGCCTTGTACCTCAACCGTTACGACTTCCTCAACCAAGCGGTGGGCATCAAGTCTGCGGCCTATATCTACTTCAACAAGCCGGTGAACGAGCTGAATGTGGAAGAGTCGGCCATGTTGGTAGGGATGCTCAAAAACTCTTCACTCTTCAATCCCTTGAGAAGAAAAGAACTGGTAGAGAAACGACGCGAAGTGGTGCTGTACCAAATGACCAAGTTCGGTAATTTGAGTGAGCAGGAATACGATTCTTTGCGCGTGCTTCCAATGGGCCTTAACTTTCAACGTGTAAGTCACGATGAAGGAATGGCGCCCTACTTCAGAGAAACCTTAAGGGCTGAATTGAAGCGCATTTTGGGTGAAAAGGATGAAGACGGGAAACTCGTTCGCACCAAAGCCGATGGCAGTGAGTATGATCTTTATGGCGATGGCTTGAAGGTGATTACCACCATCGATTCTCGAATGCAAGCCTATGGCGAGTTTGCAGTGAAAGAACACATGAGCAATGAACTGCAATTGGCCTTCAACAAAGACCTCAAAAAGCGAAAAGACAAAAACTACCCCTTTTATAACGGCATTCAAGATAAAGACACAGAACGCATCTTAAACATCTCCAAGAAACAATCAGAACGCTACAAAATGCAAACAGGAAAACTTTGTCCTGATTGTAAACGACCGGCCTTCTACATCATGGGGCAAAAGGTGGATGGAAAGAACATGTGGCATTGCGACGAAGAAAAGGGCGGATGCAGTCACCTCTGGCCAAAACCTAGCGATAAAGAAATCGACGAGAACTTCGATACACCAACAAAAATGAAGGTGTATGGATTGAAGGGCTTTATTGATACCACCATGACGCCCATGGACAGTATCAAGTACCACAAGACCTTTTTGCATGCCGGACTTTTAGCTGTTGATCCCAAGAGTGGTCATGTTAAAGCTTGGGTAGGAGGCGTTGATTACAAGCAGTTTCAGTACGACAATGTGTACCAAATGCGCCGTCAAGTAGGCTCTACCTTTAAGCCTTTTGTTTATGCTTCTGCCATCCGTTTGGGCTTGCACCCTTGCACGGAGTTGCCGAATCAGAAGATTTGCATCGATATGCCTTCCGGACAAGAACCTTGGTGTCCGGACAACTCAGATTTCAAGTATGGAGAGATCGTTACCCTAAAATACGCCCTCGCCAACTCCATGAACACCATCACCGCCAAGCTGATTAAAGATTATGGTACCGACATCGTGCGCACCACAGCAGCGAACATGGGGATCACCAGCAATGTGCCCAATGTGCCGTCCATTGCACTAGGAGTAGCGGAGTTGTCGCTTTACGAAATGGTGGCCGCCAATGCCGCACTGGCCAACGGCGGGGTGTACATTGAGCCGAGCTACATTGTGCGAATTGAAGACAAGAACGGCAACACCATCTACGAACCGGAGCTGAACATTCGCCAAGGACTTGATGAGTACACCGCTTACATGACCGTTCAAATGATGAAAGGTGTTGTGGATGGAGCTTACAATAAAGAGCTTGGAAAACGAAGCGGTACCGGAATGCGTTTGCGCATGGATTTGGAAAGCAGGGATTACGATGGAATAAAGGCCCCCATGGCGGGGAAAACCGGTACAACTCAAAACAATACCGACGGTTGGTTCATGGGCTTAACCCCTGATCTCGTAACGGGAGTTTGGGTTGGTGCAGCCGATCCGGCGGTGCGTTTTTCTACCACCAGTCTCGGACAAGGAGCCAATACCGCGCTTCCAATTTATGGTTATTTCATGAAGAAGATTTATGATGATAAAGCGCTGGCCTTTCCTCAAAACGACTTTAAAGCGCCCGAAGGTTATGAAGCCGAAAGCTTGAACTGCGATGAGTTTAGCGACCCTGCAAATTCTGCTATCTTTGGAGAAGGTGATGGCGGCTTTATGGAAGAGGGGGAAGAAATTTTTGAATAAACACACACAATGGCAATACATAAAGTAGTGAGTAACGCTCAAGAAGCTTGCGAGGGAATTGAAAGCGGAATGACGCTCATGTTGGGCGGTTTCGGTTTATGTGGAATCCCAGAAAATTCAATTGCTCACTTGGTGAAAATGGGGGTGAAAGACCTCACCTGTATCTCCAATAATGCCGGGGTGGATGATTTTGGCTTGGGCCTTTTATTGCAAGGGAAGCAGATCAAAAAAATGATTTCTTCTTATGTGGGTGAAAACGATGAGTTTGAACGACAAATGCTCAGCGGAGAACTCGAGGTGGATTTGATTCCTCAAGGCTCTTTGGCCGAACGCTGCAGAGCGGGAGGTGCTGGAATTCCGGCCTTCTTTACTCCAGCAGGTTATGGAACCGAAGTGGGTGAAGGTAAGGAAGTGCGCGTTTTTAACGGGAAACCACACATCCTTGAACATGCACTCACGGCAGATTATGCCATTGTAAGAGCCTGGAAGGGCGACACCGCGGGCAACTTGATTTTCAAGGCTACGGCCCGAAATTTCAACCCAGTAATGGCCATGGCAGGGAAAATTACCATTGCCGAAGTAGAAGAACTCGTGCCCATTGGTGAACTCGACCCCAATGAGATCCACACGCCAGGGATTTTCGTTCAACGCATTTTCCAAGGAAAGAGCTACGAAAAGAGAATTGAACAACGAACTGTAAAACCACGCTCATAATTCCAAGACCATGTTAGATAAGAACGGTATCGCGCAGCGCATTGCGCAAGAACTACAAGACGGCTACTACGTGAACCTCGGAATTGGTATTCCTACACTCGTTGCTAACCATATTCCACAAG
>JAQWFN010000057.1 GCA_029238785.1 Flavobacteriales bacterium | reverse complement strand
TTGATGTCGGTAGTTGCTGGGCCTAAATCGTATTGTTCCCAGGTGTAGGTGAGTATATCTCCATCGGGATCACTACCGTTGGCAGTAAGTTCAAAAGGGGTTGAAATTGGAATGGTCCAACCACCTGCACCGGCATCAACGGTAGGTACACCGTTTCCTGTAGATGTTATTGTGGCACATGTATTTCCATTTCCATTTTGAGAGAAGTTGATGATCTCATTATAACTATGGTTGTGGAAATAATCGTCGCTATTCGTTTGTAGGTTTGGAGCACAAATTCCGGCATAACCCATAATCGTTGAAGCTGAACCTGGTTCGTAGGCAGCATTAGTAGATCGGTTACATGAGTTATTCTGAGTATGGTTTCCTCCAAATTGGTGTCCCATTTCATGAGCAACATAATCGATGTCAAAAGGATCTCCAATTGGTGCTCCCTGACCAGTTACACCTCTTGCTTTCCCACTTCCACAAGGGGAATTCAATTGAGCAATACCGCCACCACCAGTGGAGTAAACGTGACCAATATCATAATTCGCAGAACCGATGATGTTATCACATGTGGTTTGGTTCTGATTTAGCATTGTTGCTCCATTTCCATTGGTGTATGGGTCGGTTGCACCATTGGTGAAGATGATAAGGTCGTTGTTCTCCACAATCACCATCCGAATGGCAAATTCACGTTCGTAAACACCATTAACTCGGGTCATTGAGGTATTCATTGCCGCTAGCGCTAACGCAACAGTTCCTCCATGAAATGCGGTATATTCTCCATTTCCAGCGAGAGCCAAACGATAGGTTCTAAGCTGTGTTCCGCTTGGCGTTTTGGCCAGGTTGAATCCCATGTTGTGCACTTTCCGACCATCTTTTCCTTTCCCTTTTCGATCAATTTCTAACTGCTCATCGAGCTTGTCTTTGTTGATTTCAAATTTTGTGCTTGGTTCTATTTCGCCCTCAACAAAAACCTTAGTATTGGTTTCGTAAAATGCTTTACGTGTATAGGACTGATAGAAGTCTACATTTCCCATGGCATAAGGGTCGATATACCAGGTTCCCTTCGGACTCATGACCATAGCATGGAAACCAGCTGGTGAAATATCACATCGCAAAGTGGCTGTAGGATCATCAATGCCTTGACCAAGAAAAGACCTGATATCGGGATATTTTGCTGTTAGTTCATCAGCCATAACCGGTGCTTCAACCAATTTAAAGGCTTGAAAGCTTCCATCTGGATGTGGAATTGCAATAACAAGGTTACTATTTATTACAAGTACATCCTTTTCATGAGGCGCACTCATTAGCACACTTCTTAAAGTTTCGAAATCGGCCTGAAGAACCCTTGATTTCGAAGGTTTAATATAGCGTTGATCCAAATTCGGTGCTGCACTATCTGTCCAAATCGCTTGTGCAGAAAGACTACCAAGTGTCAAGACACAAACGAGTACTAGAAGAAATTGTTTCATGTATAGGTTTTGCTTAGAACTAAAAAATATGTGTGTTTACGGGACTTTTCCCGAATTGGTTATCTACTTAATTACAAGGTGTTCCGAAGAAACTCAAGAACATGATGATATCTGCACCATTAACCACTTGATCTTGATTGAGGTCGCCTGAACAGTTTCCAACACAACCGAAGCTTTCTAACATGAAGAGCATGTCTCCAATGTTTCGCTGTCCATCAGTATTGAAATCTCCCATGCAGGTGGCCAATTCATCTTGGTTGACAATACCATCACAGTCATTATCAATGCCCTCTTGAGTTGAAGGAGCATTTGGGTACTTATCTGCATTGTTGTCGTCACAATCGCTGTTATCTAGAACGTAGCCTGTAGTTGGACCACAAACTACAATTGAATTAGCGGCATCTCCAAAGCCATCGCCATCATTATCGAGGTAGTAGGTGATGTTTGGAAGAGTACAAGATCCATCATCGATAGCAGCAGCAGCATCGTAGTTACAAGCAGCTGCGTTGGTACAACCGGCGCAAGAGTTGTATTCACAAGTACCATTGTCGCAGGTAGCAGAAGGATTGTAATTACAAGCTCCGCTGTCGGTACAGCCATCAGGCAGTTGACATGATCCGTTATCTATCGTAGCAGTAGCGTCGTAGTTGCATGCCGAAGAGTTAGTGCATCCTGCACAAGAGTTAAACTCACAACTACCATTATCACAAAGCGCTGCAGGATTGTAGTTACACGCTCCAGCATCAGTACAGCCATCAGGCAATTGACATGATCCGTTATCTATTGTAGCAGTTGCATTATAGTTGCAAGCCGAAGAGTTAGTACATCCTGCACAAGAATTAAACTCACAACTACCATTATCGCAAAGCGCAGCAGGGTTGTAGTTACATGCTCCAGCATCAGTACACCCGTCGGGCAATTGACAAGTTCCATTATCTAAAGTAGCACTAGGGTCATAGTTACATGCGGCTGCATTGGTACAACCAGCGCAAGAAGTGAATTCGCAAGAGCCATCATCTGTAGTGGCTGAAGGGTCATAATTACATGCTGTTAGGTCTGTACAACCGTTAACACCGCTTGCTACCAAACAAAATTGATCCGTTACCGATGCACCAAAATTTCCACCAGCAATTATGCTAACTAGAACGTTACCTGATTCGTCCGATAAGGTGTAATCCCCTACAACTCCTTGGTATTGCATTCCATCCCCGAAGGAATCAAAAAAGTTCAAATTGTAGCAAGCAGCTGGTAAACATGCTGAGAAACTATAATTGGTTTGTTGCCCGGCATATGGTCCGCCAGAAAACAAGGTGTTTCCTTGAAGATCTGTAATGGTCCAGGTAGTTTCAGCAGGGTAATTGTCTGTTAGAATGTCCAGAGTGAAGGTCACACCATTTGAGGTAGTTGCAAAATTACTAGAAGCACTGTTATTAGCAGCATTGAGGTCGGTTCCTCCATTTGGTGATGAAACAGTATAATTGAAGACATGTGCACCGTCACCAACTGTAATGTTAGGAAGGTTGACTGCAGCTACCGCTGAACTAGCTAAACTTCCAGTCCAGTTAAACGTTTGGTTTGCTCCTCCGTCAACATTATAGGTAATAAAGAGAGAAGTTAAGGTAGTTGTTCCAGCGTTTCTGATATTCACTTGAGGAGAAACGGTATTGGTGCAGTAATTTCCTGAAGGCTCAAGGACACCGCTTGCCTGAGCATCCAGGCTCACCGTTGGAGAATAAGGATCATATCCATCAATTGCCGTAGCGGTACATCCTGGTGCTAGCCATTGGCAAACAAAAGGGAAAGTAACATCAAATTTACCGTAATAATCGTTCACATTGTTGGCGCAAGTTGCTTGACCTCCATAGAGTTGACCAATGATTCGCTGGTTTTGATCAAATAGGGGGGAGCCTGATGATCCAGGTTCTGTGGTTCCATCTTCCCAATTGAAAATTCTCCAGCATGTTGCTCCACCATAGGTAGCGGTTCCTGCAGCATCTGTATCAAAGGATATTTTTTTCAAATCACCTGAAGGGTGGTGAATGGCTACTTGATTACTTGGGTTCACACCCGTGGCATCCCAACCAGCGAAATAAGGCGTGGCTGTTTGAGGTATGGGATTGCCATTATTGATTTCAAGAAGTGCGTAATCAGCAATTCCCCCTTGCGCAAGCATCGTAGAACCGTTTACTGTTTGAAAAGTGCCTACGTTGTTGCCAACACAGGTGGTGCTTTGCCAGTTAAAGCGGAATACCCAGTTGCTTACTCCACCACCTGTGCAGTGGTCTGCCGTTAAGAAATACGGGTGTCCGTCGTTTGCAGTGTTGTTAATCAACGCTCCAGTACAGATTCCATTTGAACCAACAACCACCATAGCAACGGCGTTGATTTGGTTTTCCCAAGGATCTCCTTCAGCACAAACAACGTTATTGTTGCACGCACCTGAGTCGCCTATTCCCCTTGCCACTACATCCAAATCTCGGTATGCATGAGTGATGGTTTTTATCTCAATGCTTGAATTCCCAACTTCGCTTGCAGGTTCATAAAATTCAATAATAAGCTTCTGACCAGGGACAGGATAAGTTGCGAAAAGTCCGTCAGCAGCATTGTTTTTATGGGTGAAAGCTCCAATAAGATGGGCGTGGTCTTCAGTATACATGAAAAGCTTCGCGCCCGGTTGAAGGTAAAATTGGTCAAAAGCCAAATTGATCGATTTTGCGCCCTCACTTTCTACCGACATTAACCATACTCGGTCTCCGTTTGGTAGTGTCTTCCAACGACCAGCATTGTCAAAAGTAATAGAAACATCGAAGTTTTTACCAAAGCGATAAGGAGCATCTTTTGATTCGTTTACTACTTCATCTTCATCTAGAAAGGCTTGAACATCGAAGGGCTCGAGTTCGTGATTTGGAATGTTCCAGTTGACCTTGTCATTGGTCCAGGTGAGTGGTATTCCTCCCTCGCTTGTTTGGGCTGTAGCCGAAGTAAAACATAGGGTAAAACAACAAAGCCCAAGGGCTGCGATAAGAAAACGTTTCATAGTAAATTTTGGTTAAGCATACCTCTTGTAAAGGCCATGTTAAGATACGATTAATCTTATAAATATTTCTCGCTCGAGAAATTTTCACTTTTCGATTATTGGAATCTTATTTAGTGTTAATTATGAAATAAAAGATAAGCGAACATGGCTTCAAGGATTTGCTTTTTTAAGGTGATGAAGTGCTGTCTGATTGAGGGAGTGTTGTTAATCTTGAAAACTTCATGCGAATGTTAATAAGTGAATCGCTTGTAGCTCCTATGTTTACAAGGAGTTTGCTAATTTGCATGTTGCTGATTTTACTGTTAAAACAGCGCATTCATTGAGAGAAAGCATCCAAGATTTTATGGAAAATGAAGTGAACTACACAGAAGATAACATTCGGTCATTAGACTGGAAAGAGCACATTCGCTTGCGTCCCGGTATGTACATCGGAAAGCTTGGAGATGGTTCTACAGCGGATGATGGAATTTATGTTCTGCTCAAAGAGGTGATCGATAACTCCATTGACGAATACGTTATGGGCTATGGTAAAACCATTGAGGTAAGTATTCGAGATGGGGTGGTTAAAGTTAGGGACTACGGTAGAGGTATCCCCCTAGGAAAAGTGATCGATTGCGTGTCGAAAATCAATACCGGTGGGAAATATGATTCGCGCGCTTTTAAGAAATCGGTTGGTCTGAACGGTGTGGGTACCAAAGCGGTGAATGCACTCTCGAGCAATTTCGTCGTAGAGTCGGTTCGAGAAGGACAAATAAAAACGGCCACTTTCGGTAAAGGGGTTTTAGTCGAAGACGCGCCCATCGAAGAAAGTACCAAACGACGAGGAACGAGGTTCAGCTTTACGCCAGATCCGAGTATCTTCATGGGCTACCAATTTAAAATGCAATACGTAGAGCGTTTACTTTGGAACTATGCCTACCTCAATACGGGTTTAACCATCTACTTCAACGGAGAGAAATACCATTCTGATGAAGGACTAAAAGATTTGCTCTCAAACAACCTCACTCAAGAACCAATTTATCCAATTATACATTTGATGGATGATGACATTGAGGTGGCCATTACGCACACTCATGCTTACGGCGAGGAGTACTATTCATTTGTGAACGGACAATATACGACGCAAGGAGGTACGCATCAAGGGGCATTTAGAGAGGCTTATGTGAAGGTGATTCGCGAGTTCTTTCAGAAAGACTATGATTCGGTTGATATCCGATCTGGGGTGGTAGCGGCCATTGCTGTTAAGGTGATTGAACCCGTCTTTGAATCACAAACAAAAACAAAACTCGGAAGTACTGAAATGGAACCCGATGGGACTTCTATCAGGGCGTTTACTTTAGACTTCTTGAAAAGAGCGCTTGATAATTTCTTGCACAAAAACCCTGAAGCAGCAGAAGCCATCCAGAAGAAAATCCTTCAGTCAGAAAAAGAAAGAAAGGAACTCGCAGGGATCAAGAAAATTGCCAAGGAACGAGCAAAGAAGGCCAACCTCCACAACAAAAAACTGCGCGATTGTAGGATCCATTTCGACTCCAACAAGCCAGAAGCAGAAAACAGCACGCTCTTTATTACCGAGGGTGATTCGGCATCTGGTTCAATTACCAAGGCGAGAAATGTTAATTCTCAGGCGGTGTTTTCATTGAAGGGGAAACCTCTCAATAGTTTCGGACTCACGAAAAAGGTGGTTTACGAAAATGAAGAATTCAACCTTCTGCAAGCGGCTCTGAATATTGAAGACGGTATTGAAAACTTGCGTTACCGCCATGTGGTTGTGGCAACCGATGCCGATGTAGATGGGATGCACATCCGCTTGCTCTTGATTACCTTCTTCTTGCAATTCTTCCCAGACTTGGTGAAAGCAGGTCACCTCTTCGTGCTTCAAACACCTCTTTTTAGAGTGAGAAACAAGAAGGAAACGATTTACTGCTACAGCGAAGAAGAAAAGGTGAACGCAATGAATAAGCTTGGGAAAAACCCTGAGATTACACGATTTAAGGGACTAGGTGAGATTTCTCCTGATGAGTTTAAACACTTTATTGGAGAGAACATCAGGCTCGACCCTGTTTTGATTGGTAAAGACAGTAGCTTGAACGATTTGATGGAGTTTTACATGGGGAAAAATACCCCCTCTAGACAACAGTATATCGTTGAGAATTTGAAAGTAGAAAAAGATAAAATTGACGAAGCGGTATCAGCTTGAGTCGACCATAAAGAAAGAGGAAGTAGACAATGAGCAACATTGACGATTCAGAAGAAATCGAACGCGACGACGAATTTGATGGTGGGAAGGGTGATGAACTTGAGAACGTTATTCATGTCAAGGACATGTTTGATGAGTATTTTCTCGATTATGCCTCCTACGTTATTCTAGAAAGAGCAGTTCCTCACTTGCATGACGGATTGAAACCGGTGCAGCGAAGAATTTTACACTCTTTGAGAGAACTCGATGATGGTCGCTATCATAAGGTAGCTAATGCCATTGGTAACACCATGAAGTACCACCCGCATGGAGATGCCTCTATTGGAGATGCCTTGGTGCAAATCGGACAAAAAGAACTCTTGCTCGATATGCAAGGAAACTGGGGGAATACCCTCACGGGCGATAGCGCAGCCGCACCGAGGTACATTGAGGTGAAACTCAGCAAATTCGCCAATGACGTTGTCTTCAATTCAAAAACAACAACTTGGTTACAGTCTTACGACGGTAGAAACAAAGAACCAGAAACACTTCCCGTAAAATTTCCTTTGCTCCTCGCTCAGGGCGTAGAAGGTATTGCCGTGGGACTTGCTTGTAAAATGTTGCCGCACAACTTTGTGGAACTTATTGATGCTTCGATCAAAGTGCTTAAAGGTCAGAAAGCAACGATCTATCCCGACTTCCTCTCAGGAGGTATGGCTGATTTTAGCAATTATAATGATGGACTAAGAGGAGGGAAAGTGCGTGTTCGTGCTCGAATTCGTAAAGAAGACACCAAAACGCTTGTCGTGCACGAATTGCCCTTTGGAACAACCACAAGCTCATTGATCGAGAGCGTTCTAAAAGCCAATGATCGAGGCAAAATAAAAATCAAAAAGATCGAAGACAATACCGCAGATCAGGTGGAAGTAATGATTCACTTGCCTGCTGGAGTTTCAACCGATAAGACCATAGATGCGCTCTATGCTTTTACCGATTGCGAAGTTTCGATCTCACCAAATGCTTGTGTCATCGAAAGCGATCGCCCTCACTTTATTGGGGTAAGCGAAATGCTTCGGATTTCTACAGAAAGAACAAAAGATCTCCTCAAACAGGAGTTAGAAATTAAAAAGGCTGAGCTTGAAGAACAATGGCACTTCAGCTCACTCGAAAAAATATTCATCGAAAACCGCATCTACCGCGATATTGAGGAATGTGAAACTTGGGACGAAATTCTCGCTGCGATTCATAGCGGATTAAAGCCTTTCATTAAACACTTGCTTCGCGAGGTAACTGATGAAGATGTAACCCGACTAACTGAAATTCGAATCAAGCGTATTTCGAAGTTTGATAGTTTTAAAGCAGATGAGAAAATTCGTAACCTCGATGAAGAAATTGCCGAGGTAAAAGAACAACTCGCTCACCTCACCGATTTCGCGATTGCTTATTTCCAAAATCTAAAAAAGAAATACGGCGAAGGAAAAGAACGAAAAACAGAAATCAAAACCTTCGATACCATCGATAGAGCAAAAGTGGCCGTTGCCAATACCAAACTCTATGTGAACTACGAAGAAGGCTTTATTGGTTCTGGATTGAAAAAAACAGAATCAGAATTTGTTTGCGATTGCAGCGATATTGACGACATCATTGTTTTCAGAGAAGATGGGATGATGCTCGTGACCAAAATCTCGCAAAAAGCCTTTGTTGGAAAAAACATCATTCATGTCGGGGTTTGGAAAAAGGGCGATAAGCGCACCGTTTACAACATGATTTATCAAGATGGAAAAACCGCAGCGTCTTATATGAAACGCTTTTCGGTTACATCCATAACTAGAGATAAAGAATATCCGCTCACAAAAGATACTCCAAAGTCGAAAGTGTTCTACTTCAGCCATAATCCAAATGGAGAGGCCGAAGTGGTAACAGTGTTTTTGCGTCAAGCACAGCGGGTCAAAAAATTAAAGTTCGATATCGACTTCTCAGAACTGGCAATAAAAGGTAGAGCAGCGGGTGGAAACCTGGTTTCAAAATATCCACTTAAACGCGTTGAACTCAAGGAGAAAGGAGTATCTACTTTAGGAGCTCGCAAGATTTGGTATGATGAAACCGTTCAGCGACTAAATGTTGAAGAGAGGGGCACCTTCTTGGGCGATTTTCAGCCAGAAGATAAAATTCTTGTCCTCCTCAGCACCGGCGTCTACAAATTGATTGGATTCGACCTGAATACCCACTTCGATGAGAACATGATTCACATGGAAAAGTGGATTCCTGAAAAACCACTTTCAGCGGTTTATTACGACGGTGAAAAGGAAGATAACTTCGTAAAACGTTTCCTTGTTGAACCATCAAGCAAGCCGGTGAGCTTTATTAGTGAACACGAAAATACCAAGCTTCATTTAGTGAGTTCACTTTTTCATCCTGTTGCCCGTTTGCGCTTCAATAAGAAGTTCAAGAAAACAAGAGATTTAGAAGATGAATTGATTGATTTGAGCGAATTTATTGCTGTTAAAGGTTTGAAGGCGATTGGAAATAAGTTATCACCCAACCCAGTAACGGATGTACTACTGGAAGCTGCTGATGAAGAAAAAGAAAAGGCATCATTAGAAGCCCTTCTTGAAGAAAGAAGACTTAGCGAAGAAACCCTGCAAAATGAAAGCAGGGATGAAGACGAAAATGATTCGATTGATGTTGAACTTGATGAAGAACTTGAAGAGCAATCGGAAGAGAAGGAAGTGAGCATTGAATTGGAAGTTACCAAGCAAGAGAAGAAGGAAGTAAAGGTAAATCAAAAGCCTAAGGCCAAAATAGAGGGGATTCCCGATGATATTTCAAAGCCCATAGAACTTGACGCATCGCCTAAAAAAGAAGAAAAACCAGCTAACAAGCCCAAGCCAAAAAGTGGAGATGGGGAAGGACAAATAACCTTGTTTTAGAGAAAGTGTAATAGGTACACTATCTTAGTTGAAAATTATCAAAGATGAAGAAAGTTCTTTTTGCTCTTTTCGGCGCAATGGCGCTAATTTCTTGTGAAAACAGTAATAACGAAAAGCTTCCTGCAAGCTCGCAAGTTGAAGTACTTGGGGAGACGGATGTGATTGATGTTCTTGAGCATCCAGAATGGTCGAAAAACGCTACGATCTACGAAGTAAACGTTCGACAACACACGCCAGAAGGAACTTTCGCGGCATTTGAAGCAGACATACCACGTCTGAAGGCTATGGGAGTAGACATCCTCTGGTTCATGCCCATTCATCCAATTGGAAAGATGAATCGAAAAGGCGGACTAGGAAGCTACTACAGCGTGCAAGACTATACCGGAATTAATCCGGAATTTGGTTCGATGGAAGATTTCAAAAATGTTGTCAGAACTGCCCATTCTTATGAAATGAAAGTAATTATTGATTGGGTGGCTAACCACACAGCTTTTGATCATGAGTGGACCAAGACGAACATCGATTTTTATACGCCTGATTCTCTTGGAAACATTCAACCTCCCTTGGGAACAGACTGGTGGGATGTTGCCGATTTGAATTACGACAACCAAGAGCTTCGAAAGGCCATGACTGCAGACATGATTTTTTGGCTAGAAAATGCAAACATCGACGGATTTCGTTGCGATGTAGCCGATTGGGTGCCGATGGATTTTTGGAATGAACTTAGACCACAATTAGATGCTGTAAAACCAGTGTTTATGCTTGCTGAAGCTGAAAATCCTGAATTGCATGAGAAGGCTTTTGACATGACTTACAGCTGGGAACTCATGCACATTATGAATGGGCTAGCTCAGAAGGAAAAAAGCATTAGCGATTTGTATGCCTACATGGCAAAAGAAGATACGAACTTTCAAAAGAACGACTATCGAATGAATTTCATCACCAATCATGATGAAAATTCCTGGAACGGGACAGTGTTCGAACGCTATGGAGATGCACACTTGGCTTATGCTACACTAGCTGCTACGATTAGCGGTATGCCTTTGGTCTATTCAGGCCAAGAAGCAGGCAACCCAAAACGCCTCCGGTTCTTTGATAAGGACACCATTGATTGGAGTGAACCGCTATACGTAGATCATTACACCAAACTTTATCAACTCAACAAGAATGAAGAGGCCCTGTGGAATGGATATCATGGAGGTGAGTTTGAAGTGCTAAGAACTGATGGGGCAGAAAACGTCGTTGCTTTTCACCGCAAGAAGAATGAATCACACGTCATTACCTTGATTAACTTAGACAGCATCCCAAGCAATGTGAGCATTCTTGATACGCTAGACGGAGAGTTCAACAGCATTTTTGATCAACAAGTGATCACTGATGTGAACAAAAGCGACCTGCCATTGGGAGCTTACGGATTCCAGGTCTTTGTTAAATAAATGATAACATCCTAGCTACACAGAAATAGTACTTTTGCTCAATGAAAATCGCAATCATTGCCCACGATGGCAAAAAAGCCGATATGGTTCAGTTTCTTACGAATCATATCGACGTTCTTAAGAAAAAAGAAATCCAACTTGTTGCCACTGGAACAACAGGTTCTCACGTCGAAAGAGCTGGACTAAAAGTAGAACGCGTATTATCTGGTCCACTAGGAGGAGACGCTCAAATTGCTACTCAATGCGCAACGGGAGACATACACATGGTGTTTTTCTTCAGAGACCCATTGGACAAACACCCTCACGAACCAGACATCAACATGCTCATGAGAATTTGTGATGTGCATAATGTGCCCCTCGCAACAAATCCAGCGTCTGCAGAATTATTGTTGAAAGGCTTACTTGCCGATGCCGTTGTTTGAAATCCACAACTGGCCTTCGAGCAATGAACTTCTGAAGGTGGCGGCTTGGGGGAAGTCTGGACTTCAAACTAAATTTGACGACCGCTCTGCCCAGCAGATGACAGCATTGCTGCTTGAAGCACTTCTGAGTAAACCTTACTTCAAGTTAAAGCTGGAGAACACCCTGCTGAGCGAACCAGAGTTGATCCGCTTTAAACATCAATTGAACCGAATTTATGATGGTGAAGCGCTACAATACGTAACTTCAAAAGCCCATTTTTTTGACCTTGAGCTTTTTGTTGCCCCTGGTGTTTTAATTCCAAGACCTGAAACAGAGGAATTGGTGGTTTTAGCGGAATCACTTTCACCGAAAAATGCGCGTATTATTGATCTAGGAACGGGATCAGGCTGTATCGCACTGGCACTAAAACACCGTAACCATGGAATGGAAGTGCTTGCCGCTGATGTTTCACCCGAAGCTCTAAGCATCGCCCAGAAAAACAAAAAACAACTTTCACTTGACTTAGAGCTCTTTCAGTTCGACATGCTCTCGGAAGAAAAGTTGCCCGGAAAATTTAATGCCATCCTTTCCAACCCACCCTACATCCCTGAGCATGAAAAACGAGATATGCCAGCACATGTAACCAACCAAGAACCTGCCTTGGCGCTGTTTGTTCCAAATGAAGACCCACTCTTGTTTTACAAAGCATTGTCTAGATTAGCACGGCAATACCTTTTACCAAATGGCGTTTTAGTGGTTGAAATCCATGAGGATTTTGCGCAAGATGTTAAGGGCACGTTTCTTGATATCGGACTCAGCGAAGTCAAAATTCACAAAGATTTGCAAGGCAAAGATCGCATGGTAAGTGCGGTGAATGGATGATTTCAGCTATTTTTGTACGCTTGAATTTCAAACTCATCCTTGGTTTATGCCTGCTCACGCTAGTGGGAACTATTGACGCTCAGGCGCAGTACAGCGATCGTGTTTGGACTATTAAAGGCTACCAAAACCTCAGAAAACCATTTAAAAAGTGGCGTTTTGACCTTCAGTTAGATGGTCGAATATCAACTGCTCAGAACCAAGGAGTGCGCATCGGAGGAATAAAACTTGGCTTAGAACATCGTAGGGTCCACAGATTTGGAATAGGCATTTATGGCTTGAGTTCAAACATTGTTGTAGATCAGTTTGATGATATCATTTCTCCCCACAAAGATGTGACCTACAGCTTTTCTTATATCACTGCTTACTATGAACGAGTGCTATTGTTTACTCAGAAATGGGAGTTGAGTACCACCTTTCATTTAGGATCTGGAAGCGCTCAAGTGAGTTATACCGATCTTAAAACAGATAATGTTGAGGTCTACGCTGATTACCGCCTGCACCCCGTTGAAGCTTCATTTACAGGTTATTTCCACTTGACTTACTGGATTTCGATTGGTGGAGGATATGGTTACCGACATATTTTGGGTGATAATGCGGATTTAAGGGAAGATTATAGCTCAGACCTTTATATCTTGAAGGCGAAAATCCGACTGCTAAAATTGGCCCGCAGTGCCTTCAATAAAGATGTCAAAAATGAATACTGACGAAGCAAAACAGCGCATCGATCAACTCAGCTCACTTCTTCACAATTATAATTACCATTACTATGTGCTTAACGAATCCTTGATTTCAGATCAAGAATTTGATTTTCAATTGCGCGAACTTCAAGATCTCGAAGAAAAATTCCCACAATTCAAGAGTGAAAATAGTCCAACACAAAGAGTAGGAGGTGATCTTACCGACAAGTTTGTGAAAGTGAAGCACGAACATCCTATGCTCTCTTTAAGTAATACTTATTCGCTTGAAGAAATACAAGATTGGGAAGATCGCTTAAGGAAATCAACCCTTGACGAGCTCGAATATGTGATGGAGTTGAAATACGACGGAGTGGCGATAAGCATTCTTTACGAAAGAGGAAATCTGCTTAGAGCGGTTACTCGTGGCGATGGAGATGTAGGTGAGGATGTGACCAAAAATGTGCGCACCATCAGCAGCATTCCACTTCAGTTGAGAGGCGAAAATATTCCAGATCGTTTTGAAATCAGAGGAGAAATCTTCTTTCCCCTTGAAGCTTTTCATGCTTTGAATGAACAACGAGCTTCTGATGGACAAGAACTTTACGCGAATCCAAGAAATACGGCTTCTGGAACCTTGAAAAACCAAGATTCCAAACTGGTAGCATCTCGTGGTTTGGATTGTTTTCTCTATGGGGTTTATGCCGATGAAAATAGATTTGGCGCTCACTTCGAGGCTTTGTCTGCTGCGAGATCTTGGGGTTTTAAAGCTCCCCCAGAAGAACTTAGGTATGTGGCCAAGGCGAAGTCGGTTAGCGAAATTATGGACTTCATTGAGTACTGGGACGAAGCGAGAAGGAGCCTCCCTTTCGAGATTGATGGCATCGTGATTAAGGTGAACAATTACGAACAACAAGAAGCCCTGGGCATGACGGCAAAGTCGCCCCGTTGGGCCATCGCATATAAGTTTAAAGCCGAACAGGTTTTTACGCTTCTAGAAGAAATCAGCTATCAAGTGGGTAGAACAGGAGCCATTACACCCGTTGCCAACCTTAAACCTGTTCAGCTCGCAGGAACAACTGTTAAGCGCGCCAGCCTTCATAACGCCGATCAAATTGAGAAGCTCGATATTCGGGTGGGCGATACGGTATTTGTTGAAAAAGGAGGGGAAATTATCCCCAAGGTTGTTGGAGTGAAAATGGAACTCCGACCACAAGATAGTAAACCCCATGTCTACATTAGTGAGTGTCCGGAATGCAATACCCCCCTCATAAGACACGAAGGAGAAGCGCAACACTATTGTCCGAATGATACTGGTTGTCCACCACAAATCACAGGTAGAATTCAGCATTTCATCTCTAGAAAGGCCATGAACATCGACGGACTAGGGGCTGAAACAGTTGAGCAACTGTGGAAGGCAAATTTGATTGAAAATAGCGCCAGCCTGTACCATCTAAAATTCGAAGAGCTCATCCAGCTTGAGCGAATGGCAGAAAAATCAGTGAACAATCTCCTCAAAGGTGTAGCAGCTTCAAAAGCTCAAGGATTTGAAAAAGTGCTATTTGCCTTGGGCATTCGCTATGTGGGCGAAACCGTAGCCAAGAAGTTGGCCAAGCATTTCAAAAATATCGACGCACTGATGAAGGCCAATATGGAAGAACTTATTGCCGTTGATGAAATCGGCGATCGAATCGCTGCTTCAGTTCTGGAATACTTTGAAAACCCGGTGAATATGGAAATCGTTGCTTCCTTGAGAGCGAGCGGACTTCAATTCGAAATGGAAGAAAGTGATGTTCCCCAATTGAGCACACTTGAAGGAGCGAGCTTCGTTGTTTCAGGGGTTTTTACGAAATATAGTAGAAACGAAATCAAAGCCATGATTGAGCAACACGGCGGCAAAAACGTGGGAAGCATCTCGAAAAAAACAGACTACGTACTAGCGGGAGACAACATGGGACCTGCAAAACTGAAGAAAGCTGAAGAGCTTGAAATTCCTATTATTTCTGAAGACGACTTTATTGCCATGATTTCATGAAAACACCACTGATTTCCATTGTCATGCCGGTCTACAATGCAGCGCTGTATTTAGACGATTGTTTGCAGAGCATTCTCGACCAGAGCTATAAGAACTGGGAATTGATTGCTGTAAATGATTTTTCGGATGATGAGAGCGAGGAGATATTGTTAAAGTGGTGCGGCAAAGACCAACGCATTAAAGCACTTAAGAACAAGAAGAAGGGGCTGATTCAAGCCTTGCAGCTTGCCTATTCGCAGAGTGGAGGTGAATTAATCACTCGGATGGATGCAGATGACCTAATGCACAAAGCCAAGCTCGAAAAGATGAGTAAAGCTTTGCTGAAGTCGGGAAACGGACACCTCGCTGTTTGTGCTGTGCATTATTTCAAACAAAAGGGGGCTATTGGCGATGGTTATAAACGCTACGCTGAATGGTTGAATAAACTCACGGCCGCTTCGAACAACTTTGATGAGATCTACAAAGAATGTGTTATTCCTTCGCCAGGATGGATGTGCTTTCGTTCAGATTTTGAGGCTTTAGGAGCTTTTGATGCTGAACTTTATCCGGAAGACTACGACTTGGCTTTCCGCTTTCGGAATGCTGGATTAAAACTACTCGGAGTGAATACGGTGCTTCATTACTGGAGAGACCATGATGAACGTGCATCGAGAAACGATCCCAACTATACAGATAACCGCTTTATCGACCTCAAAACACAAAAGTTCATCGAGCACGACCTAGATCGATCGCGAACATTGATCCTCTGGGGAGCGGGTAAGAAGGGCAAAGACATTGCTAAACTGCTCTTAAACGAAGGTGTAACATTCGATTGGATTACTGAAACGCCCCATAAACAGGGAGTAAACATTTATGGTAAAGTATTGAAAGGACCATCGCATATCGATTTCAAACAAATCATTGTAGCCGTTGCCGGAGATGTGATGCAAAAGGACATTAAAAAAACATTGTCTGGACTAAGAGCTGCAGAAGTGTTTTTCTTTTGTTAAATGTCTGTGATTTAAGGCTGAAAAGGATCAGCATACATGGGGTCGTAAATCAAGGCCTCATCGGTGAAGGTTTTCAAGAAGCTCACTAAATTAGCGACATCTGTATCGCTCAGATTCATTTCAATTGGTGTTCCTCCAGGTTCAAAACCAATCGCCAAACGATCATCTAAGTTAGGATCAGGTAAAATACCTTCGTTATAATGTTGAATGGCCTCCGTGAGTGTGGCAAATCTACCGTCGTGCATGTAAGGTGCGGTGAGTTCAATGTTGCGAAGCGTAGTGGTCTTGAATTTACCTTTATCACTTTCTATCCCGGTAAGCTCATACAAACCGAGGTCACCCGTGTAATCTAGGCCGGTGTTCCTCGCTTGTGGGTCGAAGAATAGGGCGGTAGAGTGACATTGATTACAGCGGGTTTCACCGTTAAAGAAGATGTCTTTTCCGGCAAGCTCTTCTTCACTGAAGTTGGCAAAGTTGTTCATCAATCCTTCGTCGTATTTACTGCGGTAGGAATAGATCGAAGTGATGAATTGGCTCAAGGCATTGGCAATTCGTTCGGCAGATACCGTGTCACTTCCGAATGCAGCGTTAAACAAATCAGGATAGTAGGGAGTAGCTTGAAGTCGGGCAGTCAAGGCATCGAGGTTCATTCCCATTTCAATTGGATCTTGAATAGGAATGAGCACCTGGTTTTCTAATCCATTGACACGATGATCCCAAAACATTCTTCTAGCCCATCTCAAGTTAACTAGCGTTTGTGAGTGGCGGTTGCTCAAATCACCTTCAAATCCGACACTTCTAATCCCTGGGTCGGAAAATGCATGAATTTGTTGATGACAAGACGCACAGCTTACCGCATTGTTTTCACTTAACTGAGTATCATAAAAAAGCACTCTTCCCAGTGTGGCTCCATCGTTGGTAATGTCAACCGGGTTGGCAAAACTTTCATAAAGGCTTAAGGCCGTAGTTTGAAAATGGGGAGGGAGTTCAATACCAGCATAATCGTAAGGTGTTTCGGGTAGAAACAGCGTGCGCTCGACTTGAATGTTGCTCGTATGCTCTAGTTGATCTTCTTCTTTTTTACATGCCACAAAAACGCTGAAGCAGAGAAGAGCAATGAACAGATTACTCTTGTTCAAGCAATTGCTTAAAGGCTTCATAGTTTTGTCTTTGGTTTTGATCGAGGTTCTCTTTACCGAGATGAATAAAGGCATTGTAAAAGGAATTACTGCCCTCTGTATCCATCTTCACTGTCATTTTTGTGCCTTCGCTAACTTCTTTAAGCGTGATCAACAGTTCAGAAGAAAACATCTCGTTGTTGAGATCAAAAGAAATCGAGTTGGGTGGATCAATGCTTGTGAGTTTTTGGTACAGAATAGTTGTTGTGCCATCATCATTTTTGAAGTGAAGTGCATAAGTGCTTCCAGCTGTGCCTGGTATTCCTTCGAGCATTTCGATTTTCTCAAATCCAGACATCCATTTTTTGAAGTTGCTTGGGTTTTGAAAATTAGACCAGACCTTATTTTGATCCGCCTTGATGATCATTTCAAAATCAGAAGTCAGATGGCCTTTGTTCGCTCCATAGATGAAGACAACTCCGAGGAGGAGTAATCCAATCACAGATACACCAATGGCCATTTTTTTTATCATCATCTTAATATTTGAAGCGCACCGTTTACATCAAATGGAGTAGAGGTATTACAATCAATGTTGAATCGATACACGTAGTAGTAAACACCTTCAGGCATATCGTCTCCTGAAACCTTTCCGTTCCATCCACTGGCAGTAGTAATTTCGTTTACAATTTGTCCCCAACGATTATAAATGAGCAATTCTACATTTGTCATTAAAGGGAAAAGGTTGAACTCAGTATCTCCATCAAGGTACGGTCTGAAGATTTCATTATCGCCGTCACCATTTGGGGTGATGATGTTGGGGAAGCGAATCAGGTCTACATCGAAGTTGAGGTTCTCATCAACAAAAACAAAAACACTATCAGTAGAAGAACAATTGTTCAATGGATTGGTGGCAGTTAGATAATATACACCCGCCTCGCTAACTGTGGGACTTAAGGTATTTGAATTTGAAATGCTGGAGCCGTTTGATGAAGTCCATACGATATCAATGTTCTCTGGAAATACGCTAGCTCCTTCAATTTCGACCAAAGGAAAACGACAACTTAAACTGTCGTTCATTCCAGCCTCGGCCGATGGGTATGAAATTAAGTTAGCAACAACTACGGTGGCTTCACTTTCACAAGCGCTTTCAGGATGGATTGAAGTTACCGTGAAATCACCAGCTTCAATGGCTTCAATGATGTTGTTTTGATCTGTATTGATGAAGATGTCTGCACTAGACCAAAGCAAATTAGCATTGGGGTTGGCTTCGGCTGTAATCAAGACACTGTTTTGGATGCAGTCTATGTTCCCTGTGCTGCTGAGGCTAACGTCATAGACTTCGAAATTCTGATCAACAAAAATGGAGTCTTCATCAAAACAAAAAGCTTCGAGTGCTCCTTCAATAAAATACCATCCGGAATTTGAAACGTTGATTTCATTGTTATCTAGCGTAGCTCCACCAGGTGTGGTCCATTGAATGTCTAAACCATCGAAAATGCTGTTGTAGGACAAATCAATGGTTTCATTCTCACAGTTGAGAATACCGCTGGCTACAGGTTCAATTGTCAAGGGTTCTACCGTAATGGTGTACTCAGAAGTAACAATGTCTCCGCACAGGTCTTCATAACTAACCGTATAAACTGTAGTTACAGGAGGAGATGCTATTGGGTTTGGAATATTTGGGTTGTCGAGAAAATCAGTGGGTGTCCAGGTAAAGCTTCCGTTAGCATTTCCAGAAGCAGACAGTTGCACGTCTATTCCTGGACAGATGAAAGAGACGGGGTCTGAGGCTACGATGTTATCTTGCAAACAAACGGTTTGAACATTTACAGCACCTCCAGTAGAAGCAGTAAAGCCAAAGTAAACACTCTCTTGTCCGTTAAATATTTCATTCACCAAATCAATACCACCCGTGAGTCTAGGCTGGCAATCGAAATCAACTGAAATCGTTAGTGCTTCGGGATTCCAGCGAACAGTAACGACGTGGTTTTGTCCGTCTTCAATGTTTACGCTCAGGTTACTTGCTTGTACCGGTCCAGCTATGTTTTGCGGAGCATTGTGATTAACTACACCATCAGAAACCATTGCAATGTGATCGAAAAGTGGATCGCCATTGTCTGCATTACTCCAAGTGTCGAACTCTATTCCGAAGCTGTTATTAAATCCTTCAAAACCTAAACCACCTCCTGTAATTCCTAGGGCATCAGTTCCTTGGGTTTGTAATACGAATACAATACCATCAGCACCGTTCTGATCGAAAGTGCCAAAATTCATGATGAACTGCAGTTCAAAAGGCTGGCTAAGGTCGATTTGATTGGCATACCAAACGGTACCGTTTTCGTCGTTGAAAGCATCTGTTAATCGGTAACAATCGTTGCCCATAAACGTGGCATCTCCATTCAGAAAGTAAGTCTGAGCAGAAATGATGGTAGGAAGAATCACTACCAAAAAGGATAAAATAAGTTTCGTCTTCATTATATAGCTTCAAATATAAGAAACACAAATCCTTAAAAAGAATTCATTTAGTGCTATTCTTCTTGTGCGAATTTACCGACCTGAGATAGTTTTGGTAATAAGCAAGTTTCATAGGAAAGCTTTGGTAAGAATCAACTCCATCTTCTAAACCGTTTGTTTTGAGGTAAAGGTCGTTGATTTGCTCACTGAGTTCACCAAACAAAGGCGGGTAACGTGCGCTGTTTTCTTTCAAAATTTCAAGGTCATCAATCATCCATTGAGGAAGTGTAATGTCCTCATTAGCATCTTCATACCGTAGGTAGCGAAATAGGGTAAAGCTGGCCGAGAATTGATACTCTCTGTTGTTTGATTGCATGAGCGCGATGTAAGCAATGAGGTTGGCCTCGCCTTCGTCGGTAACTCCATAGGCGTGAGCAAGTTCATGGGCAGTAGTGAACAGTAGTTGATGCCTCAAATAAGTGAGATCAACATTTCCTGCGCCACTAAAAGGCATGTAAATCCCCGCAATACCTAATTTTCTCAACCAAGCAGATGAACTGAGCTGACGAACAGAAGCTTCACCATAATGAAAGAATTGGTGCTGTTTTAAAACGGAAGCAACAAGTTGAGATAGCTGTTCTACTTCTTTTTGAGCAAGCGGCTCGCTGCCATAATGTTGATCGGTGTTGATGAATGGACGTAGCTTGTTGCAACGATCAATTTGTGCGTCGATATTGATGCTTTCGATTTGTTGAGACTCCATGCCGATGTTCAAATGCTGCATGAAACTAGGGCAAGCGTAATTGAAGCCCCAAATGAAGTAGAAATAAGCAATGAATACACCTAAAGTGTTGATGATTCGGTATTGTTTAGGGCGATGGAAAAGCGATCTTGAAAAGAAGGGATTCAGCATCATCACTAAAAAAACAAATAAAAAGACAAGATCTGCCGAAAGAAAGAAGTGCGAGTTGATGCCCGACCAAATGTTTCGAATGGCGCGATAAATGCCTTGACGATACACCGCTTCTCCGAAAGCAGGGAAGCAGCTAAAAGCCTGAAACAGTATGAAAGCAAAGAGGGCTAAAAAAACACCGAAGTATGTTGTTAGAAGCCGTTTCATGATTGATTAAAAACGGAAGCGAAGCTTGGCGTTCAATCTTCGCCCAGTCAAGAAATTGGGAATAGAATATTGCCTTCCGTTCACGTCTTCAATCCACGAGTGAGAAATGGTATTGTTGATGCCCAGAAGGTTGAACACTTCAATGGAAAAGGTTCCTTCTTTCATCCATTTCAAACGTCCTTTTTCAATTGTTTTCTGGGTAACGAGGTCTTTCGAAAAACCAATATCAACACGTCTGTAAGCAGCAGTACGCTCAGTGTCTTTGTAACGCTCAAATGTAGGCGGACCAAAGGGTAGGGCAGTTCCGTAGAATACGCTGAGGAGGACTTTATATTCTGGCCAACGCGGCATTTCATCTTGGAAAACCAAACTCAAACTAAAGCGCTGGTCGGTTGGTCGTGGAATAAAACCGGGCATCACTAAATTGGAATCTACCGGTGTATCGTTCAAGGTGAACCCCGGTCTGATCAAATCACCTTGATCATTGAAGTACTCGTAGTACTGATCATCAACCAAATCTTCAGCTGTTTTCAGCACAGAAGCCCTCACCCAAGACTGAACGCCGTCGATAAACATCCCGTTCAGCATTAAGTCTAAACCGGTGGCGTATCCATTGGCATTGTTTGTTGCATAGTAGCGTAAACGAACATTTTCAACCTCATAAGGAATGAGGCGGTTGAGGTCTTTGTAATAAAGTTCTCCCGTGAATTTAAACGGACGGTCCCACGCTTCGAACACATAATCAACTCCGGCCACAAAGTGAATGGCTTGTTGGGCGCGTATATCTGGGTTCACTTCACCAAATAAACCTCTCATCTCTCTGTAAAAGGCCGGTTGCCAATATAAACCGCTTGCTACTCTGAATACAACGTTTCGTCGAACACTATCCTCTACGCCAAATTCATTCAGCTGAGAAAACATCCAGCGTGGTTTCCAAGAAAACTGTGCTCTTGGTCCGCCAACGAGCTCTTGATTGAAATCCCAATAATGTGCTCTAACACCGAGGTTGGCTGTGAAATCATCGCCGCGTTTGTTTTTCCATGCATACGAGTCTTGGAAGTAGGCTTGTATTCGGTTTGAAGTAATATCGTTTCGTGCCTTGATGACATCGGTGAGAATAATTTCTTGATTGGCTTGAAGCTCGGGGATTTGGTAGCCAATGCTGTCTTGCGGACGAGGTTGGTTGTATCCTGCACTGTCTAAGTAGGTCCATTCACTCAAACGGTCGGAAATAATTTCACGTTGAAGTGTTACGCCCCATTCTAAGAAGTGGTTTTTGTGGTCGATGTTGTGCGATCCTTTATGAACGAGATTCAGAACACTTGCGTCCAGTTGATTTCTTGCGTGCTCTAAGTAACCACCAACTCCTCGGTTGGCCAAGACATCGCCAAATTCATCGGAGCCTAAATCGCGTTCAAGTTCATCTAGTGAATAGCGACCAAAAATATCGAAGTTTTCGCTTTCTGAGGTGTTGAAGGCTGATGCTACAAGACTCAAACGAGTAACATCAGTGGTATATGAAGCGCTTCCCGCGCCAAAGAAGGTTCTGAACTGCGTTAATTCTTGTCCTTCGAAGAAAACAGTCAGTCGCAAAGCTTCGTTAATATTCCCAACATCGGTTTGACGTGTTTGCGGGATGAAGTTGTACTGGTTTCTACTGAAGTTTCCTAGGAAATTAAATTCCCACGGTCCGGCTGTATCAGGGTCGAAGGTGATGTAGGTTTGAAAATCGATGTAGTTCGGGTTGTAATCTCCTTGATTATCGAGTGTTCCTAGTATGTAGCTGTTGTTTCGATATCTGAAACCGCTGTTGTGCGACCATTTTTTATTCTTACTGCGGTCTTCCAGCTGCAGAGAAGCACCCAGCATACTTAGGCTAACAGCTCCTCCAAACTCCGTTGGTTTACGGTAGCGGATATCAAGAACCGACGACATTTTATCGCCATATTTCGCTTGAAAACCACCTGCAGAGAAGTCGATACGTTCAATCATGTCGGTATTCGGAAAAGACATCCCTTCTTGTTCACCCGCGCGCACGAGGAAAGGGCGGTAAACCTGAATGTCATTTACATAGACCAGGTTTTCATCGAAAGATCCTCCACGTACGCTGTATGACGAGCTCAGTTCTGAGGTAAAATTCACTGGCGCCTGAAGCAAGAGATCTTCTACGGTTCCTCTTACTGAAGGCAATTGGGAAGCGATTTTAGGTTCTAATCTCTGGATAAAGTCTTGTTTTCCCGTTCCGTAGATAACTGCATTGTCTGTGATGATACTATTGTCTTCTAAAACGATGTTTTTTTCCAGATCTTCACCCGGCATCAATTCAACATTGATGCTTTTTGTCTTCTTGCCGACGTAGGAAAAACTGATGATCAGTGCTTCATTGGCGTTTAAGGTGATTTGGTAGAAGCCATAATTATCACTCACCGTTACCTGACCTTTATTCGATTGAACAGTTGCCCCTGGAAGGGTTACGCCTTTGTTATCTCTCACAATACCAAAGAGTTCCGCTGTTTGAGCGAAGTTGTACATCGGCAAACACATGAGTAGTAAGAGAACTAAATTTCGAGTCATTTTGCGTAAACAAAGAGTTGCGGTCGCAAACTTAACGAAGATGCTACGGGAATCGTGCCTTTATTCGAAGAAACTATTTCTTTTTGTAAGCTCCGCCTTGCCAAGCTTTGATGAATTGTGCCCAAGCAATCGGACTAAAGATGTTTTGCGGAGGAGCTTGACCAGCGTATGAAATGCGTTGCGCTTGCTGTTGCATCGCTACTTTATAATTCTCACTACCATCCATTCCCATTTCGGCCATTCTGTTGTACATCATAATGGACTCAAGGTTTTTACGAGCTCTTTCTGCTTGATCGTCTTCTAAACGAAGTGCCAAGATTTCTTCTTTCATCTTTTGCTTGGTTGGCCAAGGGTAGATGAAAGTGGTGGCTACCATAACCGTATCAACACCAAGAAATTGAACAACATTATATCGATTTGCTGAAAGTGTATCTGAGATACTCATTTGGGTAGGAACGTAGCCGATACTTGAAAAGCGGATGGTATCTCCCTTAAGAACAGGAATAGAGAAAAAGCCTTTTGTATCGGTAATGGTGCCTTTTGCATCGCGGGTTCTGTATACCGTAACGAAAGGAACAGGAGATAGGGAATCACCCGTCACCACAATACCACTAAACTGAACCACATCATTAGCGTCTTCCAAATCTCCTTGAGCAAGTAAACTCAAAGAAAAAAATACCGTACATATAGCGAAAAAGTACCTCATTGCTTCAAAGTTAAGCATTATTTAAAGTGAGAAGTAAGAGCAAGGAATAAATGATACTTTTTTGCTGTTAATCTTATTTAAAAGGCTACAAGATTCGCGCCGAAAAAGGGCGTTAGAGTAGGTTTACTCTGGCTTTGATTTGAGTTCAAGAAATGCTTGTCCGTCAACCATTTCAGCCCATTTCTTCGCCTTCTTCTGTATCACCCTGAAGTGCTGCTCATCTTCCTCAGTAATCAGGCTGAAGGCTTCTCCAGTTGCATCTGCTCTTCCGGTTCTACCAATTCTGTGGGTATAGTCTTTAGGTGATCGAGGAAGTTCGTAATTAATTACAGCAGATAGGCCTTTAATATCAACTCCACGTGCTAGTAGGTCGGTAGCCACCAAGACTTGCAATTCACCGTTTTTAAATGCTTTCAGCGCGCTGTCTCGGGCTCCTTGGCTTTTCTTACCGTGTATTGCCGAGGCTTTAATTCCATTACGTTCCAGTTTACTGGTCACATGATCGGCCTGATGCGTTGACGAAGTGAAAATGAGTACGGAGGGAAAGGCATTCCGCAATATGATTTCGCGAAGCAAAACACCTTTTTGATCTTTAGAAACACGAAAACCATATTCACGAATGAGTCGCTCTTGCACCGGAGCATCAGGCATTTCAATCACTTGAGGTTCGTGAAGCAGCATTTGGGTAATGTCTTCCACACTTGAGCTCAGTGTTGCACTGAAAAGCAGGTTCTGACGCTTTTTTGGAAGAAGCTCTAGGATTTCCTTGAGTTCATCCTGAAAGCCTAGATTGAGTAGTTTATCAGCTTCATCAAGGACGAAGGTTTTAACTTCATCGAGGTGAACGGCTTTATTACGCACTAAATCGAGTAAACGGCCCGGAGTTGCAACAAGGATGCTGACACGGTTCATTTTCATCATCTGGAGGTTGATGGATTTACCTCCATGAACAGCCATCGTTTTGAGTGGTTCTTTTAGGCCTTGAGTAAATACTTGAAGTACCTCATCAACCTGAATAGCTAACTCTCTCGTAGGCACGAGAATCAGTACGTTAACATGTCTGTTGTTCAAGACCTCACGCTCGTAGCGATGGAGCAGCGGAAGCACGTAACCCGCCGTTTTTCCCGTTCCCGTTGGAGCTATTCCAAGTACATCGCCACCTTTTAAAACCGCTGGTATAGCAGCTTCTTGAACTGGTGTTGGTTTTGTGAAGTGGTTTTTCTCGAGATGATTAACTAATCCTTGAGGAAGTCCGAGTGCTTTAAACGACATGCAAATGAATTTGTGAGCTGCAAAGATACCCTTTCTCATGAAGAGATGGGCTTGTGTGCATTGGGATTCTGAAATGTTGTTCGCGAGCTAAAAAGCTAACAAGGCTTAAGCTTCTTTTTCTGACTCCAATGTAACTAGGGCTTGGTAATTTTTAAAAGCTTCGTAAAAAGACTTAGCCTTTGATCTGCTGCTAAACATATACTTTTCGTAGACACCGCCGTCCGATTTCATTGTTATTCCCGCATAAGCGCACACTGGTATTTGGAAGTTGTTCTTAAAACGTTTGTCGCGCGAGTTGTCTTTGTTTTCTTTAAACCATCTGTGGTCGATGACTTCTGAATCAAGGGGTATTTCATTGTTCTCAGTAAACTCATGCTCTTCATAAGTGAGAATTAAATCGCGGATATCTATTAGTCCGAATTTTCCCACACCATCAAGTATGGCAATGAAAAAGGGGTAGAAGTAGAGATCGCCAGCATTCAGGTTTTGAAAATGAAGTGCCTCTTGTTTTGATTTCACCTCAGCCAAGGTTTTTCTATTCAAAGCGCATTCTTCCCGAACGACAAGTCCTTTTAATGAAGCAGAGTTGCCCGCGCCTATGATATCCCACACTTTGTAGCAACTCATCAGCCCTTCGAATTCGAATTCTAGCTTTTCGTAAGCGCTCTGAAGTGTTTTCGGCCATTCAAGATCGAGATCAATTCTTTCAGCTTCGAGTTCCAGTTGTAGTTCTTTTAGTTCGTGCTTTGCTTCAAGCCATTTTCTTCTGAAGGAGAGAAAGATGAATCCAACAATCAAAATGCGCATCCAGGTGAGCAGTTGTTTGCTCTTTTTTACTTTTTTGCTTTGGCGGGTGATGGCCAATTTGAGTTCATTTCTTCTCTCGTGGCAATCGAGCAGTGTTTCTTTTAATTCGAATAAGCTATCGGAAGTTGTTGCTTCAGCGGATTGACTTTTAATTTCGTCGAGATGGGCGTGAATTCCTTCAGGAAGATTTTGAGATTTGGGACTGAGCTGAGGACCTGCTTTTTTTTGCTTTGGAGTGGAGCCGATTCTCTTTCTGTCGTAGAGTCCAGTACCAGGAATACCAGTATTTAGAAAAGCACCTTGTTTACCTAGATTTACATTGGCACCTCGCGGACCAACAGTTGTGCTGATACCAGTTTTACTAAAATTGAGGTAAACCCCAGGAAGAATTTTTGTTCTTCGGCGAAAGCGCATTTTCTTTTTTTTGGTGAGGATAGGCGATAAGTTACTGAATTCCAAAACAAGAGCGCTAAGAATTCTTAAAATGCGTCAAATTTTAGTTTCAGCTCGACTTTGGCTTTGTGATTTAATCTTGCGACTTAAGCCGGTTATCAAGGAAAATTGTTCTGCGATTTAAGGCGGTTATCAAGAAAAATTGTTCTGCGACTTAAGCCGGTTATCAAGAAAAATCGTTCTGCGACTTAAGCCGGTCATCAAGAAAAAACGTTCTTGCGACTTAAGCCGGTTATCAAGAAAAATCATTAGTGCGACTTAAGCCGGTTATCCGGTAAATTACTTCTTACACTTAAGCCACTTATCGTTCAAAACATCAAAAAAGTACAAAGCCTTTTTCTTATGTTTGTCGCAATGAAAAATGGTCTGAATTCTAGCTTCTTAAGCCTATTGCTGCTCTTCATCTTTGTCTTTACATCGTGCAGCAAAACAAAAGAAATTCAGCTTGCTCAGGAAATCACTGCTAAGCAAAAAC
>JAQWFN010000032.1 GCA_029238785.1 Flavobacteriales bacterium | reverse complement strand
ATCAACCTTCGGCTTACCCGTTTTCGATTGGCCAAGTCAGGAACAGGTGGTGAGTGAAATGAAGCACTGGTGCAAACGACTTCACGAAGAAAAAAAAGCAGCCATCATCTATGCCTATAGCCTGGGGAAAGCCCAACGGATTCTTCATGCACTCAAAGACATAGAAAACCCCATTTATTGCCACGCAGCGGTGGAACGAAGCAACGAACTGCTCGCTCCTTTTGTTGAACTTCCCGAAAGAAAAGAATTATCAGCCACACTCAAAAAGTCTGATTATCAAGGCGCTTTGATTTTAGCAACCCCAGGATCGATTGGCGCTGCTTGGACTAAAAAAATTGGTGCGCATGAGACCGCAATGGCTAGTGGTTGGATGAGAATGAGAGGAACCCGAAGAAGAAATAATGTAGATAAAGGTTTTGTTCTTAGCGATCATGCCGATTGGAAGGCCCTGAACACCGCTGTGAAAGAAAGTGGAGCGGAAAAAGTTTATGTGACCCACGGATACACCTCCATTTATAGCCGCTATCTTCAAACTCAAGGAATTGACGCCCATGTGGTAAGCACAGAATATGGTAACGAAGAAGAAGCAAAAGATGTGGAAGCATCAAACAAAAAGCAAGTTTAAGTTGTGAAGGAATTCGTTCAACTCATACGAGAAATCGACGCTCAAACTTCGAGCAATAAGCGAATTCAAGCAGTGGTTAACTACTTCGCTAAGGCAAGTGATGAGGACAAAATTTGGTGCATCGCTTTATTCACGGCTAAGCGTCCAAAACGCGCATTGAAGTCGAGCCTACTTCGCCAATGGGCTGCTGAAATTTCGGGGATACCAGATTGGCTTTTTGAAGAGAGTTACCATATCGTGGGCGATTTGGCTGAAACCATGGCCCTGGTGCTTCCCGAACAAAAAGAAAAGGAACTCGAAGGAGGCCTAGATACTTGGATTAGGGAATTGTCTAATTTAAAGTCGAAAAGCGAAGAAGAACAACAAGAGTTCATCACCCAAACTTGGTTGAATGCGAGTGCAGCAGAGCGCTTCGTTTTTAATAAATTACTCACGGGAGGCTGGCGTATTGGAATGGCGAAAAAGAACCTCATTAAAGCGCTGGCTATTTATTCAGGGCAAGAAGAAAATGCCGTAGCGCATCGTCTTATGGGGAATTGGGACCCCTTTTCTACGAGTTATTTCGACCTGATGCAAAGTAACTTGGATGAAAACCTTTCTCGGCCATATCCTTTCTATTTGGCTTATGCGCTAGAGAACGAATTGGAAGACCTAGGTCGTCCGCAAGAATGGCAAGTAGAGTGGAAGTGGGACGGTATTCGTGGTCAGCTCGTTAAACGTGGAGGAGAGTGTTTTGTGTGGACAAGAGGTGAGGAGCTCGTTAGTGAAAAATACCCCGAGCTTCAAGCACTTGGAGCATTACTTCCAGATGGTACCGTGCTTGACGGAGAAATTGTGGTACATGACGGAAATGAGGTGCTCCCTTTCAGTCTGCTTCAAACCCGAATAGCTCGAAAAGTCTTATCCAAAAAGCTGCTACAAGAGGCTCCCGTTAAATTTATTGCTTATGATTTATTAGAGGAAGATGGAAAAGACCTGCGCCCATCAGCCCTAGAAAAAAGAAGAATTCAACTTGAAAAAATTCATGCTGAAATAAGCAATGAGGCTTTGCTGCTATCAGAAAAGATTATCCTAGAATCTTGGGAAGACTATGCTTTGCTTCGCGAAAATAGTAGGTCTTTCCGTGCCGAAGGCTTCATGCTGAAACGCAAGAATAGTGCTTACAGAGATGGAAGGAAAAAAGGCGATTGGTGGAAATGGAAATTGGACCCGCTCACCATTGACGCTGTTTTACTTTACGCCATGCGTGGACACGGAAGACGGGCGAATCTTTTTACAGATTATACTTTTGCTGTTTGGGATGATGATCAATTGGTACCATTCGCTAAAGCCTATTCTGGATTAAGCGACGAAGAATTCAAGGAAGTTGACCGCTTCGTGAAGAAAAACACCAAAGATAAATTCGGACCCGTGCGGAGTGTTGTGCCTGAATTGGTGTTTGAAATTGCCTTTGAAGGGATAGCCGAGTCTAGCCGGCACAAAAGCGGAATAGCTTTGAGATTTCCTCGAATGTCGCGGTGGAGAAAAGATAAACCCGTTCAAGAGGCCAATACACTCCAAGATTTGCGAAATTTGTTGAACATTTACAGACAAGATAAGGCCTAAACATGAATCCAAAAGTCCACCTCATTCATCTCGTGCAACTGGTAAAAGCAGATGAAAATATCGATCCAGCCGAGCTCGAACTCATCGAAGCCTATGCCGATAAATATCAACTTTCAATCGAAGAAGCAATCAATGCCTCAGTGCCAGAAACGGCAAGTTCGGAAAAGTTGAAATCGTGGTACCACCTGCTTTACACTTCTTTGGTAGATGGAGAAATCAGTTCGAAAGAATCGGCAATCCTCATGGAGATAGGCGCAAACATGGGATTGGAACCATTGGCACTCAGACAGGTGATTGAACTCAGTCATGAAAACGGAGCCATCCCCTTGACGGACGAAGAGTTGAACACCATTCTCGAATAAAACATCATGCCTGAATTACAGCTTCAAGATCAAATTGACAGAACAATCGTGCTCAACAAACCAGCGCGTAAGGTCATTTGTTTGGTGCCCAGCATTACCGAATATATTTGGGACTTAGGTATTGAAGTTATTGGGCTTACAAAGTTTTGTGTTCATCCGCCTGAAGCTCGGAAAAAGAGCACAGTTATAGGCGGTACCAAGAATCCAAAAATAGAGAAGATCATTGCGCTTCAGCCCGACTTAATTATCGCCAATCAAGAGGAGAACCGTTTAGAAGATATTCAAGCTTTAGAAAAGGAATTTCCGGTTTACGTGAGTAAAGTAGTGGGTTTAGATAGTGCGCTTGAAATGATGATGCACTTAGGCGTCTTGCTCGATAGACAAGAGAAAGCAGAAAATACTTGTTTGAAAATCAGTTCGCTTTGGACCAACTTACCCCAACTTGGAGGAGGAAAGTGCCTCTATCTGATCTGGAAAGATCCTTTCATGGCAGCGGGCAAAGGCACTTATATTGATGAGCTTATAAATCGACTTGGACTAGTGAATACAGCCCAAGAAGCACGTTACCCAATTATTGAAACTGAAGCACTAAAAAGCCTAGATCTCGATTGGGTTTTCCTTTCATCAGAGCCATTTCCTTTTAAAGACAAGCATTGTGAAGAGCTTCAATACTTATTGCCCCAAGCGCGCGTTGTTTTGGTAGATGGAGAAGCTTTCTCATGGTATGGCACAAGAATGATTTCCGCAGTAAAGGCATTTGAAGCACTCAGTCAGGCGCTTTGATTGATGAGGTGCATTCGTATTTTTTTAACATAGCGTATTTTGCTTTTTCCTTTGAAAACGATGGAATAATCAGACATTTGCCCCAGTAAAAGATTCTTCCTAATTTATCAACTTTGAAGCCTCTTCAGCGTTTAAACATGAAGCAACTAAAACAGCTTAAGCTTTTCACACTTCTTACAGTCCTCTGCCTTGGAACAATGGTCCAAGCGCAGCGTGTGGGTGTGGTGCTATCTGGCGGAGGAGCAACAGCAGGTGCGCATGTAGGATTCCTCAGGGCCCTTGAAGAAGCAGAAATACCCATTGATTATATCTGCGGAACCTCAATGGGAGCGGTGATAGGCGGGTTTTATGCCTCTGGGTACAGTGTTGATCAAATCGATTCCATTCTTTCGTCGAAAGCCTTTATTGAGATGACCGAAGGAGAGCTGGACGACGATTATACCTACTACTTCAAGAAGTTCGATGCCGATGCCAGTATGGGGACCATCAAATTTGCAAAGGGGAAGTTCATTACTTCCAGCATTCCAACCAACCTCAATAACCCAGTTCAGCTCGATTTTCAACTCATGGAGTATTATGCTCAGGCAGCAGGAGCAGCCAACTACGATTTCGATAAGCTGTATATTCCTTTTAGATGTAATGCGTCTGATATCGAGGCCAAAGAGGAGGTGATTTTTAGAAATGGGAGTCTTGCTACTGCCATCAGGGCAAGCATGACCTATCCCTTTTTTGTTGAGCCAATTCGCGTAAATGGACGCTTGCTTTTTGATGGAGGTTTGTATAACAACTTCCCTTCGAACATCTGCTATAATGATTTCCTTCCCGATGTTATTCTAGGTTGTAATGTTTCTGAAAATGCAGATCCGCCACAAGAAGATGATTTTTTGTCGCAACTCACCAATATGGTGACCTACAAAACCAATTTCGAGCAACTCTGCGATGAAATGATCATCATAGAGCCTGAAGTTCAAGTTGGGACCTTCGATTTTGAAGACCTTCATATAGCTATTGAAAAGGGCTACGAGGCCAGCATCGAGAAAATAGAAGAAATCAAATCCATCATTCCTCGAAGAGTAACTGCGGAAGAGAGAAATGCAGGTAGAGCTGCTTTTCATGCTGGAAAACAGCCTTTAATTTTTGATGAAATTACCATCACGGGTCTAGATAAAACCCAAAAGAGTTACGTCAAAAGGATGATTTCGAAAAAAGACGGAGAGGTAAGTTTAGACCGACTTAAAACCACTTATTTCCGTGCCTTTGCCGACGATAAAGTAAGAAGTATATTCCCAACAGCGGTTTACAACGGGCAAAAGAATAAATACCTCTTGAACCTCGATGTGAAAAAGGAAAAAGATGTTTTCCTGTCGGTAGGAGGCTTGTTCTCATCCAGGCCCATTAACACCGGTTTTATTGGCTTGAAGTACAATCTTTTTGGGCGAACCAGCTCCACACTGGAGGCCAAAAGCTATTTCGGAAAGTTCTATGGTTCTTTGCTCTTGAGTGCTCGAATTGATTTTGCCGAACGATTGCCCTTTTCTATTGAACCAAATATGGTGTTCAATCGTTGGGATTACTTTACCAGTTTTGCCACGTTTTTTGAAGATGTTCAACCCTCGTTTATTGTTATTAACGAACGCTTTGGAGGCTTGAGATTCCGCTTTCCAGTTCGAAGCCAAGGTAAACTTGAGTTGAGTACCGACTTTGCGGTGATCAACGATGATTATTATCAAACCCCATCTTTTCTGGCCACAGATACCGCTGACCGAACTCGAATTACCGCAGGGATTGCCGATTTAAAATACGAGCGAAACACCTTGAATCGGAAGCAATTTGCAAAAAAGGGAACCTTCCTTTCTATTCAAGCGAAGTATTTGCGAGGAGATGAAATTACCATTCCAGGATCAACGTTCACATCCATAGACACCCTAAATGCTCAACGAGAGTGGTTGGTGGGTAAACTGAAATACATCAACTATTTTCAAAAAATGGGTAGACTTAGAATTGGGATGATGGGAGAAGCTGTAGCCTCTACTCAGCCCTTTATGCGCAATCATGTTTCCACCTTAATTGCTGCGCCCGCTTTTCAACCTATACCAGAAAGTCAAACCTTCTTCATTAAAGAGTATCGCGCACACAATTATGTTGCCGGTGGATTGATGCTGGTTGGTGATATTGGTAAAAACATCGATATAAGAGCAGAAGCCTATGCTTTCAGACCTTTAGGCCGTTTAGAACAGCGTGATGATGGACTTACCAATTATAATTGGGATGAAGAGGTTTACTTTATCGCTTCCAGTTCCATTATCTACCATTCGCCAATAGGTCCGCTTAGTTTTGCCGTAAATTATTACGACCAAAAGGAGAACCAGTGGAGTGCTGTATTGAACTTTGGATACCTCTTATTTAATCGTTCAGTAAGAAACATCTAAGCATCTCTTAAATTCCTAACTTTGCCATCTTGAATTAAACTATTATGGGAAAAGTACGATTTGCCGTTATCGGTAGTGGACACATTGGAAAGCGCCACGCAGAAATGATTTCTCGTCATGAAGACGCGGAACTAGTTGCCATGTGCGATCGCAGAACAAAAGAAGAGTGTGAAGCTCCTTTCGATGTTCCTTTTTATACAGATCCGGAACTCATGCTCGGAAATCATCCAGATGTTGATGTGGTGAGTATTTGTACCCCAAATGGTTTACACGCAGCGCATTCACTCATCGCTCTAGCTCATAAAAAACACATCGTAGTTGAAAAACCAATGGGCTTGAATAAAGCTGATTGTGAGCAAGTAATCTACAGTGCTTTGAACGTTTCTCGACAAGTATTCTGCGTTATGCAGAACAGATATAGCCCACCTTCAGTTTGGATTAAAGACATGGTGGATTCAGGTAAGCTGGGTGAAATTTATATGGTCCAAATCAATTGCTATTGGAATCGAGATGATCGTTATTATAAGAAGCTTCATTGGAAAGGTTCGATGGAATTGGACGGAGGAACACTCTTTACTCAATTCTCCCACTTTTTAGATATTATGTATTGGTTGTTTGGCGATATTGATAATATTCAAGCCAAGTTTAAAGACTTCAACCACCAAAACAATACGGAGTTCGAAGACAGCGGTTTCGTTAATTTCGATTTCGTTAACGGAGGAATGGGAGCCATCAATTTCTCAACAGCAGTTAAAGATCAAAACTTTGAATCAAGCATGACCATCATCGCTGAAAAAGGAACAGTGAAAATAGGCGGACAGTACATGAATGAAGTAGAGTACTGCCATGTTGAAGATTACGAAATGCCTGAGCTTCCTCCTTCGAATCCGGCAAATGATTACGGTGCTTACAAAGGTTCAGCCGCCAATCACGGTTACGTTATTGAAAATGTGATTGATACCCTAAACGGTAAGTCAAACATTACCACAAATGCCTTAGAAGGGCTCAAAGTAGTCGATATTATTGAGCGAATTTATGCTTGTGAAAAGCGCATTCAAAAGGTGCTAAAGCAAGCGGAGACCGCAAGTCACGAATCCTAAACTACCTTGAAGAAAATTTGGAAATCTGAGTTCCTTCAGAATGTTGCCACATTGATGTTTGGTACCATAGCGGGACAGGTGGTTTCTCTGCTTCTTTCACTATTCGTGACAAGATTATATACTCCAGAGATGTTCGCCTCTCTGGAGCATTTTTCGATGATTCTTGGAATATTGAGTGTGTTTGTTGGTGGGCGCTATGAGCCCGCTATTATGCTTCCCAAAAAAGAAAAAGATGCCAAACACCTCTTGGCACATATCATCAGAATTTCGGGTTTTTCGATGTTTGTTCTTATGGTTTTGTCTTTTTTATTCGGAAAGCAACTCAGTAATGCACTGGGGAATCCAGACTTGAACAAGTACCTCTGGCTTATTGGTCCAACATCATTTCTGTTTGTGTTTACAACAGCTGTTGGCTTTTGGTTCAGCAGGCTCAAAAAATACAAACCCGCAGCGAGCTCAAAAGCAGTATTCTCACTTACAAGTGAGCCTGCTAAAGTAATTTATGGCTATTTCAAAAGTGGTCCGGACGGCTTGGTTTATAGCGTAGGATTAGGGCATTTAGCGACTTCAATATTCTTGTATTTAAGGCTTAAGAAACTCACCCCTAGCGTGTTCAAAGATATTAAAAAGGAAGGGATGAAAGCCGTTGCGAAAGACTATAAAGATTACCCGAAATACGCCATTCCATCTAGCTTGTTGAGTCGCTTAGCACAATGGTTGCACATTGCTTTATTTGGGATGTTGTTTGGTTCTGCAGGACTCATTGCTGTTGGGTTTCTTGGGCTGTGCAGAAGAATTGTTATGACACCGCTTAATACGTTCGGAGCTTCTTTTTCTCAAGTGTTTTATCAGCGTTTGACTGAAATAGATAATGAGAAACTCAAAGCGTATTACGTGCGAATGCTAAGACTTTTCTTGTTGATTGGCCTAGCGATGATTGCTTTTGTTTGGGTGCTTCCAGAGAATACTATGACCATTATTTTTGGAGATGATTGGGGCAGTGTATTGAAGTACTTGAGGGTATTGGTGTTTTGGTTTTCAGCCAATTTTGCTGTAGGTTCCTTGTCGTTTATTCTTCATCGTCTCCGATCACAAAAAACCATTTTGATTCTTGATGCATTACATTTCTCATTAGTACTTGTAGCTTTGCTGGGAACCTACTTCTTGGGCGGAGACGAATTTGATGCACTTATTGCATTCGTAGTGATGAAAGTAGTTTACCTGAGTATAAATGTGCTAGTAACCTTAAGAAAACTGAGTAATCCAGCAGTATGAAGAAATTGAAAGTAGCCAATCTGGTATTGAATAACTTTACCTCGGACAACCGGGTGTACAAAACTTCCCGAAGTCTGAGAGACATGGGCTTAGATGTTCAAATTGTTGGCTTGCTCAAAGGAGATGTAAAAGAACATGATGAGGCAGATGGCATACCCGTTCATCGAGTAAGAATAAGAACCATGGCATTGCCAGAAGGAAAGATTTTTGGTGCAATAAAGTACTTAGAAATCATATTTCGTGTTGTAATCAACTATAGAAAATCAGATATATGGCATTGCAACGACTTTGAAATGCTACTCATGGGGGCCATTGCAAAGTTTACAAGACCAAAGTTGCGTTTGGTATATGATTCTCACGAGTACCAAGCAGAACGATATGGAAGGAGTGGGATTGAAAAACGTTTTGTTCAGTTTGTTGAAAAGCGAATTATAAAAAAAGCAGACCATTTCATTACTGTAAGCAAAGGTATTGCTGAAGAGTATAAACGCTTGTATGGAATTAAAAACCCAGTTATCATTTACAATTCTCCTCATTTTGTCCCAATTGAGAAAAAGGACATCCTTCGTTCCAAACTAGGTATTCCTGATGATGCTAAACTCTTTCTTTACCAAGGTGGTTTTGCAGTGAGTAGGGGTATGGAGTTGTTGCTTGAAACTTTTGAAAAAATGAACGACCCTAAATTACACTTGGTGATGATGGGTTCTGGAACATACCAAAAGCTTATTGAAGAAGTTGCTGCGCGATCTGAAGTCGTTCACTTTCATCCCTTTGTACAATACCACGATCTTATTCCATACACTTCAAGTGTTGACGTGGGAGTGATCTCAACTCAAAACCTATGCTTGAATAACTGGTTTTGTATGCCCAATAAGCTTTTTGAATATATTCAAGCCGAAATACCTGTTCTAACGAATAATTTGCACGATTGCAGGCAGGTGGTTAAGGAATGGAATATTGGAGAGCTTATTCCAGAGTATTCTGAGCGTTCTTTAGAAAAAGCTGTGCGAGAAATGGCCGAAAAAGACTTGAGTATTTACAGTGAAGGTTTAAAAAAGGCGAAAGATCATTTTCAATGGGAAAATGAAGAAAAGAAACTTCAAGCCATTTATCAGCCATACCTCTCTTGAGTGCAAAACAGAAATATCAATGGCACAAGCTAAGCAAGACGGAGAAAGCAGATTTCTTAGCGCGACCTCATGCTAATGCCTTTTATTCAGCTATTTGGAATGAGGTTTATGGCGATGCCCTTCTGGTTTTTCAGGCTTTCTTGGATGATGAAGAACTGGCTTCAGCTTGCCTTTATGAAGGGAAGTTAAAAGTGTTTTCGGCACTAATTAATCCTCCCTTCGCCCCAAATAATGCTTTTTCGATCAACAATCATCACCCTAAAGCAAAAACGATCGATCAAAAGAAACTGATGCAAGCATTCGTGAGTGCAATTGAGCAAGAACGGCACGTGGTGAAACAATTCTCCTTTCCTCCAGAAATAATAGATCTCCAAGCCTTCTATTGGGAGAAGTACAAGATTACAACGAGGTACACTTACCGTACTCATCTTTCACAAACAGAAGATGAGCTCTTATCTCGGATGGAATCGAAGTTGAGAAATGTGATTCGAAAGGCGGAAAAGGACGGAATGCACTGCGACCTCAGCTCGAAAGATGAAGACAAAGCCACTGCAATGATTTTGGAATCCAACTCAATGCTCGGTTCCAAACAACAAAGGCTTTTAAAAGACAGGTTAAATCAAGCCAGTAGCGACCCAAATGCCTGGTTTCTCAAGGCCTACCTTGGAGACGTTCTGAAAGCAGCAGCCTTGGTATATGCCAATGAAGGAGTTTATTATTACCTCTTCAGTGGCTTTGAACGAACGCAAGGCCACAATGGCGCAGGTCCATTCTTAATTTGGGAAGCGATTAAAAAAGCAAAGGAAGCTGGTGCACGAATATTCGATTTTGAAGGTTCAATGCTGCCAGATATCGAGCGTTATTTTCGCAAATTCGGTGGCGATTTGCAGCCCTATTATTCTGTAAGCAAGGCCCCTTTGCTAATTGAAGCCATACTCAAACTAAAAAAGCGGAACGAATTTTAAAGCCGCATGCCCATCACAAGGATGTCGTCTACTTGTTCATTGGTACTTTTCCAATCTTGGAGCGCACTTTTTAGCTTCATTTCTTGTTCATACATACTCATGCCTTGAGCCGCTTCAAGTTCTTCAATCCATCTTTTACGTGTGAACTTCTTATTTTGTGGTCCGCCAAATTGATCAGCATAACCGTCTGAAAGTAAATAGAATGTGTCGCCTTTAGAAAGCTGAAGTGTTGTAGAAGCATAGGTTTTGTTCTCGATTTTGAAGGTACCTCCAATAGAGAAACGATCACCTTTTATCATCTTTAGTTCACCGCTTTGAAAGCAGTATAGGTTTTGAAATGCTCCTGAGAACTGAACGGTATTGGCTTCGAAATCAACACAGCATAGGGAGATGTCCATGCCTGTGCTGACTTGTGTTTCTGTATCGTGTTGTTTTAGCTCTTTTACGATGTAGTCGTCAACATTATTCAAGATTTGAGCGGTATCTTCAACACAATCTTCAATGATAATTCGGTTCAAGATTTTAGATCCTATCATCGACATGAAAGCCCCTGGTACTCCATGCCCAGTACAATCAACACAAGCAATCCAAGCTTTAGTTTCGGTGCGGTGAAACCAGTAAAAGTCGCCACTAACAATATCTTTTGGACGAAGGTACACGAAGGCATCTTCGAAGGCATTAGCAATATCTCGAATTTTGGGAAGCATTAATTGCTGAATGCGTTTTGCAGCAATAATGCTCTCGGTCATTTGAATGTAGTTATCTCTTAAAACGCCATTAATTCGCTCACGGTCTTGAGCTTGGTTTTGCAGTTTAATATTCAGTTGTGTCAGCGCTTTTGTGCGATGTTCGACGGTAGACTCTAGGCGTTGCATCACCTTCGTTAATCGCTGCTCTGATTCGCGCATTTTGGTGAGGTCAACCATACTCACGTTAAATCTTTCAGGATCGCTGGGGTCAAAAGACATCGTCATTCTTAAATAGAGGTGACTTCCTTCAAGGGTTCGGGCTTTTACCACGGATTCGATTTCAGTTTCTTGACCGTATTTTAGAAGGCATTGTTCCATCCATTGATAGACGTCCTTACTAAAAAGCGAGAGGAAATTGCTTTTGAGATCTTCAAGGTTTTTGGCCTTAAAAAGTTTGAGAGCATGCTTATTTGCATCTATCATCGTAAGCAATTGTAATACCTTTTGTAAGTCCTTGACCGAGATTTCCTTACTTCCCTTTTTGTTCAAATTGTCAATGAACCTGCTCATCATTAGCGGAGCTTGGAAGGCGGCAATTGCAACTCCTGCGTTTTGAAAAATCTGATGATATCTGTGTTGGCTTACTTCGAGGTTGTTTGAGATTATACGTTTTTCCAATGCCTTTTGAATAGCTACATTTAAGCGTAGTAAGGAGTTCTTAATGATATAATCATCAACGCCTTCTTTAATGCATTCGATGGCAACTTCTTCAGGGAGTTCACCTGTAACAATAATAAATGGAATTTGAAGATTTAGTCCTTTCACTGTGAGGAAGGCTTCCATACCATTATAGCTCGGCATGTTATAATCGCTCAAGATGATGTCTGGATGACTATTCACAAGAAACTTTTCGAAGTCAGTTTTATTCGTAACATGTTCCACTTCCCAGTTTGGGTGAACACGTTTAAGCTGACTCTTAACCATTTCGGCGTCGAGGTCATAGTCTTCCAGAAGAAGAACTTTGAGTGGAGTATCGTAATTCATTATAGGGCAAAAGTTAGGTACATACCGAACGCTGTAAAAATACAATAGACGGGGAGGTGCCATTGTAATTCAGGCACCTCATTGAGCTGTAGGATATAGTACTGAGGTGCCTGAAGAAATAGCTTACAAGGCAAGTTTATGCAGAGGGAATAAGGTTGTGCAAGAGAATGTACTTGATAATTTCTGAATTGTTATCCATGGTCATCTTAGTTAGGATTCTTGAACGGTATGTAGAAATGGTTTTCGCACTTAAAGACAATTGGTTGGCAATCTGATTGTTTGCTTTTCCTTCGCCAATAGCCAAGAATACTTCGAATTCGCGATCAGACAATTGCTTGTGTGGCAAGTCCTGATTTTTGTTGTTCATTTCTCTATAGAGCAATTTGGTGATTTGAGGTGAAAGGTACTCACCGCCATTTTGAATTGTTCTGATTGCTTCAATAAGTACTTCTGGAGCAGAATCTTTGTGAAGGTATCCAGACGCACCAGCTTTTAGCATGCGAATGGCGAATTGATCTTCAGGATACATACTCAAAACAAGCACTTTAATGTCTGGATAGAAGATTTTGATTTGTTTTAACACCTCTAGTCCGCTTCTTCCAGGCAATGAAACGTCAAGAATGATAACATCAGGCTGAGTTTTTCTAAGTCGCTGCAACAACTCTTCACCACTCGCAATGTCGTCTGCGATGACGTCGATGTCGTTAAAGCTTCCAATAATTTTACTTAGTCCATCACGAACTATTTTGTGGTCATCACAGAGTACAACTTGTATCATGGCTTAGTATTTTAATTGTTTTCGTTAAGCCAAATGTATGTTACTCTTGCTGTCAGCCTTATAGGATTGCCGCTGAGGGATGCGTAGGACATTTCCCACACTTCAGAGCAGTAATATTAAACGCTCGGTGCGAGGTCGTGCATGAGAATGTACTTCACAAGATCTGAGTTGTTGTCTAAACTCATTTTCTCGAGAATCCGACTTCTATAAGTACTGATGGTTTTGACACTAAGCGAGAGTTGATTAGCAATTTCAGAGATACTTTTACCTTCACCGATGTATAAGAGCACTTCGTATTCTCTGTCAGAAAGTATTTTATGAGGCAAACCGTTTCCGTCTGAATTCACTTCTTTAAAGAGCAAAGAAGTGATTGCAGGGCTGAGATATTCTCCTCCTTTGGCAATGGTTCTGAGGGCTTCTACAAGAATGTCTGGTTGAGAGTCTTTGTGAAGGTAGCCTGAGGCGCCTGCTTTTAAAGCTCGTATAGCGAATTGATCTTCGGGATACATGCTCAACATCAGCACTTTGAGGTGCTCATACATCGAACGAATTTGCTTTAACACTTCTAATCCATTTCTCCCTGGAAGAGAAACGTCAAGAACAACAATTTCAACTTCAGAATTACGCAACTCTTTAATCAAAGCCTCACCGCTTTCTACATCAAGAATAACTTCAAAGTCATTAAATCCATTGATGATTTGTTTGAGTCCTTCTCGAACTATTTTGTGATCGTCACAGATGGCAATTTTGGTCATACAGTTAGGTTTTTGAGAGGTATGCGTATTTTTATTTGTGTTCCGTTCCCAGGAGCGCCGTCCAATTCAATTTCACCTTTCCACGCTTTCAGACGTTCATGAATACCAAAGAGACCTAAACTTTTTGATTTCATGGCGAGTTCTTTGTTGATGCCAACACCATTATCTTCGATGTTAAGATGGAGGAACTCTTTGTCGGTAAACAAGGCTACTTTGGCTTTTGATGCTTTTGCGTGCCTGTTGATATTGGTAAGTGCTTCTTGAGTAATTCTATATATAGCTGTTGAAAGGTCTTTATCGAAGATACAATTTCCAGTATCAATAATCAAATCACAGGAGCACTTGTGATTTCTATTGAAGTTTTCAACATGCCATTCTATTGCTGGAATGAGGCCAATGTCGTCAAGAACTACAGGCCTTAACTCGTGTGCAATTCTTCTAACTGTTTCAATGGTTTGTGTGGTGAGGTCAACGAGGTATGCAATTTTATCAAGCACTTCTGCTTCATTGGCTTTAGCTAAACCATTTTGTTTGATGTGTTGTTGAATCCAAAACAGGCCCAGTTTATTGCCAGTAAGTTCTTGACCGAGTTGATCGTGAATCTCCATGGCAATTTTCTTTTTTTCCTCATCGCGCACATTTTCGAGGTGTTGAGTGAGATGAGATAATTTTTCGTTCAGGTAGAGCAGTTCTAATTCTGCTTTTTTCCGAGTAGTGATGTTGCTTGGGATAAATATCAAGCTTTCAACTTTTCCATCTTTAAGCACTGGACCGATCCTGCATAAGTACCATTGGTCATCCTCGATATATGCATCACCTTCAATTTCTACTGAGATCTTAATTCCTTCATCAAAGGCTTTTGAAAAGTTGCTTAACAAGATCTCTTTATTATGACCTTTAACCAAGTCAACGATATTTTCACCTATCAGGCTTTCCTTTGTGTGGCCTTGAATATCTCTGTTTACGTAGAGGATGGTACCACTACGTTCAATCTTATAGATGTTGTCAGGAGCATTTTCAGCCAGTGCTCTGAAGTTTTCTTCACTCGCAATGAGGTTTTGTTCCGCCTCTTGTTTTTCGAACAACACTTTTTTTGCCTCGATGGCCGCCGAAATAGCGGAAGGCAACCTTCCAAGACTTTCCTTGAGCACATAGTCATCTGCACCTGCTTTTAGGCATGCAACTGCCGTTTCCTCGTTCATTGACCCCGTACAAATGATGAAAGGAAGGTGTTCGAAATGTAATCTAACATGTTTAACGGCCTCCATTCCTGTATACTGCGGTAAAGAGTAGTCAGAGATGATGATATCAAATTTATTGTTTTCTAGCGCCGCAAGAAAGTCGGCTTTGTTCATCACATGATGAACATTGATGCCGCGTTCATACTTTCGAAGTTGCAGTTTAATGATGTCCGCATCACTTTGCAGATCTTCGAGAAGTAGAAGGTTTAGCTTGTTCTGTTCTTTGTTATCATTGCTCATGATACTGCGGCTAAGTGATTCTGTTGGTCAGCATATCTCAGCCAAAAGTTAACAGCTTTGTTTACCGATTCAAGGTGTTCTTTGAAGTCAATTGGTTTGACGATATAACTATTAGCGCCCAACTGATAAGCCCTTTCAATATCGCTTTCAACATTACTGGAAGTCAATACACAAATAGGGATGACAAAATTATTGACAGTGTATTTAAGTACTTCAAGTACTTCAAAGCCATTTTGTTTTGGGAGCTTCAAGTCGAGGAAGATGAGTTTTAAATCTTCTCTCCAATGTTCGGCCTCATATAAGCCTCGTCCCAAAAGGAAGTCAAGCGCTTCAGCACCGTCTTTCACCCAAAAAACCAAGTCGTTACGTTTGGTTTTTCTTAAGGCGATTTTGGTTAGTTCTGCATCGTCTTCGTTGTCTTCGATCAAAAGTATTTTCGGTGAACTTGTCATTTTCTCGCAGTTAGTAAGACTCACGAAATAAGCAAAAAAAAGAAGGCGCGGGGCCTTCTTTTTTCTAATTCTTTTGTAGGAATTATCTTACAATTTCTTTGTAAGTGATGCTGAATGCGTCGTTGTCAGCAAAGTACTTTTGACCGATTTTCATCCATTCAACAGCAAGAGTTCTTTCTCCGTTTGCTTCAAGATATTCAGCAATCATAATAATGCCGATTCTTAAGCGACTTACTTGGTCGTCTTCTAAGTGATCGATTCCTTTTTCATTCAAAATGGTTTTTGCAGCTTCAAACGAAACTTCAGCTTCTCTTTTTGAACGCAAAGCCCATTCCGTAAATCCTTGATAAATGGCCGCAGCAGGGTCGTTAGGGTCAATAACTGTAAGGTATTTATATAGTCCTTTCGATTTGGTGTATTTTTCTTCAGCATCGTAATTTTCAGCTTCTTCATAAGTTGCTGCTCTTAACTCAACAAAGAAGTCGGTAAACTCTGCATAGAACTCACTTTCCTTGTCTTTTTTAGCATACTTTGATGCAAACTTCAGTGCTTCTTTAGAGGCTTTTGGGTATTTCTCCTTTACTGCTTCATCGTCTGAGGCATTGATACGAAACATGGCAATAGCCGAATATAAGTATGGGAGTGGATCTTTTTTCGTATCGTCTGCATAAATGTACTTGTCTGCTTTAATCAGGCAGCGCTCGTATTTTTCATCTACGATAAGTTCTAGTAAGTCATCATAATCACGTTGCGCAGTTGCTGCGTTAATGCTGAGGATAGCTATTAATAGAAGTAGTACTTTCTTCATAAGTTTCAATTTTTGTGCTTCGGTTTGCAAATATGGCTCTAAGATAATTTAGTTTAGGGGCTTCACAAAAAATAGTGAACCCTTCCTGACCTCAATTGTTCAAGAGTTGTGCCAAAGACTGAGATCTCATACGAGCGAGCCGAAGAATGGTTCAATATAAAAAACTGGAACGCTTTTCCCTTTCAGCAAAAAACATGGAAAGCTTTTGCTCAAAAGAAAAGTGGAATTGTTAACGCTCCTACAGGAAGTGGAAAGACTTATTCTCTAATGGTTCCCATTGTGGAGGCGATGATCGCAGAAGAACATCAGAAAGGCCTTTTCGCTATTTGGATTACTCCAATACGTGCTTTAGCCAAGGAGATTGAGCTTTCTGCCAATGCGGCAATTGCAGGCATGGGAGCGAAAGCTGTAGTAGGTATCCGCACGGGAGATACTTCATCCAAAGATCGGCAAGCTCAGAAAAAAAATATGCCTCAGATTCTCATTACAACCCCCGAGAGTTTGCATATCCTCTTCGCCCAGAAAAAGAATGAGCGTTTGTTTAAAAGTCTAAGGACTGTAGTGATTGATGAATGGCATGAATTATTGGGGAGCAAGCGAGGAGTTCAGGTTGAACTGGCTTTAAGTCGCTTAAAAGGAATGTTGCCTTCTTTGCAAGTTTGGGGTATTTCTGCCACAATTGGAAATATGGATGAAGCCATGAAGGTATTGCAGGGGAAGTCAAACGCTTCCAGTGCCGTGCTCATTCGTTCTGCTTTAAAAAAGAAGCTCAGCCTTGAAACCTTGATGCCGGAGGAGGTAAACAATTTGCCTTGGGCTGGTCATCTTGGCATAAAGCTGATTGATCAAGTGGTGGATATCATCAGAAAAAATCAATCCACATTAATCTTCACCAATACTCGCGCTCAATCGGAAATTTGGTACCATCAAATTCTCGATGCCTATCCAGAGTTCGCAGGAGTAATGGCCATGCACCACAGTTCAATTTCGAGAGACCTAAGAGCTTGGGTGGAAGATGCTTTGTATCACGGACAGTTAAAAGCTGTTGTTTGTACTTCAAGTCTAGATTTGGGTGTTGATTTCCGACCAGTAGACGCTATAGTTCAGGTGGGCGGACCTAAAGGCGTTTCGCGTTTTGTTCAAAGAGCTGGAAGAAGTGGACATCAACCAGGAGCTGAGAGTAAGATCTTTTTCTTGCCTACCAATGCACTAGAACTCATTGAAGCAGCTGCTTTGAGGCAAGCCATAGAGGATAATTATTTAGAGAACAGAGAGCCGCACATTAGGTCTTTTGATGTGCTCGTTCAGTATTTAACAACACTTGCGCTTGGTGATGGCTTTGATTCAAATGTAATTTATAAAGAGGTGAGGGATACCTTTTGCTTCGAAAGCATTACTCTGGATGAATGGAAATGGTGCTTGCGCTTTATTACAACTGGAGGAGACTCACTTAAGGCTTATGATGAATACAAGAAAGTAGAACGCGAGGGTGATTTTTATACCGTGCAAAAACGCAGTGTGGCCATGCGTCATCGAATGTCGATAGGAACCATTGTCTCAGATAAAATGCTTTTGGTGAAATATCAACGTGGCGGGGCAATCGGACACGTAGAAGAGTACTTTGTTTCTTCTTTGAATGAAGGTGATGTTTTTTGGTTTGCTGGGCGATGTTTGGAGTTTATTCGATTGAAGGATTTGGTTGTACAGGTGAAGAATTCCAAGGAGGATAAAGGCAAAATCCCGTCGTGGCAGGGGGGGCGTTTGAATTTTTCTTCCAAGATGTCGGACATGCTTCGCTTGAAACTTGAGGAGTTTTCTACCAAGCAGCATTTCGATCCTGAATTACAAAAGCTCGCTCCCATTTTAGAGCTTCAGGGCTCAAGGTCGCATTTACCTTCACGAGATGAGTTTTTGATTGAGCAGTTTCAGACCAAGGAGGGCTACCATCTTTTCATGTACCCCTTTGAAGGGAGGTTGGTGCATGAGGGAATAGCCAGTTTATTAGCTTATCGAATGTCTTTGCTTCAGCCCATCAGCTTTAGCCTAGCTTATAATGATTATGGTTTTGAGTTACTCTCTGATCAGGAAATACCGCTTGAGGCAGCTTTAGAGAATGACTTTTTCAGTACTGATCATTTGATGGCAGATATAGAAGCTAGTATTAATAGTGCAGAGATGGCCAAGCGAAAATTTAGAGATATTGCTGTGATATCGGGGATGGTGTTTACTGGTTTTCCGGGGAAGTATGTGAAAGACCGACACCTTCAAAGTTCAAGCTCCTTGATTTTTGATGTTTTTGCTGATTATGATCCACAGAATTTATTGTTGAGACAGGCTTTTGATGAGGTGATTTACCACCAGTTGGAGATTACACGATTTAGGACTGTTTTAAAACGGATTCAAGCGCAGAAGATGGTAGTGATGAATACAGGTAAACCAACACCTTTGTCGTTCCCAATAATGGTCGATCGCTTGCGGGAGAAGATCAGTTCCGAGAAGTTGTCTGATCGAATTGCTAAGATGACCTTAGCGAATGACTAGCTGTGTTTTTATGGGGCTATATACTTAAGTCTCATTAGTGAACTTCGAAGCAGAACCTGCGGCTAAAACAGGGGTTTGAGACTTATCTATATAGATGTAATTCAAAGACCTTAACTAAAATCGCCAAAAATGCCATAAAAATCCCATGCAAAACTCATCACCCCAATAGACATGTAATTTATCACACAATATTAAGTCTCACATCAGCATGGGATTCAAAGACTAATCTAGATTTGCACCGCAAGCCAAAAGTTTTCTTCGCTTCAGTCAAGTGAAAATGGTACTTTTGACCTCCCCAAGGGCTAACAGTAATAAAAAGTGTACATGACAAAACATGTTTTAGGTGTGATTTTGTTCCTCCTGTTTTCGGCAAGTGTTTTCGGACAAGGAACAATCAAAGGATTTGTGAAGGATAAAAATTCAGGAGAACCGGTAATGTTCGCCTCGGTAACACTGAAAGGAACAAGTTTTGGAGTGTCTACAGATTTGAACGGATATTATTCCCTCACGAAAATACCGCCAGGCACCTACACCATGAATGTGGGAAATCTCGAGTATCAAGATAAAACTGTTGAAGTGACGATTGAGGGAACTAAAATCATTACGAGAAACGTTCTCCTTGCACCTAGAGTAGTTGAACTCGCTGGGGCAGAGATTTCCGCAGATCGAGCCGAACAAGAGTCGGAAGTTAATACCTCAGTAGAAACGATCCGACCAGCAGACATTAAAAAAATCCCGTCAATTGGCGGACAAGCAGATATCGTTCAAGCTTTGCAAGTTTTGCCTGGTTTTGTAAGCACAGGAGATCAAGGTGGACAATTATACATTCGTGGTGGCTCTCCAGTGCAGAATAAAGTGCTTCTCGATGGAATGATCATCTACAACCCTTTCCACAGTATCGGACTATTCTCCGTATTTGATTCCGACATCATTTCTAATGCTGACGTCTACACTGGTGGATTTAATGCACAATTCGGTGGGCGTATTTCTTCTGTGATGGACATTAAAACACGAGACGGTAATAAATCTCGTCTCTCGGGAAAATTAAGCGCGAGCCCTTTTGGTTCGAAGGTGATGATCGAAGGTCCGTTGAAAAAATTGAGCGAAAAAGGAGGTGGTATCTCATACATCCTCTCAGCTAAAAGATCTTACCTCGAACAATCTTCTAAATTGCTTTACGACTATATCGATGAAGACGGTTTGCCTTTCAACTTTACCGACCTTTATGGAAAGGTGAGCTTTAGCGGTGCTAGTGGTTCGAAATTGAATGTTTTTGGTTTTAGTTTTAATGATGATGTGCGCTACTTGGCACTCTCAAATTTGAATTGGCAAAATTTTGGTGGTGGAGCTAACTTCGTGGTGGTTCCATCAGGATCATCAATGCTTATTCAAGGTAACTTCTCGACCTCAACTTACCGCATCAACCTGGAAGAAGAAGGCCTTGCAGATCGCTTTTCTGAAGTAGGAGGGTTTAACTTCGGTTTGGATTTCAAACGTATCGAAGGCGATAATGAAATGAACTACGGAATTAATGTCGTAGGAGTGAACACCAATTTCGAAACCTTCAATGCTCTCCAGGTTAAAGTAGCCCAAGCAGAAAACACAACCGAACTAGGTGCCTATTATTCTTATAAAATTTCAGCAGGAGACCTCATCATCGAGCCAAGTATGAGGCTGCAGTATTACAGCTCAATTAGTAAATTTTCCCCTGAACCGCGAATCGGGATGAAGTGGAAAGTGTCGCAAAGATTAAGATTGAAAGGTGCTGCAGGACTCTACTCTCAAAACTTGATCGCAGCTAATTCTGATAGAGATGTGGTGAACTTGTTCTATGGTTTTTTGAACGGACCTCAGAACATTCCAGATGAATTTATCCTTCCCAACGGAGACACTAAAGAAATCAGACACAGCCTTCAAACGGCAAATCACTTGATCTTTGGTTTCGAATTCGACCTCACAGAAAAAATCAACGTGAACATTGAAGGTTACCGCAAAAACTTCACCCAGTTAACCAACATCAACAGGAACAAGCTTTTTGCTGACGATCCAGAAATCGATGTTCCAGACGTTTTCAAAAAAGACTTTATCGTTGAAACAGGATTCGCTCAAGGTGTAGATTTCGTTATGAAATATGAAGAGAAATACACCTACCTCTGGTTCGTTTACTCTCTTGGTAACGTAGATCGTTGGGATGGTTTTAAGTACTACGATCCTGTATTTGATCGTCGACACAACATCAACTTTGTTGCAAGTCAAGCCTTTGGTAAGGAGCACTCTTGGGAAGCAAGTCTTCGTTGGAACTTAGGTTCTGGACTCCCATTCACTCAAACCCAAGGTTTCTACCAACCGGTGAACGTTGGAGATGGAATTGGCTCAGATTACATCAACTCAAATGCGAATGAACTTGGTATCGATTATGCCGGACTGAATGAAGGGCGACTTCCTTGGTACCACAGATTGGACATTTCAGTTCGTAAAACCATCGAATTCACAGAAACAAGAAAACTGGAATTGAATTTTGGTGTCACCAATGTTTATTCAAGAAGAAACGTGTTCTACATCAATCGTGTAACGAACGATCGTGTAGATCAACTTCCTTTCCTTCCTTCAATCGGTATTGATTACTCTTTCTAAGTGAGCTGTAGCTTAGATTGAGGTCTAGAATAAATTGAAAGCGCTTGCTTTTTCGGGGTGATGATCGACCGGAATGCAGGCGCTTTTTAGTTGGGCTTTAATCCCAAAAGCGCTTTTGCATTGGCCAATGCTTCTTGCCCGAAGTCCTTACCGCTGAGCATTTCGGCTAGTTCAATAACACGCTCTTGCTCGGGGAGTTTCTCAATGTGCGTGAAGGTGGCGTTTTTGTCGCTAGTCTTATACACCTTGAACTGCTGATCTGCCCTAGCTGCAACCTGAGGAAGGTGAGTGATGTTGATGAGCTGAAGTTTCTCACTCATCTGTTTCATGATCTCGGCCATTCTTAAAGCCATTTCTCCGCTCACACCAGTATCGATTTCGTCAAAAATGATGGTGCGAATCATCTGTTGTTCAGCCAAAGCCGCTTTCAAGGCCAAGATTACACGAGAGGTCTCACCACCAGAAGCCACCTTGTCCAAAGGCTTAAATTCACCACCTTTGTTGGCCAAGAGCATTAGTTTTACTTCGGTGTTTCCATGGCGATTGAGCTCTTCCACTTTGTTGAATTCAAACTTCAATTGAGCATGTGGCATTCCTAAGTGCGACAAGTGTTCTTGGATTTTTTTCTCTAATTGACCAGCCGCCTTTTCCCGCTTTGATTGCAGTTGATCTGCCATTTCAATGAGTTTTTTTCGGGCTGATGCAATGAGTTTCTCCTGATCTGCAATGTCGTGTTCCAAAGAAGATACGGCATCAATTTTAACGCTCAATTCTTCTCGTAGTTCGAGCAGTTCTGCCAAATCAGCAACGCGGTGCTTATTTTGTAAACGGTAATACTCGTCTAAACGCTCTTGGATTTGTTGAAGCGCTTCAGGGTCCATTTGGGTTTTGTCCGACTCTACACCGGCCTCAGAAGAAATGTCGTCGAGTTCAATCATGGCGCTGCTTAAACGTTCATGTAAAGCAGCAATACCGTGATGTTTATCTTTCAAAGCGCTGAGCAACTGAAGTCCTTGCTTCAATTGTGCAACAATGGGTTCGTCTTGCTCGCTTAAGAGCATTTGTAATTGTTGCAAGCTGTGTTGAATGCTCTCGGCATTTTCAAGGGCACTCAATTGATCTTCGAGTTCCTGAACATTTAAGCCATCCAAATTGGCTTCTTCGAGTTCTTTGTATTGAAACTGATAATAATCCAAATCACTCTTCGATTTGGCTTCACGATCTTGCAGCTCCTCAAGGCTGCTGAGCGCTGATTTAAGAAGGTAAAAGTCTTTAGAGTAGGCAGTAGCGGTTTCGTCTTGTTGTGCAAAGCGATCGAGGATTGAAAAACGAAAGCTCATCTCCCTAAACCTGCTCTGTTCCTGCTGAGAGTGGATGTCAACCAGCATTCCGCCGAGTTGCTTCATTTGAGTGAGGGTAACAGGAGTATCGTTGATAAAAGCCCTTGATTTCCCTTTCGGCGTTATCTCTCTTCTCAAAACAGTTTGAACTTCAAAGTCCAAATCGTGCTCATCAAAGAAGCTCTTAATTTCTTCGTCGATTTTGAATATGGCTTCAATGATGCACTTTTCTTCTTGATTTCGAAGCACGCTGCTATCAGCTCTTTCACCAAGAATAAGTCCCAGAGCACCAAGAATAATGGATTTACCAGACCCCGTTTCTCCAGTTAACGCTGTTAGTCCTGGAGTAAAATCTGTATCAATGTGCGCAATAAGCGCGTAGTTGCGAATTGTAAGATGCCTTAACACGTCTGAGTTGCTTAAAGATGAACCTTTATTAGCTCATCATACCGTCATACTTCTGTATGTTCGCCGGGTCCAAAAGTCGGAGCAAAGAAATAAGCCTTTCTTTTTCTTCAGCTGGAGCGGCCTTGAAAAGGTTGATAATTTCATCGGCTTTTGCAACAAAAAAGAGCTGAATATTGTAACTGGCAGGCCTTACTTTGTGAACTTCATTCAAACCAAGTAAACCTTCGATGATTTCGTTTCTACCTGCGGTAGCATCGGTGTACAGTTTATCGAATCCATGGCGGTGATAACGGTACAAACAATTGCGAAGAGGGGCGAAGGTTTGAGAGAGGATATTTTCCACGAGCCAAAAACGGTTACGCTGACCTTCACTAGCTCTCCATCCGCTTTCTCCTGCGTTTTGGGCATTGGCTACTATGGTTTGCGCTTGCAGGTAGTAATCAGTGCCACCTTGAGCTGAAAAGGTGTCGTAATCTGAACCGATCATAATGTAAGCGTAGTAGGCTAGAACACTTGATAGGTTATCGCGGTGTTGATCGTTCGACCATTGAATGATTTGATTATCGGCAAAGGTGAAGGTAAAATCGTTGTCGTTTACAGTAAAAACAGGTGTTTTGTAATCCGAGTTGTAAACTGGTCGGCTGCTCTGTATCTGAATTGAACCTCTGAAAGTCGTTTGGCTAGGAGCTTCATTGATCGTAATCTGCATGCTACATTCAATGCGCTCATCCAGGTCGTAGTAATCCTCTGTCCAACGACGACCATTCATGAATTCTTGAATGCTGCTCTCGATATTCTCAATCCTCGAAGCCTCAACGTTAGCAATTTGTGGGGCGATGATGGTTACACTGCAGTTCAATTCCTGAGCTAGAGCAGAAATGGACAGTAAACAAGTAATAGCGAGGAACGCTTTTTTCAAGAGCATAGTTCGAGGATCTTTTTGGATAAGTCTAAGGCAACATCGCGCTTAGATTTCAACTCAAAATTAGCGATTTTATTGTGCTTATCGATGAAGGTGACCTTATTTGTGCTATGACCAAAGCCCGCACCAGTATCTTGAAGCGAATTGAGCACGATGAGGTCGAGGTTTTTTCGTTGAATCTTGGACTTGGCGTGTTCCAATTCGTTATTGGTTTCTAAGGCAAAACCAATGGTAATTTGATGTGCTTTTTTCATTTCACCCAAGCGAGCAAGGATATCAACCGTAGGACTAAGTTCAATGCTCAAGTCTTGGTCTTGCTTCTTGAGTTTGATGTCTGCACGGTGCTTGGGTTTATAGTCTGCAACCGCTGCGCTTTTCACCAAGATGTCGCAACCGGGGAAGTGGATGAGGCAAGCTTCAAGCATTTCGGCAGCTGATTCAACATCAATACGAGTGATGTTTTCTTGCTGAACTTGTTCTGAAGATGGACCAGAAACAAGTACAACCTCGGCCCCCATACTCGCGAGTTGGTCTGCAATTGCAAAGCCCATTTTACCAGAACTATAGTTCCCGATAAAACGAACAGCATCAATCTTTTCATAGGTTGGTCCGGCAGTTACCAAGCATTTTTTTCCTCGTAAAGGAGCCTTGGAATTGAAGAACTCGTCGATAGCTTTAACAATGTTTTCAGGTTCGGCCATTCTGCCTTTTCCTTCTAAACCACTAGCGAGAAATCCGCTTTCACTATCGATAAGGAGGTGGCCACGTTCTTCTAAAATTTGGAGGTTATTCTGTGTGCTTTCATGAGCATACATGTCTAAATCCATGGCTGGTGCAATAGCGATGGGGCACTTTGCTGAAAGGTAAACAGCTAATAGAAACTCATCGCAAATCCCCTGGCTCATTTTGGCGATGGTGTTCGCTGTTGCCGGAGCTACAATCATCAAATCAGCCCACAAGCCAAGATCAACATGGTTGGTCCACGTGCCTTGGTCTTCATCCTCGGTGAAATCAGAATATACCCTGTGCTGACTTAGTGTGGCAAGTGTAAGTGGGGTGACGAAGTCGTGCGCGCTTTTTGTTAAGACCACGCGCACCTCTGCGCCGCGTTTAACAAATGCGCGAAGCAGTTCTGCCGCTTTATAAGCAGCAATACTTCCTGTAATTGCGAGGATGATTTTTTTTCCTTTGAGCATAGGATAAGAAACAAAAAAAGATGGCGCAAACCATCTTTTTAATCAATATCTATAGGAGCATTAAGCTTCTGCTTCTGGTTTTCTAACGTATACTTCACCTTCTAGCAACTCGTGCATAGCTATGCTGTGTGGCTTAGGCAAACGCTCGTAAAATTTAGAGATTTCAATTTGCTCACGGTTCTCGAATACCTCTTCAAGGTTATCTTGATGTGTTGCGAACTCATCCAACTTAGAGTTGAGTTCTTCTTTCATCTCTTTAGCAATTTGGTTTGATCTTCTTGATAGAACAACAAGTGTTTCAAAAAGATTTCCTTCTACCTGCGAGTCCAAAGCGTGTGTATCACGTGTAATGGTCGTACGCTCGGCTTTTGAATTTTTATAACTCATATCCAGCTTTCTTCAATCGTTCGATTTCCTTTTCCGCCTCAATGAAATAAGTTTCAGCTTTCTTAAGCATCTTACTTCCGGGGAAATTGGCTACAAATTTATAATAACTATCGATAGTTTCCATGTATCTGGCAATTTTCTTCTCATCAATACTGCCTTCAGCATACAAATAATTGGCTTCAACCATCAAATACAAGATCTCCTCACGGTAAGGAGTGTCTGGATATTCCTTCAAGGCGTTCTCCAAAGCACTGCTGGCAGAGCGGTAACGTTCGGTTGTAACGTAGAGTTTAGCGACCTCGAATGATTTTCTTTCTAGTTTTTGGCGAAGCTGATCAACCATCCGGTTGCAACTATCACGAAGTTGTGAGTTGGGGTAACGATCGATGAACAATTGAAATTCATCAATGGCAATTCGTGTATCCGTTTGGTCTAAGCTGTAAATAGGAGATAAATTGTAGCTACACATGGCAGATTCAAACAAACATTCCTCTGCATACTGACTAGTAGGGAAGGTTTTTACAAAATTCTTTAAGTAGTAGTTTGCGATATAGTAATCTTTAACGCAGTAGTGCGTTTTGGCAAAATAGTAGTAAGCCTCTTCAGCCCGCTGTGTCCCTCGAACACTAGCAATAAGCTCTTCAAACAAAGGCAAGGCTTGATAGCATCTACTGTCTTCGTAGTATTCTACTGCTTTAGTGAATTTGTAATCTGGATCTGAACTCTTCAGCACTTTGTTGTACTCGCTGCAAGAGGAGAAAGCAAATGTGCTCAAAACAAGCAACAAAAGACACGCAATTTTTTTCATAGGTGGCAAAGATACATTCTTGAGACGGAATAGGGTAGTGCTTCGTTACATTGCTTTTTGAGCTTTGTAATTTGAGTGCTGTTCATTTATGCAGAATGAGCGACATCTTTTTGGTATCCAAATAGCCGTGTTTGAATTTAAAGGCTTTGCAAAACGTGAAGGATCTCTACCATAGCAAGGGTGTCTTGCTCACAGTAATTCAAGAGCTGCTGTCTGATTTCAGCTTCATTGTCAGGAGACTTTTTTTGCATCAGTTGTGCAAATTCGAAGCTGGCCGTGGCACCGTTGGCAATGTCTAAATGAGCGTAACTCATCTCAGGAACCAAGGCGGGAAGTACATTTTTGATGCTGGTTTTTCCTTTCATTTCAGGGAAATAGACCATGCGCTCAGAAAAAGGATCAATGAGGTCTTTCATTCTGTGAATGAGCTTGTTCAGCGGAACAGCATATTCTTCAAGGTGATGCGCTAAGTGTTGGATGATTCTTCGCTCAAAACTGATGTTGTAAACCAGGATGTCGCCTTCGGGTGAAATGGACTCCAATAAAGCTTCGGTAAAAGCTTTGCGCGGATCTTCTCCCAAAGTCGCATCGGCCAAAAAAGAACGGTGAAGCAATTTTTCCCCTTGTTGGATGTGCAGTGAAAATTGGAAGGGGATTTGTTCGTACGGACCACTACCATCGTACATCGGAATGGCGCTGGCGAAGGTCTCGAAATCGAGAAAATGCAAAGGACCGTTTAATCCGTCCAAGAAAGCACTTAAGGCAATTCGGTCGAGATGAACCAGTTGGTCTTTCTGCGCTTGTACATGAAGTTTTTGCATGGGTGAAAGTGCCTCGAGGTCTTCTTCGGGGATGTCTTCCATGCGCTTGATTCCTTTCTCCCAAAATGACCAGGCGACAGCTTTGTTTCCAGATAAAGATAAAATGGAATCTCTTGGGATACCCGCCCAGCAATGTTCGCGAAACTCGCATTCATAGGGCGAAGTACAATGCGCACCGATGCTAATTTCGGGAACACTTTCTTTTTCGATGAGTTCTTGGTAGTGCTTTAAATCCCAAGCTATTTCTTCGCGTTGCATCAAGCATTTCTTGGTGAAGTCTTTCACTTTAAACAGCTCTTCTAAGTTGATGTCGCCCGATTTTTCATAGCGATTATTCAAGAGCATCACGCCAGCTCTTTTGAGATGAACGCCTAGTCCTTTCAACACAAAAACCTGCAAAGCGAGGTCATCCAAGTGTTTCTTTTTAGGATTGGTACTGGCTTTCACTTCATAAACCGCCCAGCCTTTTGGATGCCTAACCATGATATCGACCCGAACAAATAAACCTTGATATTCAAATGTAGCTTCGAAAATGGCCGGTACATTGCTTTCAATTAGCGATTGAGTAAGGGCAAGTTGAGCTGCTTTTCGCTCTTCTCCGTGCAGTTCTGCTGATACTTCTACAAGCACTCCACCGGGGTACCGTTTGCGAGCAAGTTCGCCAACTTCAATGCCCATTTGCATCATGGCAAGCTGATCTTCCGCTCGTGGAGTGGCCAGTTCTCTTTGGTGTTTTTGAAGATACAATCGCTTTTCACATTGCCTTGCGCTGAGGAAAGCCGACTTACTAATGCGTACTGACATGAATAATTTTTACGGCCATTAAAGTACAACCAATGATTGGCTTTTTATCTTCGTAGCATGTCAGATTCTCCACAAGCGCTTCGTTTATCCGAGTTAACCACGGCTCTGGAGGCTTTTTTTCAGAAAAAGTTCAGTAACAGACCGGTCTGGGTCATTGCCGAAATCAGCTCGCACAAGTATTATGCAAAGTCGAACCGACACTATTTCGACCTCATAGAAAAGCAAAAAGGGGGAGACCATATTGCCGCGAAAATGCAAGCCATCTCATGGGGGAATGTGGGGCAGCGCATTCAGGATTTTGAGCGCACAACCGGACAAGCATTCACCAATGGTTTAGAAGTGATGCTTCAAGTTGAAGTGAGTTTTCACGCCCAATATGGATTGAAGTTGACGGTGATGGACATCAACGAGCATTTCACTTTGGGGCAAATGGAAAAGCACCGAAGAGAAACCTTAGAGAAACTTCGGACCCTACACCCGCAAGTTGTTCGAAAGATTGGCGAAAATTACCGCACCTTCAATCAAGATCGGCCCATACCTAAGGTCATTCAGCGCATTGCTTTGGTAACTTCTAGTCAGGCAGCTGGAAACGATGATTTTCTGCACTCGCTTAAAGACAATCGTTTTGGCTACACGTTTAAGATCGATTATTACTACACTCCTGTTCAAGGAATTCAAAGCTGGCCAAAGATCACATCGCGGATTGCAGAAATTAACGAGAAGTTTGACGATTATGATTTGTTGGTCATTGTGCGAGGAGGAGGAGCCCAAACTGATTTGATGCTTTTCGATCAATATGAATTGAATTTAGAGATAGCCCGTTGCGCGGTGCCGGTATTCACGGGAATTGGTCACCACAAAGATCAAAGCATTGCCGACTTGTTCTGCCACACCCGTTTGAAAACACCTACAGCCGTGGCAGCTGCCATTATTGAGCACAACATGGAATTTGAACAAGCTGTTTTGGGGCGATGGGAAGAGGTAGAGCAAGGAACGAAGCACTTGCTCGACAAGCATCAGCGCCTTCTTGGTCGGGCTTCTTTGATGATTACCGGAAAAGTGCCTCAAAAAATTGCAGCACAAAAGCACCTTCAGGTTAAACTTCATCGCGCACTTACGAAGGCGCTTGGTGGCAGATTTGAACACTTGAAGGAGGCGCTTCGCGAAGCAAAAACAAACATCAGCCATAAAACAGAGCTCAAGACCAATTCGGCAAGAAACCGCTTGAAGCAGCAGGAGGATCAACTCCCAAGAGCGATTCAAAGTTTACTTAAAAACCAAGAAACTGAGTTGAAGCACCTTCAGCAATTGGTAGATTTCGTTCATCCTAAACGCACTTTGCAGAGGGGCTATGCTTTGCTTCGAAATGAGGATGGAATCATTACTTCAGTAGATCAACTTAAAAAGGGAGAAGAGATTGAGATGGAGTTAAAGGATGGGAAGCGAGGAGCTGTTGTTAAAGGGGAGTGAATTGGGAGTTTTGAATTTCGAATTATGGATTTCTGGAGCTATATACTTAGGTCTCAAAAATTGAAGTGTTAGCGGAAGGTGGGATTTTATGCTGCTTTGAGACTTAACTATATAGGTGTGGAAACGAAGTGTGTTTTGGAGCTATATACTTAGGTCTCAAAAATGAGATTAGGATCGGAAGGTGAGCTTTTATGCTGCTTTGAGACTTAACTAGATAGGTGTGGATGTGATGTGTATTTTGGGAGCTATATACTTAGGTCTCAAAAATGGAAGTGTTGGCGGAAGGTGAGCTTTGACGGTGCTTTGAGACCTAAGCCTATAGCCTGTTTGGTGAATTCTTTTTGCTTGAAGCGTAATTTGAAAAGCGCCTATACTTGCCACTCTTCGGACTTTCTATAGACCGTGCCTTTGAAAGAGGCCACAAGTTTTTGATCTTGATTCAATAGGTCAATGTGGTACAAGCCAATGCGGTGGTTCAAGGAGATTTCTTTCACTTTTGTTTCAATACTGTCGCCTTCTTTTAAGGGAAGTAGATGCGAAATGGAGGTTTCCACGCTTACGCTGTGCCTGCCGTGGGCATTTGACGCAAAAGCCAAGGCGCTATCTGCAAGGGCATAGGTGATAGCGCCGTGAGCAATTCCAAATCCGTTCAGCATTTCCTTACGGATGAGCATCTTTAAGTGTGATTGACCAGGTCCATCTTGAATGCGCTCGATACCCAGCCATTGGCTGAAGGCATCTTTTTCAAACATGCGGTCAACTATTGATGATTTCGCCATGTTTAAAAAGGTAAATCGCCGTCCTTGGTTTCGGGTTTCGGACTCTCATCATCCATGTCGCGAATGATCCGATCAACAGCACTCTCGGTGTCGCGAAGTTTCTTCGAACAGAATTTAATGAGCTCCGAAGCGCGTTCTACTTTTGTTGCGAGTTCGTCTACAGACACGCTTTCGCTGTCGATGGCGTTCACTATCGACTGCAATTCTTCAAATGCACTTTCGTAACTGAGTTTTTCTTTGGCCATGGCTTATCTTAAGTGTCGAAATTACAAAATTTTGACCGAGGGCACTTGAAGAACTCTTCAATTAGTCGAGGGCTTGGGTGAGGTCTGCAATAAGGTCTTCATAATGCTCAACACCAACCGAAAGTCTTACCAAATTTGGAGAAATATTGAACTTCTTCTTGGTCTCTGGGTCAACATCCGCATGCGTCATGGTAGCGGGGTGCTGTGCCAATGATTCTGTTGAACCTAAGCTTACGGCTAATTTAACGAGCTTCATTTTGTTGAGCATGGCAAAGGCTTCTTTCTCTCCACCTTTAACGTAGATGGAAATCATGGCACCGGCACTATCGCACTGAGAGTTGAAAATCTCAAACTGTTTCCCATCTGCTTCGGTTAAAAAGCCAAGATAACCTACCCGCTCGATTGCAGGATGCTTGGCCAGTGCTTCGGCAACATGCTTGGCGTTTTTGGCCTGACGCTCCATACGAACTTGTAAGGTTTCCAATGAACGCATGAGCAACCAGCCGGTCCATGGTCCGGCCATGTTTCCTAGGAAGGTTCTCATGGTTTTTACTTCCATCATTAAATCAGCTCTACCCATGCAAGCTCCGGCAATCACATCGGAATGACCGCCAATGTACTTGGTTGCAGAATATAAAACGAGGTCGGCACCGTGCTTTAGTGGGTGCTGGTAAACCGGACCTAAATAAGTATTATCAACAGACAATACTACGCTGCGATCTTCTTGTTTGAAGTGATCAGCTAAAGCGCGCATGTCTTTGATGCAAATGAGTTTATTCGTAGGGTTGGCAGGGGTTTCGATGTGGATCATCGAGAGTTTATTTGCGGCTGGATGCGCTCCAATTGCGGCTTTGAGTTCTTCCAAGGAATCTGTAGGATCGATGCCCATAACGTGAACGCCAAATTTGGTCATCACGTGGTTGATGAAATGATCTGTTCCACCATATACTGGGTTGCTGTATACGAGCAGGTCTCCCGGTTTGCAGAAACACAAAATGGCCGTAGAAATGGCGCTCATTCCGCTTTCGAAAACAGCACATTCTTCAGCCCCATCCCACAAACAAAGACGTTCTTCCAAGATTTGGAGATCTGGATTGTTCAAACGAGAGTAGATCAAGCCCATTTGCTCGCCTTCTTCCTTCTCACGTAAGCCATAGGCCAATTCAAAAAAGGCTTTTCCTTCTTCAGCTGTGTTGAACACGAAGGTGGATGTTTGGAAAATCGGACACTTAATGGCGCCTTCGGACAATTTTGGATCGTAACCGTGAGACATCATTAAACTTTCTGGGCGCATATCTTTCATCATGAGAACATCGTTTTGTCAAATATCGAGATATGTGTCAAGATTTCTATTATGAGCTTTTAAATAAGAATAATCGACTAAATTACTTGCAGTTATTAGAATATTGTAGTTTTGAAGAGCTGTAAAAACCAAGTCCAATGGAAATTCGTTCTTATACCCTACTAGATAAGCAGGATAAACACTTGCTGAAATTGCTTCAGGAAAATGCAAAGTACACGGTTCAAGACTTATCTGACATGATCGGATTGAGCAAGACGCCAACTTTTGAACGCATTCGTAAACTAGAAAAGGAGGGCTTCATTCAAGGCTACCGTGCACAGCTCGATCGAGAGAAGATGGGCTTTCCGCTAATGGCTTTTTGTCATGTTAATTTGAAAGAACACTCAAGACCCTTATTGAAAAAGTTTGAAGCTCAGATTGCCGAACACATTGAAGTTTTGGAGTGCTACCACCTCGCAGGAGTGTATGATTATCTTTTGAAATTGGCAGTTCGCGATATGCAAGAATATCAGCTCTTTATGATGGAAAAATTAGCGGTGATGGACAATGTGGGTAACGTTCAAACCTCTTTTGCATTAAACACTTTGGTTGAAAGGTCGATTGAAGGGCGGGAGTGAGGCACGTGGGCTTTTGTCTTTAAAATCATTAGAATATAAAACGCCCCAGAGTCACATTGCTGCTTCCCTGAGGCGCTTCCGTACTTAAAAAAGAGTTGCTTATTTGATTAGGAGAGGATGGTGTTCAATGCGATCATCACCAACAAAAATCAAAAAGTAGGTCCCGGCAGCCAAAGTGCTTAAATCAAGCTTTTGGGTGTTGCTTTGCGTGAGTTGAAGCTCTGAAATCACTTGTCCGCTTGCGCTCATTAAACGTAGGCTTGTAAAATCTTGAACTTGCTCAAAGCTGATATTCACGATGCCTTCGCTCGGGTTTGGGAAGATGTTTACGCTTCGCGAAGCCAATTCATCCACACCAATCGTTAAGCGATCGATGATGACAAAGTTGCTTGATAAGTCGTAACATCCATCAGCACTAATATCAAATACACTTCCCGCTTCAGGAACAACAAGGTCGCCTTCATGCGCCATTCCCCAAAGGTGACATTGACCTTCTGGAGCGTCTTCAAAATCATTTGAATTTCCATCGAGTACGGCCAAAATTTGATCATCGCCATCTGTTACGATGTAGGTGTAGTTCGTGCCTTCGTTGTTTTCAACCTGGAAATCGATCACATCGGCCAAACCATCACCCACAAAAATGCTCACTTCTGTTTCATTGTCTGTTGTGCTTACTTCACCGCCGTTAATTGCCGTTCTGACCACTTCTATAGGGTTCGAAAGACTGAAGCAGCCCTCGAGATCGTTGGCGTTCAAGCCTACTTCGGCGCCTGTTAATCCATCTTCAAAGCTCAAGTGCCAGATCAAGCAAATTCCTCCACCAGCGCCTTCTAATTCGAAAGGAGGGTTATTTGGAAGGCCAAGAATGTTTCCAAGATCGTCGGTAATCACCCAAGCGGAGTTGCTACCAAAGTTTCCTTCTAAGTTCACGTCGATGGCATCACTTTCACCATCGCCCACACAAATATTGGTATCGTCTTCAGTGCTGAGCACGCCACCAATTACGCCTGTTCTTACCACTTCAATTGGATTGGAAAGATCGAAGCAGCCTTCGAGGTCGTTGGCGTTCATGCCTACTTCGGCTCCCAGGAGTCCATCTTCGAAGCTCAAGTGCCAGATCAAGCAAACGCCGTCGCCTGCTCCTTCAAGATCGAAAGGAGAACCGGTCGGCAAGCCCAAGATATTTCCTTGAACATCGGTAATCACCCATGCTGAATTGCTTCCAGTAGCATTGGCTAAAGTTACGTTGATGAGGTCTGCTTCACCATCTCCAGCGCAGATAGATAAGGGGTCTTCGGTCTCAATAAGTCCGCCATCAACTACGCAATTGCAATCGTCTCCTGTTAGTCGAGTTACGGCTAATGCATTCGACAAAGAAAAGCAGCCTTCGAGGTCGTTGGCGTTCAAACCTACTTCGGCTCCTACTAATCCGTCTTCAAAGGTCAAGTGCCAAATCAAACAAATTCCAGCTCCAGCGCCTTCGAGCACGAATGGGGGAGCGGCAGGTAAACCGAGGATTTCTCCGTTTTCATCTGTAATCACCCAAGCACTGTTGGCACCCAACTCGCCTTCGAGCGAAACGTCGATCGGATTGTCGATACCGTCATCAGCACAAATCACTAAAGGATCGTTGGTAGAAATACTTCCTCCACTCACTTCCGTGCGGTTGACGGTAATGGGGTTTGAAAGGTCGAAACAGCCCACCAAATCATTGGCGTTAGCTCCTTCCATCGCGCCTTCTAGTCCGTCTTCGAAGCTCAAATGCCAAATCAAGCAAACACCGCTTGGTGCTCCCGAGAAATCGAAGTTCCCGTTCGCTTGAAGCGCAAGAATGGTGGCATTTTCATCTGTCAATACCCAAATGCTATTTTGTCCTAAAGCACCTTCGAGGCTAGCGCTTACGATTGCTTCTTGACCGTCGCCTACGCATACATCGGTATTGTCATCGGTAGCAATTGTACCACCGTCTACACCAGTTCTTGTTACAGCAATCGGGTTGGATAGGTCAAAACAACCTTCAAGATCGTTGGCGTTCATACCCACTTCAGCGCCTGATAGTCCGTCTTCGAAACTGAGGTGCCAGATAAGGCAAACACCTTCTCCAGCGCCTTCGAGGTTGAAAACGGGACCTTCGGGTAAGCCTAGGATGTTTCCTGCCTCGTCTGTAATTACCCAGGCACTGTTTTGACCGATGTTTCCACCTAGAATCACTTCAATGCTATCATCGATTCCGTCGCCAGCGCAGATTTCTGTGTTGTCGTTGGTGCTAATGGTTCCACCATCAACTCCAGTTCTTGTAACGCTAATTGGGTTTGATAAATCGAAACAACCTTCGAGGTCGTTAGCATTCATTCCAACTTCGGCACCTGTTAAACCGTTGGCAAAGCTCAAGTGCCAAATCAGGCATACGCCTTCTCCAGCGCCTTCAAGGTCGAAAGGTGGAGCTTGTGGTAGTCCTAAAATATTGCCTGCTTCATCAGTGATGACCCAAGCGCTGTTTTCTCCTGTATTGCCTGAAAGCGTGACGTTGATTGGATCGGCCATCCCATCTCCAGCGCAAATTTCCGTTGGGTCGTTTGTTGAAATTGTTCCACCAGCAACGCCGTTTCTTACCACGGTGATTGGGTTTGAGAGTTCATAACAACCAACAAAATCGGGTAAACCATTTCCGAGGGTTAGTCCTTCGAAATCGTCTTCATAGCTGATATGCCAGATCAAGCAGATGCCTTCTCCAGCAGCTTCTAGGTCGAAAGGAGGAGCATCTGGTAAACCAAGAATATTTCCATTGGCATCAGTAATCACCCAGGCAGAGTTTGCTCCAACATTGCCCATGAGGCTCACGTTGATGGGATCTTCTTGTCCGTCACCAGCACAAATGGTGGTAGGATCAGTAGTGCTAATTATACCGCCAACATTTCCGCAATCGCCGGGGTTTTCGCTTTGAAAACTGGGGTTGGCTTGGTACCAATCCTCCACCGTGTCACCATCGCCATCGTAAGCGTAAGATTGGCCAATTTCTGGAGTAGGGAGGAAAGGACCAACTGTCCATATTCCAGCGCTTTGTGCAATCATTGCTCTCTGGTGATTGGAGCTTCCCCACTCAACGTAGTCGATAATGGCCGCTGAATTGGTGTATTGTGGGAGGGTATATAGTCCCAATTCATCGTCATTGCTCAGCGGGTGACCAGCAACTGCGATGATTTCTCCTGGTTGAAGCACAAAATCGTCACCAAAAAGTGTGAGGTTTCCGATTTGGCTATAAGCAGGGAAGGAGCAGAGGAAGTATCCGCTCACGTCAACGTCTTCTGTTCCGAGGTTTTTGAGTTCTACTGTATTCGCATCAACAAGAAATTCGTTGATGACAATTTGCCCAAAGCTCATTTGAATGATGAGCGAGAAAAGGGCGAGTGTAAATGTCCGTTTCAGCATCTTTAGCTATTTAAGTGAATAGTATGATTTTCATTTGGGGGCAATCTCCAAAGAAAATATCACGAAAAGGATTCGAAAAATGGGAGATTCCGTGATGAGTGCTGAAAATTGGTGGACAAATGTTGGACACTTACGGAGAAAGGTAGGGTGTTGATTGGGGGGATTGAAAAAGCACGGGGGAATCGATTTTTTTTTTTTCTCGAACGAACGAAAGCCCTGGCGGGCCCTCTCTCCCCCACCTCCTGGCAGAAACCTGCTTGCCACAACGAGGACCGCCACTGCTCAAAATGAAACCAAACACCCAATTCTTAGCTCCATGAAAACACCACGCTGCAATACCATCATTTTGCGGATGCGATCTTGCTATGTCCTGTTTTTGAAAAGCAAGGCAAGAGGCAGCATATTGCACTCAAAAATGCACCTTTTTGCCCCGTTTTATGCTCGTGCAATCGGCGTTTTCTCCTGTATGGTCCTCCAACTTTGCTTGCATCAAATCTTTGTAAGCTGCCTTAGAAAAGAAAAACCTTATTGAATCCCCATAGCCAGCAGCAGTGTTACGCTACCGTAGGAAGGGTGCAACACCTGCTCCAAAGAACCGCGGCCTTACCGCGTTTTGTTAGAGCTTAATTGTTGGCGTGTCGTTATTTTATTTTAAAGTCAACTATAACTGGTTTATGATCACTATAGTTAGTCCATTTTTCATATTCACCAACTTCTACTTTTTCAAGTTTTTTAATGAAGTAGTCAGAAGCGAAACAAAAGTCAATATGATAAGGTCTGTCAATTTTTCGGTGCAAATATAAGGTTGCAGATTTTTCTTTTCCTTGGTCTTCATTATTGTAAATATGATATGTGCTTTTAATTCCTTTTTCGTTTAGTCGATTTACAATATTTGTGTGATTTGCTTCTCTATATGGTTTATCCCATATTGAACTACTGTTTAAGTCTCCGGCAATAATGACTTTATCATTTTTTAGAAGTTCAGCGTAATAACTTATTGCGTTCCAAGTATGTGTTCCATAATTGTCACTTTTTTCTGGTTTTTGGCACCAGGTAGCAAACAGTATAAATTCAATTTCTTGGTTTGATATTAATAATGGGACAATGAATCTAAAATCACGATTGTGGTCTTTTAAAATTTGAATTTTGTAACCGTTATAAGTGTAAACACCAATTCCTTTGTTTGGATTGTCTCCAAACCAGAACGAGTCTTCAGGTTCAGGTATTCCTTTTTTTAGTTTGAATTTTTCTGGATTCTCACTTTCGGGAATTATTAATATGTCAGGTTTCTCTTCTAGAATTACTTCCAGTTTTTTCCTAAAAGACATATTACAGTTCCAAGTTATAATTTTCAATCTCGGTTTTTTTAATGCACGTCAACGGTCAAGGCTATACACTGTGCGTATCTTAACCAAGTTTGTTGTTTAAGGTACGGATTTACGAGTTAGCTAGGATCGATTTTTCGAAGAAATCAATCCGCATTGTGTGTAGCCGATGTTATGCACACTCTTTCAATTTTGGCTAATAGAATAGTTTAAGAAATCATTTCTTTTTTCTCTTTTTAATTTATCGCTTATCCCCCCCCCATTTGTAGTACAAATCCAATTGAGAGTGTCCAGATTACTGCTTTGGCTAGACTCTGTTATATCTTTACAACAGAAACAGTACTCACTTGATTGTTTGAGTATATTTTGAGAATATAACGACCTGGAAGTAAGTCAGTTGTGATGATTTCATTGTAAGGGTCAATACCATCCACTACTTGTCTCCCTTGAAGATCAAAGAGTCTAGCCAAAGTATTAACGTCATATGCCAAATGATCTATTCTAAAGCTATTACTATGTGGATTAGGAGCAACAATAAGGTTATTCTTCGTAATAACAGGAACATCAACAGCACTGAGTATTTCGAGCTGTACGTCCACTATTGGTGTCAATGTAGGACAAAAGAATAAAACTTTATCATATTCTACATCTGTTCCGTAAATATGAATGAAGTTTTGAGGAGAACCTAAACCTTCAACTATTTCGAGCATCGTCAAACCTCCCGCAGAAGACCAAGTGTAATTGTGCTGGTTTAATACAGTATCGCACCATGTTGTATCTACAATTTCATTTAAGTAAAGATCAGTTGTATTGAAAATATTTGAAAAAGTTTGAGTTTCGCCAGTTATATAATTAAAGTCGGCCCATAAGGTCTCGGTGGACTGATTAGGATACATTTTATAGGTCTCCTTGTTTGTTCCATTTCTAAAAATCAACGCAAGATTTGGCGCACTTATTGGAGAAATTAACCCTGTTGTGAGATCGTAGTTAACCTCTGTGCTCTGCAGCTTATGGTAAGTTAATGTATTCACTGTGGTGTCACCCGTAACTGTGAAGTAGAAGTATTTCGTTTCACCTACCATAACGTATGTATTTGAGTTAGGGTCCCAAACCTGTGTAATGGATACATCTTGTTGCACCCAAGTTCCTGTTGAGCAGATTCCCTCAAATGTTTGCGCTAACATTGAAGAAGAAACGAAGAGCGATACGAATGATAAAGAGAACAAGGATTTTAACATCATATTAATTTATACGTTTATTTAACTCTAGAAGTTGGGGCTAGCCTAAAAAAAAATAAATTGAGTAGAGATATCCCAAAAACAATAATTGGAAATATTAATTGGTCTTTTGTTTTAGTCATCATTTGTTTTGTAATTAAATGTACATAACGGTTAGTATATGCGTAGTTGCGGGATTTTAAGGTACTATAGTTTCAATTTTGCACAAACCTTTGATACTTACACAAAACTTAAATTTACCACAAAACCCCGCAATTATCGCATATACAATGTTATGGGCTGGTTTTCTTTCTTGCTTCACCATCAATGAAGTCGTTATAATCTTTAAAAAATTCTGACTCAAGTTGATTAAGTATTTGTTGGCAGACATAGTAATCTCCGTTATGATTAATGTCGTCATTTTCATTCAATCCTTGAGCTCTCGTTTGAAAGAATCTATTTTTTTCAATAGTCTCTTTCGCCCCATCTACAGAAACCTCTGTTTTATAGCTTAATAAATACAATGATTGTCCTACAATCAAAGTATGGTCAAGTTTTTTGAATTGACGTTCGCCAAATAGAGAATCGGATTTCCATTTGGATAGATATTCTTCGATATTCATGACTGTCATTTTTGAG
>JAQWFN010000127.1 GCA_029238785.1 Flavobacteriales bacterium | reverse complement strand
TATTGGCATCGACCAGACATTCAAGTAAACATTCCATTTCGTCAGTATACCAGTGAGTTAAGTGCTTTTAATGCCTCTCAAAATATTCAACGGATGGCGCTAGGTATAGAAGCGCTATGGTTTTTTGCGGACTACCACGGTTTTGTTCCATTTATTGGCCCGAGCGTGAGTTATGAAACCATGGATGTAGAGCACAGATCATTAGGGAATAATGATGTGATGTTTCGTCACGAACAGATCAGTTATGGCTTGGTCTTCGGTTGGGACATTCGTCCGAACCGGCTTCAGTCCATTGTGCTCAGAACCAACCTACGTTATATTCCAAACTTACAGTTCAGCGATCCTGCAAGTGGACTCTCTTGGGACATGGATGTTCTTGAAATCAACTTTATTCAGCTCGTTATCTATCCAAACCGAATTGGGAAGTTCCGCTAAGGTAATGTTCACGGGCATTTCACAAGTAAAAGAAATGCTGTAAATTCGCGCTTCAATTTTATCCTTTATGGCTTTAAAGTGCGGTATTGTCGGACTCCCAAATGTTGGGAAATCAACCTTGTTTAACTGTCTTTCAAATGCGAAAGCTCAAAGTGCAAATTTCCCATTCTGTACCATTGAGCCGAATGTTGGAGTAATCACAGTTCCAGACCCTCGTTTGAATAAACTTGCGGAAATCGTCAATCCACAAAATCTTGTGCCAACAACTGTAGAGATCGTTGATATCGCTGGATTAGTGAAAGGAGCGAGTAAAGGTGAAGGTCTTGGAAACAAATTCCTTGGAAACATTAGAGAAACAGATGCAATCTTGCACGTTTTGAGATGTTTTGATGATGGAAATATCATTCACGTTGATGGCTCTGTTAATCCAGTTCGCGATAAAGAGGTCATTGATATTGAACTGCAATTAAAAGACCTTGAAACAGTTGAAAGCAGAATGGCGAAAATTGCCCGTGCTGCAAAAACTGGAGATAAGGAAGCTCAAAAGCAACTCGAATTCTACAACAAGGTAAAAAGTGTTTTAGAATCAGGTCAATCTGCCCGAACAATTGAAGTAGAAGAGTTTGAAGAGGAAATCCTAGACGACCTTCAATTGCTAACTACAAAGCCCATTCTTTATGTGTGCAATGTAGATGAAGGCTCAGTAACTAACGGGAATGCTTACGTGGATGCTGTTCGCGAAGCTGTGAAAGATGAAAACGCCGAAATATTGGTTATTGGCGCTGGAATTGAGTCGGAAATTCAGGAATTAGAAGACCCAGAAGAGAGAGCCATGTTCTTATCCGACATGGGATTGGATGAGCCAGGTGTATCTAAACTCATTCGTCAAGCATACCGTTTGCTTGATTTGCAAACCTACTTTACAGCAGGAGTGAAAGAGGTTAGAGCTTGGACCATCAAAACTGGTTACAGGGCTCCTCAAGACGCAGGTGTTATCCATACCGATTTCGAAAAGGGATTTATCCGTGCAGAAGTAATGAAGTATAACGATTTTGTTTCGTTTGGTTCTGAACAAGCGGTAAAAGAAGCCGGAAAACTCAGTGTTGAAGGAAAAGAATATGTTGTTCAGGATGGTGATATCATGCACTTCAGATTTAACGTTTAAGAAGAAAACAATTTAGATTATCTTCACTGCATGTTGAAGTATCAAAATCATACTAAAAAGCTCATTGCCTTTGCAATTGGGCTTTTTCTTTTATTCGGCTGTTCAAGCGAAAAGCTAGCCAACGATGAAGTAGCATTCGAAACACCTCTCGTTCAAAATATAGAAGAGCTGAACAGCATTAGGAACATCATGATCGACCAAGAAATTGCTTGGAATTCTGGTAGTCTTGAAGGTTTTATGCAAGCTTATTGGAATAGTGAAGACCTTAGTTTCATTGGCAGTCGAGGCTTGCAGAAAGGATGGCAAAGAACACTTGATAATTACAAAAAGTCATATCCAGACAAAGAAACCATGGGTATTTTGAAATTCGACATCCTAGAAATGAAGATGATTGATAGCGATAATGCTTTTGTAATAGGGAAGTGGCAACTTCAAAGAAAGGAACAAGATATTGACGGACACTTTAGTCTGTGGTGGAAAAAAATTAATCAAGAATGGCTTATTGTAGCTGATCATTCAAGTTGAAAACATGAGTTTATCGCTAACCCTTATCATCATTATAGCATCTGTTGGACTTTCACTTTTAGCCTTTCAAAATGGCGACTTGAAATACAAGTTGATGATGAATCCCTTTACCGTTGTGCATCAAAAGCAGTGGTATAAAACCATTACTCACGGATTTATTCATGCTGATTTCATGCACTTGTTTTTTAACATGTATGTCTTGTTTGGATTTGGATCAATTGTAGAGATGAATTTTTCCCAGCCACAGTTATGGAAACAAAATTTCCCAGGAATTGAAGGCTTTTCAGAAACGAACGGCTTATTCTTCTTCGGGGTTCTTTATTTCTTTGGGATTATTTTCGCCAGTTTACCTTCAATCAGAAAACATAAAGACAACCCAAATTACTATTCCTTGGGGGCTTCTGGTGCTGTTTCTGCCGTTTTGATTGTGTACATATTGATGTTTCCCTTAAACAAATTGTCCATCATTTTCTTGCCAGGGATTCCAATACCAGCCTTTGTGATGGGCTTATTGTTTTTCGCTTTTGAATCGTACATGAACAAAAAGGGGAACTCTGGAATTGCGCACGATGCTCACTTATATGGAGCGCTTTGGGGATTGATTGTAATTGCTGTTTTGAAACCAGCGTTGTACAGTAATTTTGTAAATCAAATATTGGCTTCTTTCAATTAACTCAAGTTCAGATTTAATTGTCTTTTTCACGAATAACGAAAACGTCCTCGTTTCTCTTTCTCATGTAATACTGCTCACGAGCAAATTTTTCAAGAGAGGCTTTATTGGTGGTGAGGTCATCGAGCGACTCTTTGATCAACTCGTTTTCTTTTTGGTAATATTCCAAACGCTCTTCCATATCTCGCAATTCAGCCTTCGACTTAAGAATGAAAGGAAGGTCGATATCGTTGATGAAGGTAATCCAGATGAGGAAGGCAAAGATGGCCACCACATATTTGTTTCGAATTACTTTTTTCCACGAGAATTTCATAGGCCTAATTTCAACCAAAAAGTTCAAGGGACAATTCGCTTAAGAAAATTCTTATTCAAGCTGAGATGTTAAAAACGAAAAGCCCGATTAAATAAATAACCGGGCTTTTGAATGATTAATAAAGTGGACTTATTCTTCGTCCGGACTTTCAGTAGGTTTCCCTTTCTTTTTATCCTTCTTTTTTGCGCCACCTTTTTTCAC
>JAQWFN010000109.1 GCA_029238785.1 Flavobacteriales bacterium | reverse complement strand
CAAGGAAATGTATTTGAAGGTGAGACTTACAGAACCACATTCAATACATCACAACTTGAAAGCGGTATGTACACCATTCGTTTGGCATCTACAACAAGTGCGAAACACCAAAAACTCTCAGTACAGAAGTAAGCTTCTGATGAACTGAAAGCAATCATATTAAAATCCCCTCGCCTTCATTGGTGAGGGGATTTTTGTTGTACAGATTATCGTAAATAAAACACCTTTTAAAGAAGGTATGACTCCTTCCGTCGTAATTGCATTTACTTCAGAGACAGAAATGCGTACTTTTCATTAAATGCTTTATTCATGTAAAGCCTTCTAACCGGAACCTAACAAAGATGCATCAACACCAATCCTTACATCGGCACATGAAATTATTTCATGTTTTAAAGCCAAGCCTATTACTTTTTTTCGGGCTGCTTCTTTGTCAATCAAATCTGATATCACAAGTCAACGAGCTTCCCGAAAATTATGCTGATTTAAAACTACAAGGTCTGATTCCACAGATCAGTTTAGCCTCATCACCCATTGACTTGATCAATAACCATAATGTTTTTCAAGGGCAAGTAGATCGAGATTTCTGTTTTATTGAACACGATCCCGCCACGTGGACAGAGTTGCCTTCTAATGATGATGAATCTAGTTCGCATATTCCACTGCCTTTTGAATTTGAGATGTATGGATCGGTTTACAATGGATTGTATGTCAACAACAATGGAAACATCACTTTTGATACTCCTCTGTCTTCATACATACCTGAGGGATTGCCATTAAATGTTCCAATGATTGCTCCGATGTGGTGTGACATAGATACGCGATATGCAGACGACGGAGAAGTGTGGTATTTCGTTGGTCCAAATTATTTCATTGCTAGTTACATCGAAACCCAAGTCTATGTGTCTGGTTCATACCCTTGGTTGCGAAATACCTTTCAGGTAGTAATTTCTGATGGAACAGATGATATTTTAACAGGCTCCAATAACATCGGTTTTTTCTATGGAGACATGAATTGGACAACCGGAGATGCTTCTTTCGGAACGAACGGTTTTGGAGGAGAAGCGGCCACCGTGGGTATCAATAGTGGAAATGGAGTGGATTATATGCAAGTAGGTTTGTTTTCTCAAGACAACGAAAATTATGATGGGCCTTTTGGAAATGATGATGGGGTTCATTGGTTAGACAATCTTTGTTTGGAATTTAATGTTGGTGCAGTAGTAAATCAAGCTCCCGTCGCTCAGCTTGCACCAAGTGATTCGACAATTTGTTCGAATGAAAGTGCCAGTATTCTGTTTGAATTTACAGGACCAGAAGCAGATCAAAACGTTTTTGTTGAAGTCATTGATGAAAATAATTCAGGTGTAGAAGTCATTAATAATTCAGGTATCATCGCTTCTACAACTTTGAATGCTAATGGAGTCGCTCCAGGTACATATAATTTTACGCTTATCGTCACTGATGATGGGGATCCAATTGCATCAATTGAACATCTTTTTACACTTACTGTAGAAGATTGTTGCGATCCAAGCATTGAGCTGGTTTGTCCAATGAATGTTGAATTAAGTTGTGGTAGTTTCAGTACGCCTGATATTACAGGAATACCTAATGTGATTGCATCTGAGTGCTGGTTGGACGAAATTTCACAAAGCTTTTCAGATGAAATTTTGAGCCAAGACGACTGTCAAATTTTGCTTGCCAGAACTTGGGAGGTGATCAGTGGTGCAGAAAACCTTTCTTGCGTTCAAATGATCACTTTAAATCAAGACTTTACTCCACCAGTTTTTGACAATTTCATCAGTGATCTTGAACTTTCTTGTGAAGAGGAGATGCTTATCCCAGAACCAACAGTTACAGACAACTGTTCAGACGTCCTCATCGAATTTACTGAAGAGCTTCTGGATGAAGGTTGTTTGGGTGTTCTTCGAAGAGAATACCGCGCTGTTGATGCTTGTGGAAATGTGACCTTGGCGGAACAGTTCATCAGTTTTATTGATGATGTAGCACCAAGTATTCAAGCTCCTGCCAACATGACAATTGGGTGCGATGAACTTGGCAGTTTGGAAGTTCCCGCTCCAGTGGTTTCAGATAACTGCGATATCAACCCAACAATAGTTTTTTCGGAGTCATCGACTCCAGGATTCTGTAGTAACGCTCAGAACATTACGTGGACGTGGACTGCTACTGATGCTTGTGGAAATCAAACGGAGGCAACAACGCAGATTCAGGTGCTTGATCTAGATGCTCCATTTTTTGAAAACACACCAAACGATACCATCATTTCATGTGATGCTGAGGTGCCTCCAATTACTTTTCCAGAAGCACTTGATAACTGCAGCGAGGTGGTGAGCGTAACGCTTGACGTAGACACTATTCCAGGCGATTGTCCGCAAGAATTTACCATCAACCGCATTTTTCGAGCATTTGATGAATGTGGAAACTCAGGAATGTTTGTTCACGTGATTGAAGTCGTAGATACCGTAGCGCCGGTGTTTGATCCATTCGAAATTGAAATTGACATAGCATGCGACCAAGTAGACCAACTTTCTTTGAGTGCAACTGATAACTGCGGGGACGTAGAACTTAGTTTTTCAGATCTCCAGTTCTCAGGTGGTTGTGCAGGTACTTTATTTCGCACTTATACCGCTTCAGATGGATGCGGAAATAGCGCTCAAGCGGATCAAATTATTCACTTGTTTGATGATGAAGCTCCTCAAATAATCAATTTTCCAGACAATCAGGATTTGAACTGTGAAGCATTTGCTGCTTACGAAATACCAGAGCTTGTTGTGGTGGATAATTGTGACGACAACCCTGAATTGAACTATTTGGGTGAAGTGATGGACGGAGACACTTGCAACTTTACAATCACTCATTCGTGGTTGACTGAAGATCAATGTGGCAATGAAATGGTTAAAGATTTAGTGCTTTCGGTGAGCGATTTTACTGCGCCTTTTTTCATAGATTTCCCAGAAGATATTGAGCTTGAGTGTGGCCAGACACCTCCACCAATCGAACTACCACTCGCAGAAGATTTGTGTGATACTAATGTGGATGTTTTTGTAACGGTAATGGATGTGCCTGGCGAATGTGAAGACAGCCAAGATCAAATGAGAATATTTCGAGGAATAGATAACTGCGGAAATCAGGTCATGGCGGTGCAAAACATCAATTACATTAATCCACCCCAATTTCCTGACCTGTTCCAAGCAGATGGAGATGTTCTCCTATATCCTAATCCCTCGAAAGGAGAAGTAAGCGTGATTTCTAAAATTCCTTTTGGCAAAAAGGTAGCTGTGAGCGTTCTTGATAATCTCGGGAATGTTGTTTGGAAAGCAGAGAAACAATTCTCTTTGACAGAGCAAAACGACCTTTTAAAACTTGATTTATCCGACTTAATGAATGGCAAGTATTCCGTCATGCTGGAGTCGGAAAAGGTAGTGACAAGATTAAACTTGATTGTTATAAAGTAATGATGCAACAATAATCAAAAAATCCTCAGTTTCAACTGGGGATTTTTTATTTCTAAGCATTTCGTTAAAAGCTTTTATCTTCTTGAAGTTTGAAGTAGATTTCGCAATACGATGGAGCAAGAGTTAAAAACTTATTTTCTAGACCTTATTCTACCCATCGCAATCCCCAAAACGATGACCTACCGACTGCCTCGAGCTTTGGAAGGTACGATTAGTGTTGGCATGCGAGTGGTGGTGCAGTTGGGTAAATCAAAGCTCTACACGGGAATTGTGCATCGTGTACATGAGGAAGCACCGAGTAATTACAGCGCAAAGTACATCGAAGGTGTGCTCGATGAATTCCCAATTGTAACGCCAAAGCTCTTAAAATTCTGGGAATGGATGAGCGCTTATTATGCCTGTACTTTAGGTGAAGTGATGTCTGCAGGGCTCCCTTCGAGTCTTAAACTGGCTTCGGAAACGAAAATTGTTTTAAATGATGGTCACGAAGATCGCCTGGCCGATGAGTTGAGCGATAAGGAGTTCTTGATTGTTGAAGCTTTGGAAATGCACAAGGAGTTGGACATCAAAGACCTGATGGACATCCTTCAGCAACAAACCGTGTTGCCTTACATTAAATCGCTGATTGAAAAATCTTGGATCACAACAAGGGAAGAACTTCGTCAAAAATACAAGCCGAAGACCCAAACCATGATCGGACTCAGTCCTGAATATCAAAACGATGCTCAGCTTGAAATGCTCGTGAATGAACTTGAAAAGGGCAGGGGAAGCAAACAGTTAGAGGCGGTAATGGGCTTCCTTCGCGAAGCAAATAATGAACTCAACATCCTCATCCCAAGAAAGGAATTGCAAGACAGGGCAGGGGTAAGTTCGAGCATCACCAAAGCCTTGTTTGAAAAGGGCGTCTTCTCCATGCAGGAAGTAGCTATCGATAGGATGAAGTTTGAAGAGTCGGTTAGTGAAGAAAAGGCACTTTCTGATTTTCAAATCCGTGCACTTGGTGAAATCAAAACCGGCTTTGAAGAAAAAGGAATTGTTCTGCTCCAAGGGGTTACTGGAAGTGGTAAAACCGAGGTTTATGTGCATCTCATTCGAGAACACCTCGATGCTGGAGAACAAGTGCTGTTTTTGATTCCTGAAATTGCTTTAACCACGCAGCTGATTCAACGCCTCGAAAAGTATTTTGGAGAGTACTTGCTGGTTTATCACAGTAAATTCAACCCGCAAGAACGAACGGAGGTTTGGCAGAAAACTTTAGCTGGTGGACCAAAACTCATTGTTGGTGCGCGTTCGAGTATTTTCTTGCCTTTTGACAAGCTGGGTTTAATTATAGTTGACGAAGAGCATGAGAGCAGTTTTAAACAGTACGATCCTGCACCGCGCTACCAAGCTAGAGATGCGGTAATGGTGCTTCGATCGGCCTACAATGCCCACGTTTTGCTTGGTTCGGCTACTCCGTCAATTGAAAGTTTCTGGAACGCAGAACAAGGTCGGTATGCCCTGGTTGTGATGAAAGAACGCTTTGGAGGACTCCTTTTACCGGAGATTTTTTGTGCCGATATCGCCAAAGAAACAAAGCGGCGCACTATGAAAGGGCACTTTTCTTTTATGCTTCGCGAATCCATGGAAGAGGTGTTGAAGAATGGAAAACAAATCATTCTTTTTCAAAACAGAAGAGGCTATGCTCCGCTATGGCAATGCAGTGTTTGTGGTTGGGTTCCCCAATGCACACGCTGCGACGTGAGCCTCACTTACCACAAAAGAGAGCATCACCTGAACTGCCACTATTGCGGACACACCACTCATCCTCCAACAACATGCACGGTTTGCGGTTCGCACAGCTTGAAGAATCTAGGCTTTGGAACGGAGATGATCGAAGAGGAGTTGAAAGACCTGTTTCCAGACGCTAAAGTGGCTCGAATGGACCTCGATACCACAAGATCAAAGCACGCCTATCAAAATATCTTAAGCGATTTTGACGAAGGGAAGGTCGATATTCTAGTTGGAACTCAAATGGTAAGCAAGGGCTTGGATTTCGAAAATGTGGCTTTGGTGGGCATCCTCAGTGCAGATCAGATGCTCAATTTCCCAGATTTCCGTTCGTTTGAACGCTCATATCAACTGATGACGCAGGTTTCTGGTCGTTCTGGTCGGAAACACGAACGCGGAAAGGTCATCATTCAAACCTACAACCCCGAGCATTGGGTAATCAGAAAAGTGATTGATAACGATTACGAAGCCCTTTACAAGCAGGAGTTGGTAGAACGCTACAACTATAAATACCCACCTTACTATCGTTTGATTCGAGTTACCATGAAGCACAAGGACGAAAAGGTGGTTCAGCAAGCGGCGCGGGATTTCACGGCAACGCTCATCAACATGTTTGGTAAAGAGCGCGTTATTGGTCCGGAAGCCCCCTACATCTCAAGAATCAACAACAAGTACATTCAATTGATGATGGTAAAACTGGAGCGAAAAGCTTCTCCAGCTAAATTCAAGCAAAGTACCTTGGACACCATCAGTGAGTTTCTTTCGATACCGGCTTACAAGGCTTTACGGATTCAATTGGATGTAGATCCTCAGTAAGTGCTCATTCAATACTCTTCTTCCTGAGGTTTGAGGTCTTTTACAATGAAGTAATAAATGAGGCTGAAAACCAGGGCCATGATGATGGAGTAAATCAGTGCGCGCGTGTTGTCTACTTGAACATCCAAGGTGTTGGCTTTCAATTGTGCTAGTCGGAGAAATGCGCGATGCGTAATGAAATAGGAAATCCCGCAGACAATGGGCAGGAGCACTAAGTAGATCTTGAAGTAGCTATTTTCAAGAAGTTTTTTCATCGCGAACCAAAAATTGAACTGCCAATGCGGACCATGGTACTTCCACAAGCCAAGGCGATGGAATAATCTCCAGACATGCCCATGCTGAGGGTTCTGAAGTCATCATTCTCAGAGAAAAAACCACTTCTTATGCGATCAAAAAGGAGTTTTAAATTTCCAAATTCTTGTCGGATTTGGTGTTCATCATCTGTAAAAGTTGCCATTCCCATCATCCCAGAAAATAGAACATTAGGGTACTTTTCACTGGCTACTCCATCATCAAGAAAACGCATCAATTCCTCTTCAGAAAAGCCAAACTTCTCAGATTCTTCAGCAATGTGCATTTGAAGCAAAACAGGG
>JAQWFN010000094.1 GCA_029238785.1 Flavobacteriales bacterium | reverse complement strand
AACCTTGGTGCGTCAGTACAGAAAAGCAGATCCTTTGACCTCATTGGATTGGGATTTGAAAAACGAACGTAATATTCCAATCGCTGGTGGTGTTTACATCATCCATGTGGAAGTTCCTGGAGCAGGTGAAAAAGTGCTCAAGTGGTTTGGTATGATGAGGCCTACGGATTTGGATAGGTTCTAAAGAAACTGATTTGTGACTTATTTTGAAGAGGAACGCAGCTTTTGGGTTCCTCTTTTTTCTTCTGGCCTTTTGACAAAATAAAACCCACTAAAAACAAAAGCATCCCCGGAATGAGAATGCTTCTGTAATTTATAAGATGGCGCTTTAGCCTTTTGTGGCGTGCTGCAAGGTGTCTTTTTTCTGGGCTTTGTTTGCCAAGTTAAGATGACCCTGTGCTACAATTGTACTTTGAGCTGCCTTTTTATGCTTCCCCTGCTCGTGATGTTGAGCAGCTTCTTTATGATTCTTGGCTGCATTTTCTAAATGTTTTGCCAATGTAAGGTGGTTGTCGATGCCCTTCTGGTTCTCCTTTTTTGGAGTCGCTTTCTGACTGGTTTTCGACGCTGTTTTATCCTTAGTTGCTGAAGCTTTCATGTGTTCAAATATGAAGTGAGAAAATAGACCTTAGTAGATCACCGCCAATTCGTTTTCAACCGACCATACGCCAGGAGCGTTCCATGCCAACCGACCAGCTTCCTCTTTTTGGTATAAAGAATGAACAAGTCCGGTGAGTTTCACTCGGTTGTGATTTACTTCAACTTTAACGTCTTTAGAGTTGATCGACCAGTTGCGTTTCAAGGCGTTTTCGACATCTTTTTTCTCAAGAACGTCTTTCGACTCTGATTTCACCTTAATGAGGTTGCTCACTCCGCGCACACCATCGATGTTATTGATGGAGTTCTTTGCAGCATCTGCTTGGTATTTCCATGGAACTTCGCCCTCCAATTTTACCCAGCCATCTTCAACTTTCACCTTGATTCTATCTTCCGGAACGTTCCAATTGTACTTCCAAGCACTCATCACGCTTGTCGCAATATCAGTGTCGTTTTGTTTGTGCGAAGCGCCATAGTTGATTTCAATGTCTTCAGCCACAGCCTTAACACCTACAACATCTTTCGCAGCGCGTTCTGCATTGATTTTTTTCGAGTAGCTGTCTACCGTTCCTGAGAGGGTAATAACTCCATCTTTTGCAGTAACGCCAATTTCAGCAGCATTCATATAAGGCTCCCACTTAATGGCATTTTGCACGTCTTTTTGTAATTCTTCGTTGCTTTTCATTTTAAATAGTTTGAGAACAATGAATGAATTTTCATTGCTTAACAAAGGTGTCAACAAGGCTTACTAAGTGCATTACAGAATTAGGACTTAGACTTACAAAATTGAGTTTGATTGCAGATCTTCCTCTATGATGTTCTCAAGAGGAATGCGCTTTTTGTTCTTAATGTTCTTGAAAAAAGTAGGTGTTAAACCGGTAATTTTCTTGAATTGGTTTGAGAGGTGGGCCACACTGCTGTAGTTCAGTTTGTAAGAGATTTCGGATAGGCTTAATTCGTCGTACATGATGAGCTCCTTCACCCGTTCAATTTTATTCAAAATGATAAAATGTTCTATGGTGATGCCCTTGGTTTTTGAGAAGAGGGTAGACATGGAATGATAATCTTGGTTCAACTCATTGGTGAGAAAAGTGGAGAAATTAAGCACAGGAACCTCTTCTTCCTGGTGCACCATTTTGATGATGATGTTCACAATCTTCTCCACCAAAATGGCCTTCTTATCTTCCATCAATTCGAGCCCGTATTCGTGCAAATTATGCCTGAGTGTTTCTCGTTGACTTTTACTGAAGGGCTTTGTTAAGGTAACCTCACCTAATTCAAGATGCTTGTATTCAATTCCCATTTTATTCAGCTCTTCTGCAAGGGTCATCTTGCAACACAAGCAAACCATATTTTGTACATAGATTTTCATTGATCCAAAGGTTTCATGATCTACCTAACAAAACTCGGCCTGAAGTCCTAAGCACCCAATACATCGGTAGAATGTTCGTTTGATTAGGCGAGGAAATTATCCCCATGTTGAGTTGACTGACCCATTAAAAGGCAGTCATTATAAATGGTTCTTGAAAGACGTAACTTATTTATTTTCAATGAGTTTTGAAGAGGGGTGATGTTTGCTGAACACTTAGTGCAGCCCTACTCAGTTGGTCACTCCTTACAATCCTCTCTTTGTCTTAAGATAAAGTTGCTCAACTTGGTTGCGTGCCCAAGGTGTTCTTCGCAAAAATTTCAAGCTAGAACCCATGGAAGGGTCGTTCTTAAAACAATTGATGTTGATTCTTTGCGCCAAACCGTCCCAATCGTAATGATCAACCAAGAACTTCAGAATATCGAGCAACTTAACTCCATGCAAGGGGTTGTTGGGCTGATCCTGTGGCGGAATTCGTTCTATTTTCATAGTTTAGTTGAGATTGAATACTGTATTTATTGGGCAAAAGTACTACCCTTTATTTTGTACATGGTATGACTTACTCATTCTAGTGTCTTGTCCTGAAATTGTGTAAACCTATTTCAGGACAAGACAAACTGCCATCGCCCCAATCACAATCATCATCAACAAGAAAACAAAAAAGGAACGCCACTTGCTGTAGAACAAGCCCAAGGCTCCAGTCATTTCCAGAACACCAACGGTCTTCATGAAAGCAGCCGAAAATCCGGAAGATTCAAAGTAGGAAAGCGATAAGGGGTGAAACTTCATCAAACCTGAAAGAATGAAGAAAAATGCGAGCACTAAACTCAAGATAAAAGCCAATCGTTTCTGAACGTTCTTACTCATAATCAATGAACTATCCATAAAAGATACATCATTCTTAGATTGGATTTTACATTGTTAAAAAGTTTCACTTTCCTCCATGGGGCATTGAACATCCGCCCCTCGCCTTGGTTTTTAAGGTCGAGGTGATGGAATTACAGGCAATACCTGAAATCGAGAATTAACCTTTATTAAACGAAAAGGTGATCGAGGTTACATTAAGGTCAAAATAATGCTTGTAGTTTTGCGCCCTATCAGCTAATGCATCCATTCAAAGCTCTTACGCATGAATAACTTCCTTAAAAGCCTCCTTCGAGCGCTTATCGGTGTCGCCATTATGGGTACCGGAATTTTTATTGCCAGTCGATTAATCGCCACCAAACCAACTCCTCCAATCGGCATTCCACCAAAACCAGTGAAGTCGGTAAGTGTGATGCAACTCAACGCTCAAGCACACATGGCAGAAACACCTGTTCAAGGAAGGGTCTTGGCGAGAAAGAAAATTGAAGTCTTTAGCGAAGTCAACGGCAGGCTGCTCTCGCGTTCAAAGGAATTTAGACAAGGAGTGAAATTTGCCGAAGGAGAAGTACTTTTGGCCATGGACGGCGCTGAACAAGAAATGCAAGTGCGCGCTCAACGGAGCGGGTTTTTGCAGTTGATTACAAGCAGTCTTGCCGACATTAAAATTGATTACCCCAAGAGCTTCGAGGCCTGGAGTAATTACGCTGGGAACTTTAAGGTGGAACAATCCTTACCAGCAATTCCTAAAGCACAAAGCAATCAAGAGGAGTTCTTTCTATCGAACAGGGGAATACTCAACCAATACTATCAAATCAAATCGGCCGAAGAACGCCTGCAGAAATTCACCATTCGCGCACCGTTTAGCGGAGAAGTGAGTGAAAGTTTGATCAACGCGGGAGCTTTGGTAAGGGCCGGACAAAAAATGGGGAGCTTCGTTAATACGGGCAACTTTGAAATTGAAGCCGCCATCTCAGAAGCTGCGGCCAAGTATATTAAGGTGAACGATGAGGTACAATTCACCACAAGCAATGGAACGGTGCTATCTGGTGTGGTGCTTAGAAAAAGCCAAAGCATCGACCCACAAACGCAAACACTAAAGGTTTTTGTAGAAGTGAACGGCGATAACTTAAGAGACGGAGCCTACCTCAGTGGTGTGATCATGAGCGAGAGTCCGGCAGAAAGCATTGAAATCTCGGCCGACCTCCTTACCCCAAACAACGGCGTGTATGTGGTGGAAAACAGTAAGCTGAAATTACTTCGCCCCGAAATCATCCACCGCTCAGCAGATCAGGTGTTGATTTCAACCGAAGGCATTCCTGAAAACACCAAATTCATCGCAGAACCTGTTGCCAACGCCTATGAAGGTATGGACGTAAACATCGTGGGTGAATGAGAAACTTGATTAAATACTTCGTTCAGTACCCCATAACGGGCGATATGCTGATGATTGCCCTGCTCTTCTCGGGTTTTGTGGGGATGTCAAACATCAAATCAACCTTCTTCCCAGAAACACCTACGAAGGTGATTGCCATTCAAATAATCTACCCGGGAGCTTCACCGCAAGAAGTAGAAGAGGGGATTGTAGCGAAAATTGAAGACAACCTGAAGGGAATAGCCGGACTCGATCAGGTGAAATCGGTGTGTTCTGAAAACAGCGCTAACATTACCGTTGAAGTGCTTGATGAGGACGAAACCGATGAGATCTTGCAAGACGTGAAAAACGCCGTTGACCGAATCTCTTCTTTCCCTGTAGGAATGGAACCGCCCGTGATTTACAAACGAGATGCCATCAATTTTGCCATTTCCTTTGCGGTGAGTGGCGACCATGAATTGAAAACGCTCAAAGAGTATGCGCGAATCATAGAAACACAACTTCGCCAAGCTCCAGAGATTTCTCAAATTGAATTGAGCGGTTTTCCTGATGAGGAAATTGAAGTGCAGTTGAACGAAGAAAAATTGCTCGCATACAACATTACGGTAGCGGAAATTGGCACTGCCATTCGAGTGGCGAACATCGAAACTACGGGGGGTAAGATTAAAACCGACCGTGAAGAGTTGCTCATTCGCGGACGTTACCGCGAGTACAAGGCAGAACAGTTGGCCGATATCGTGGTGCGCGCTGAACCAGACGGGAAAATCATTCGCTTGGGCGAAATTGCTACACTGCAAAACCGCTGGAGCGAAGACAACCCAAGCCGCTCTTGGTTCAACGGGAAACCCGCCGTGGTGATTACCGTAAACAACCTCATTTCTGAAGACATGCTGGCGATTACCGATAAGGTGAAGGCCTTCATCGAAGAATACAATGCCAGCGCTCAACCGGTGGAACTTTCCATCATTAGAGACGGATCTATTACCCTCAATCAACGTATCGAATTGTTGGTTTCAAACGGAGTCATCGGTTTCTTCTTGGTACTAATTTTCCTCGCCCTCTTCCTCAATATTCGCCTTGCCTTTTGGGTGGCCTTGGCTATTCCAGTTTCCTTCATGGGGATGTTCCTTATTGGAAGCATGGTGGGCATTACCATCAATGTTATTTCGCTTTTCGGGATGATTTTGGTGATTGGTATTCTGGTCGATGATGGTATCGTTATAGCCGAAAACATCTACCAGCACTATGAACGGGGTGCCTCGCGTTATGAGGCCACGATCAACGGTACACTGGAAGTTTTACCGGCGGTTTTTTCGGCCATTTTAACTACGGTTGTGGCTTTTTCTTCCTTTTATTTTATCGAAGGACGATTGGGCGATTTCTTTGCCGAAATGGCCACGGTGGTGATCATTACACTCGTTTTTTCTCTGATTGAAGGGGCATTCATCTTGCCAGCACACGTTGGTCATTCAAAAGCGCTCTCACGCACGGTGAAGAAAAACAAAGTGGAGCGAAGCATGACGAAAGTGATGAACTTCCTCCGCGATCGTTTCTACGCTCCGGTGCTGCGCTTCGCCTTGCGCCAATCGTGGATCACCTTCAGTATCATCATCTTGATTTTTGCAGTAACGGTGGTTGGACTTGTGGGTGGTGGACGAGTAAAAACAACTTTTTTCCCGTTCATCGAAGCAGATAACATCAACGTAAGCCTCAAAATGGCGGCGGGAACGAGAGACATCATCACCAAAGAAGCCATCGACCGCATCGAATGGGCGACTTGGGAAGTCAACAAAGAAATCAAAGCCGAGCGCGAAGACACGGCCGATGTGGTACTGGCGATCGATAAGAGCATTGGTCCGTCTACCTACGATGCTAAACTCAACATCATCCTTCTCGATGGTGAAGCACGAGCCATGCCGGTGCTGCAAATCACAGAACGCATTCGAGAGAAAGCGGGTCCGATTTTCGGTTCGCAAAACGTCACCTACGGCGTTGCTTCACCTTTTGGCCGACCAGTTTCCATCAGCCTTTTGGGGAACAATTTGGACGAACTGCAAGCGGCTTCGTCTGAGCTAGAAAATGCCTTGAAGCAGCGCTCAGATTTGAAAGATGTAGTGAACAATAACACTACCGGACTAAAAGAAGTGAACATCAAGTTGAAGCCGAAAGCCAAGTACTTGGGCTTAACGGAGCAAGAGGTGATGTCGCAACTCCGACAAGGATTCTTTGGTTTTGAAGCACAGCGCCTGCAACGCGGAGAAGACGAGGTGAAGGTGTGGATTCGTTTGGATGAAGCAGACCGTTCTTCGCTGGGCGAATTGCAAAGTTTGCGCGTTAGAACAAATGCCGGACTAGAAATTCCGCTCGAAGAAGTGGCTGAATTGGAGGTGGAACGAGGCATTACGGTGATCAACCGATTATATGGTCAGCGCGAAATGCAAGTGAGTGCAGACATCGCCAACGCGGGCGTATCGGCTTCTGATGCCATGATTGATATCGAAGCCAATGTCATTCCTAAAATCTTGGCTGCCTACCCAACGGTGAGTTCAAGTTCGGAAGGACAAAACCGCGAGCAAGCAAAGTCAACCAACTCCATCCAAAAGGTGATGCCGTTGATCTTATTGGGCATGCTCTTCATCATCATTCTCACCTTCCGCTCACCATTACAAGGGGCTGCCGTATTTATGTTGATTCCTTTTGGGATGATTGGCGTAGTACTGGGTCACTGGTTCATGGGCGCACAAATGAGCTTGTTCTCTTTCCTTGGGGTGATTGCCTTGATTGGTATCTTGGTGAACGACTCCCTCGTGTTTGTGGCCGCGTACAACGGCTATCTGAAGGAAGGCCTGAAGGTAAAAGACGCCATTTACGAGGCTGGACTCTCGCGTTTCCGTCCGATTTTGTTAACGAGCGTTACCACCATTGCCGGACTAGCTCCTTTGATTACAGAGAAGAGCTTCCAAGCACAATTTTTGATCCCAATGGCCATTTCTGTCGCCTTCGGATTGTTATTTATTACGCTGATTATTCTTGTTCTCTTGCCTGTGTTGTTGATGGCCATTAACCCCATGCACAAAGTGTGGCAATTTGTTCAGAAGGGCGTTTGGCTGAGCGATGAAGCCGCCGAGCCTGCCGTTAGAGAAATCAGTAATCAAACAAACTTTGAACACGATGCCTAAGTTGACCTTAAGCCTGAGCGCATTTTTTATCTTGCTCTTTAGTCAAGCGCAAACACCCTTGAGTTTGAACGATGCCATCGCGAAAGCCCTAGCCAACAATTATCAAATCCAGATTTCAAAAGAAAGGGTAGTGATAGCTGAGAACAACAACACCTGGGGCGGAACTTCATTGGCGCCAAGCATCAACCTCAATGGGGGCTTCAATAATGGAATCACCGATAACTCAGACAACCCAACCAGCTTCATCCAAGCAGAGTTGAGAAGCTCGAGTATTTCTTATGGTGCAGGTTTGAACTGGACCCTCTTCGACGGTTTTGGGATGTTCATTCAAAAAGAACAACTCGACCTGCTCGAACAACAGAGCGAAGGAAATGCAGCCATTGTGATTGAAAACAGCATTCAAAGTGTAGCACTGGCCTATTACAATGTGCTTTTGCAAGAAAAACGCATGGAGGTGTTTGAAGAACTCATCGAGCTTTCAAACGACCGCCTGGCCTATGAGCGCACCAAACAGGAGCTAGGAGCAAGCACCACTTTCGACCAATTGCAATTCGAAAATGCCTTGGTGGCAGACAGCACCAACTACCTCTTGCAGCGCTTATCGAAGCAAAACGCCATGAGGAACTTAAACCTCTTGATGTCGGAAAGCGTTGAAATCGTTTGGCAACTCACCACCGAAATTGAAGACCTCGAAGAAAACTACGATTTTGGCGATTTGAGAAACAAAACCCTTTCGAACAACAGCAATATCAAAAATCAGTACATCAACACCCTCATCGCCAACACGGAGATCCGCAGAGCAAAGGCCGGACTTTACCCGGTTATCGGCTTTAATGCAGGAGCTAACCAGAACAACGCGAGCTTCAGCGCAGGGGAATTTGAAGGTGAAGGAACCACCATCAATTACTTTGGGAACTTTACCCTCAATTTTAACCTGTTTAATGGCGGTAGAGCGAGACGTGCCATTCAAAATGCCAAGGTGAATGAAGCCATCGCTTTGTTGAACCAAGAAGAGTTGAGTTTGAATGTGGAAAACGACTTGCGCAACAACTACGAGCAGTTTGTAGCTCAGCAGCAGATCTATCTCCTAGCACAACGTGGTGTGTTTTTCGCCAATAAAAGTCTAGAAATTGCCAGCGAAAAGTTTGCTTCTGGCGCCATCAATTCCTTCAATTTTCGCGACATCCAACTCGCTTACCTCCAGGCCCAAAGTGCCCTGCTCGAAAGCCAGTTCAACCTCATTTCCACCAAAACCAACTTGGTACGATTGACTGGGGGATTGGTGCAGCAATAAACATAGCCCATGGCTTCAGCCATGGGTTTCTAATCGCCCCACCTAATGTTCATTATGGCTTCAACCATTTACCCAAACCCCCAACTCAAACACCGCACCCCAAGCAAAAACCAAGGCGGCCAACATCGCCAAAAAACACTTGAACACGCTTAAACCAGCAATCTTGAATAGCCAAAGGTTGTAGAAAAAGTGAGCAAGGGCATTGGCCACGGAATACCACAAAATCATCTGCAAAAAGTGCATTTCCATGAAGCCGGTAATGAGCAAACTGGCCACCCTCACCATAAAAAGAACGACCTGAAAAACGAGGAGCCCTTTTTCCTTTTTGGCCACTTGAAACAGCGCGGTAAAGGGCACACCGAGGTAGCGCAAAAAGTAATACATCACCAAAATTTCAGCCACTTGTCCGGCCATGGTCCACTGTGCTGAAAACACAAAGGTGTATATCTCCCTTCCAAAGGCAGCGGTGACAATCAACACGGGCAAAGCGAGGAGCATCACCCCGAAAAACAACTTTTCTGTCTGTACCCGTAGCTGATCCCTGGCCGTGTCCCACAAACTGGTTGCCTTTTGCAAAAACACGGCAGAGAGGCCAGAATCAAGGAGGCGGACGGGAAGGTCAAGCACAATCAAGGCGTAACTTAAATAACCGGCCTCATCGGGTCTTCCAAAGAAAAAGGGGAGGAGCAAGGCAGGGAAATAATTGCTGAGCATGTTCAAAAACTGACTCGGCATCACGAAGCGCGGATAGGCCCGGTATTGCTGCCTACTTTCCTTCAATTCAGCCCTACTCACAGTGGCGAACAAGGCGGCCTTGCTGCCCTGAAGCACGTACTTCAAAAAGAAAACAATCCGGCCCGAGAAGATCATGAGGTTGGCGATAATGAGTCCGTCAGGCCCCGCACTCACCAGCTTCCCAAAGCCCACGTTAAACAACTTGCTGCTGAGTACAATCGGTACCTCAACTTGGGCGAATTTTCGAAAGGCTTTTTGGCGAATGGACCACTGAACAATGATCTGGTCCCACGAGAAAATGAGTGCAAGCGGGGCGATGGCGTAGATCCAATAGTGCACCGACTCCAATTCGAAGGCACTGCGAAGGACATCAGCCAGAAAAAAAGAAAGCACAAAAACCACCGCGCTCAAAATCAAACTCGTTCTAATGCAAAGGCGCAAAAGACTTCTGAATTCAGCTTCCCCCTGAGGAAGCACCAATGCCCGATGATAGTTCAAGGTGAGTCCGGTACTCACAATAATCACAAGGGAGTTAAAGAGGGCAAAAGCACCGTAAGCCGCCGGGTCGTAGATGCGCGAGAGAATGGGAAAAAAGAGGAATTGCAGGGCGATGTTCAACAAGCTTGAGGTGGACATCAAAGTGGCGTTCTGCACAAAAGAGCCTTTGGTAAAAAGCATCTTGAACGAATGAAAGAGGTGTTGCAGCAGTTTGTTCACTTCAAATTGTTGAGTTAGCGCGGAAAGCAAGTAACAAATTTTCTGCGAAGTTCGTACCTTTCACTTCATGAGATTCAGCGCTTTTACCTTCGTTTTTATGCTTTTCTTTTCCGGGGTGATGGGGCAAAGTCCTGAAGAAATTCCTGGCTTGGAACTTTGGCTTCGGGCAGATAGCGCTCTTGAGCTCAACGTCAATCAAGTGAGCACCTGGTTCGACCTCAGCACAAACGAAAATCACCTTACGCAAGACATTAACAATTACCGACCAACACTCACGCCCGAGGCCTTAAACGGACACCGTTCGATTTTTTTCGATGGAGCGAATGACCGCATGTTGTTTGATGAAATTGCCAATGCCCGAACCATCTTTTGGGTGCTTCGCGAAGCTGAAAATCCGCCCAACGGCTTTGGTCCACTGCTCGGACACGAAACCACTTTCCCTTTTTTCCGAGGTCCGGAACGTGAAATTTGGCACCCGCAGTTCACCAACATTGGCATTAGAGAAGGAAACACCAAAATGAACTTTGTAAGCGTTGATGGCGTGCAAAGCGACCTTGCCCCAGGGCCGCAGATCTTAAGTCTTACAACTACGAGCAATCAACTTTGCAGCAAGTTTGGACAAGACCGTACCATCAATAACTTTTGGCGGGGCGAGCTCTTTGAACTCATCATTTTTTCCACCGTGCTGAGCGAAGCAGAAGTGAGTGCCGTGGAAAATTACCTTGCTGATTACTACGCCCAAGACCCCGCAATCATCGACGATGTGAGCGTGGAAAACAGCGTTTGTCCCATCGAATTTCAAGCGCCAGCAGGCTTTTCAAACTATTTGTGGTCTACGGGTGAAACGGGAGAGAATGTTTTTATCCAAGGTGAAGGCAGCCTGTGGTTGGAAACAATCGATGACTTCGGGCGAACAAGAAGAGACAGCGCTTTTGTGGACTTTCCTGGAAGTTTGGCCGCTCCCAACGATACCACCATTTGTGCAAATGGAAGCTTTTCTTGGGAGAGCAACCTCTCTTTGCTTGATTTCAGCTTGGTTTGGAACGATGCCAGCACTTCAAACAGCATCACATCGAATCAAAACGACACCATTTTTTGCCTCGTTAGCGATAATTTTGGCTGTTCTTATGTTACAGACAGCTGTATTGTGAGCATCAGTGGGGTGGATGAGGAAGTATTTATTCTGGGTGATGGCGATCAGTGCCAAGGAAATAGCCTGAGTTTGGACGATGCGGGCTATGATTTGCAGAATGTACTCTGGCAAGATACAACGCCCGAAGAAAGCTTCTTACTCAACACAAGTGGAACATACTGGTTTCAGGCTAGCGATGAATTGGGCTGTATTGCACGAGATACGGTTGAAGTCAACATCATTGGTGTAGCGCCTGAAGTAAATATTTTGGGAAGTGCACCTTTCTGCACCAACAGCGAGGAATTGTTTGAGAGTGAGGTATTGGGTGATGAAAACATTGCGACATACTCATGGATCTTAAACGGAAATGAAATCTCCCAGAACAGCGAGGTAAATTTTGAATTCACACAAAGCGGAGAGAACAACATCACCCTCAGCGTCATGAGCGATGTGGGTTGTTCCAACAGCGCCCAACTGAACTTCCAAGTGCACCCCACACCAGAAAACAACAGCATTTTTACCGGGAGCAACTGCGCTAACAACCCCATGTTTTGGACCCTCCTCAGCGATTTCGACACCAGTGATCTTCAAGAAGTTACGTGGACCATCGAAGGGGAGTTGTACAGCGGAGTTCAGATTACGCCAGAAATTGAAAATAGCGGTTTTATACCGGTTGAGGTAAATTTACTCAGCAACCAAGCTTGCGCCGCAACACTCAACAGCTTTGTCGAAGTACTTCCTCAGGCTGAAGTAGATTTCAGTGCCTCGGGCTTTTGTTTTGGCGATTTGACGAGTTTTAGTCCGGAAATTAACATGCCCCAAGGTCAGGAACAGACCACCCTACAATGGAGCTTCGGCGATGGGGGAGTGTCTGGTCAAATCAACGCCCTCCACTTTTATCCCAACCCGGGAACCTACGATGTGGATTTGATTGTTTTTAGCGATGCGGGATGCCAAAGCACGGCAAGTGGTATCATCGAAATTTTCGATTTGCCCAACATCGCTATTCCTGCAATTAACGCCTGTGAATTTGAATCCTTGGTTTTACCCACATTCGAAGGACAAAGCAACGACCCCATCAGCGCTTGGAGTTGGGATGTGGCAAGTTTAGGCAGTTTTGATGAAGCCACACCTGAGATTCAATTTGAGTCTTCTGGTTATTATAACATCGAACTCAACGTCGAAACCGAGAACCAATGTGCGGCAACATCATTCAACGTCATTACCGTGTTTCCTAGTCCGCTCGTCGATTTCAGCTTCACCCCAGAAATAGGTTTACCCCCAATTGAAATTCAGTTCATCAACAGCAGTGAACCCGGCCTCTCTTATTCTTGGGTTTTTGGAGACGAGGGGAGCAGCACAGAGGCCTCTCCTGCCGTGGTTTTTGAGAATGAAGGGCTTCTTGAAGTAGCGCTCACTGGAACGTCGAGTTTGTCCTGCTCAAACACTCAAACCTACACCATTGAACTCATCGAACCCTTGTCTGATTTGGTGATTGAGTTTTTAAGTTTGGATGAAACGCCATTGGGTTATCAAGTAAATGCACTCGTTGTAAACAACAGCAATTACCGCAGCACACAAAGAAGCATGTGGGTTCAAAACGGCACGAGTCCAGCTTTTGTTCAGTTGGACGATGAGGTTTTAGACCCGGGTCAATCCAAGATCTTCACTTTCGATTTGCTCGCGAGTGGTGTAACAGACCAAGCACCATACATTTGTGTTGAGGTGGCAGAAACAGCTCCGCTTTCATCTGAGCTGACTCCCCAAGACAACCGCACTTGTATTTCAGAAACCAACACCTTTCGGGTGCTCGACCCATATCCCAACCCCTGTTCAGACCGGGTTCGTTTTCGCTTCATTTCGCCTGCGGAGGGAAGTGCCAGTTTGAAGGTGTACAACAGTCAAGGAGAATTGGTTTTTGAATCGGAAGCGTTTGCAGTTGTTTCAGGTTTTCAGGAGCAGAGCTTGGATGTGTCTGGTTATTCTCAAGGAGTATATCTGTATGAATTGGAATTGATGAATAGTGTGCAGACGGGCCAGATATCTGTAGTGCGTTGAGCTTGGAGTTGTTCTATTTGGATTGATGAAATCAAGAAGATTTAGGCGAAAGGTGAAAGACCGATTGTTAGCCAAGAGGTATGAAGGAAAAACCAGTTAGGGCTTTTTTAGGTTTTTGTATGGCTGGAATGGGGAAGTATTAAAGAAAGTGATACGTTCACAAATTCAGTTTGCTTAGTGTTTTCGATATCAGTAAATTACCCCTAAAAATTGAAAATTTCGGTTTTTCGCCCACACCTAATTTGCCCTGCGGGCCCTCCCTAGTCCCTCCCCCTCCGCCACCGCGCTGAGCGAAAGTTCGGATGATTTTGAACCCCTTCCAAAGAAAACCAACACCACTTTGTCATTGCACCCTCTGAGTTTGTGAATGCAACAAATCCACAACAGGCAAGCACAAAACCAATAAACCAGTTAAGCCTATTTACGGGCGGACACGAATTCCCAATTCGTAATTAAAACTCACTCATCCTGATTCACCACGGCATGACCACCATCCATCAAGTACTTATCGCGCTTGAACAAGGCAATGTCTTCCGTCACCATTTCGCTCACCAATTCGGCCAAACCAATTTCGTGTTTCCAGCCCAATTCTCTGTGCGCTTTGGACGGGTCACCAACAAGAAGCTCAACTTCCGTTGGTCGGAAATAGCGTGGATCCACTTCTACAAGCACATCGCCGTTGGCTTTGTTGATTCCCGTCTCATCAACACCTTCGCCTTTCCACTCTACTTCAATGCCGACGTGATTAAAGGCCATATCAACAAAAGTGCGGATGCTGTGGGTTTCACCCGTAGCCAAAACATAATCATCGGCCACGTCTTGCTGAAGCATGGCCCACATGCCTTTGACGTAATCCCTTGCATGGCCCCAATCGCGCTTGGCGTCGAGGTTTCCGAGGTAGATTTTCTTTTGTAAACCGAGGTGGATTTTAGCCACTGCACGGGTGATTTTTCGCGTTACGAAGGTTTCTCCTCTGAGCGGACTCTCATGATTGAACAAAATCCCGTTGCAGGCATACATGTCGTAAGCTTCTCGGTAGTTCTTAGTGATCCAGTAGGCGTACAGCTTCGCCACACCATAAGGAGAACGAGGGTAGAATGGCGTGTCTTCCTTTTGTGGAACTTCTTGCACCAAACCATACAATTCAGAAGTGCTGGCCTGATAAAATCGCGTTTTCTTCTCCAAACCTAAAATACGAATGGCTTCCAACAAACGCAGCGTACCCAAAGCGTCGCTATTCGCCGTGTATTCGGGCGTTTCAAAAGAGACTTTAACATGACTCTGCGCCGCGAGATTGTAAATTTCATCGGGCATCGTTTCTTGAACCAAACGAATGAGGTTCGTAGAGTCCGTTAAATCGCCATAATGCAGAAAGAAACGCACATCGTCTTCGTGTTGGTCTTGGTACAAGTGGTCGATACGACTCGTATTGAACATCGAACTTCTTCGCTTCACCCCGTGAACTTCGTAACCTTTTTCGAGCAAAAGCTCCGCCAAATAGGCGCCATCTTGTCCGGTTACTCCTGTGATTAATGCTTTCTTTCTGGCCATTGTCATGGGGCGAATTTACGGAAAATATTTCCTTAGCGAAGGATGTTTTCTGGGTGAAGAAGGAAGACCTAATCGAAGCCGAAATTAAAAGCCCCGAGGCCTGAGAGGAGTCGAAGACCGTCCTTAATCGAAGCCAAAGCCGAGGTCTATGCTGAGTCCGAAAAAAAAAGCCCCGAGGCCTGAGCGGAGTCGAAGGCCGTGCTAAATCGAAGCTAAAGCCGAGGCCTATGCTGAGTCCGAAAAAAAAAGCCCCGAGGCCTGAGCGGAGCCGAAGGCCGTCCTAAATCGAACCCAAACCCAAACCATATTCTATCCCCCAATCACCTCACCACGCCCTTGCAGTTCACTCAAATGGCGATATACCCCACTTTCCACTTGCATCAACTCATCATGTGTACCCATTTCTTTGACTTCGCCCTGCTCCAAAACAATGATGTTATCTGCCTTGCGAATGGTGCTCAAACGGTGGGCAATCACCAATGAGGTGCGGCCCTGCATGAGTTTGTCTAAAGCATCTTGAACCAGTCGCTCCGATTCAGAATCCAAAGCACTGGTGGCTTCATCCAAAATCAAAATACGAGGATTCTTAAGTACAGCACGGGCAATGGCAATGCGTTGTCGCTGACCTCCAGACAATTGAATGCCGCGTTCTCCTACCACAGTATCGAGTCCATCCGGGAATTGATCAATGAATTCCATGGCGTTGGCCTGTTTCGCAGCCAAAAGGATAGCGCTTTCATCGGCGTTAGGGTCGCCATAGGCAATGTTCTCACGAATGGTTCCGCCAAACAAAATCACTTCCTGTGGAACATAGGCCATGTGGCTTCGTAGGTAAGTCAGGTCGTACTCTCGGGCGTCTTTCCCATCCATCAAAATGGCCCCTTCACTTGGGTCGTACAAGCGCAGCACCAAAGAAGCGAGGGTGGATTTTCCAGATCCACTGCTTCCCACAAGGGCCACTTGCTTTCCCGCTTCGATGTTAAAAGAAACGTTCCGAAGAACAGTAATGTCTTTTCGCGAAGCATATTCAAAACTGAGTTTTTCAAACTGAATGGCTCCACTCAATCGTTCTTCTTGGGCTATTCGGGCTGAAGCAGCTTCGTTGACTTCAATAACTTCGGGTTCCAACTCAAGAATGTCCATCACATTTTCAATGGCTCCAATGCCTTTTTGAAGTGTTCCAAACTGTGAAGCTAAACCACCTATAGAACCCGCCACTAAGCCGGTCATCAACAAGAAAGCAAAAAACTGATCCGGGTTCAAAACACCTTCTTCCGCCAACTCAGAGCCCTGCCAAATGATGAGGGTAATGGCACCAAAGATGAAGACAATAATAAAGGACGAAAAAGCACCTCTCCAAATAGCGCCTTTCATAGCGTATTGTTTGATCTGGGTGATGCTGCCCACGTAGCGCAAGATTTCAAAGGCTTCATTGGCGAAACTTTTCACATTGATGATGCCCGTGAAGGTTTCTTGCACAATCACGTTGGATTCAGCCACTTTATCTTGGGTTTTCTTGGAGAGTTTTCTGATGAACCGTCCAAAAACGACGGCCACTACAATCATCACGGGTAAGGTGCCAAGCATGATGAAGGTAAGGGTGGGAGAGAAGTACAATAAGGCGAGGATACCACCAATGATGATGATGAACTGACGAAACAGCTCCACCAAAGTGGTCGTAAACACGTCTTGAATGCTGGTGATGTCAGACGAAATACGGCTGTTCAAATCGCCCACACGCTGCTCGTTGAAGTACTGCATGGGCATGCGCACTAGTCGGGTGTAGGTGTCTTTCCGCAACTTGAGCATGATTTTTTCGGTGATGTCGGCAAACATGTACACCCTTCCAAACGACATCACGGCTTGCACCAAAAGCACAATGAAGATCAACAAAGCAATGCTCTTCAAATCGTGCATGTCGATTTCCACATTAAAGTACTCCTGAATCTTTTCTTCTTGCGGCGACTGCGTTCCTACACCACCAAGTTGTCCCCATAAACGAGTTACCAAAAGGGTTAAAGCACTTGAAATGGTAATGATGACGATACCTATAAAGAAGGCGAAGCGATGGGGCTTGAGGTAGCGCAATATGCGAAGTGCACTTTTAAACGATTCCTTAGATAATCTTGCTTTTTTCGACTTATTTTCGTCCTTTTCTTTCTTACTCACAGTGGATTAGATTGAAGGCAAATTTACATTTTCTTGTTCCGCTATCGTCATGAAAAAGTCACGTCCAAAAAAAGTGTGATAAAAAGATGAGCGAAGGTTTTGTGGGGATAAAAAAACATTTATCTTTGCATCCCCTTTGAGAAAAGGCACAAAAAGCAACGATTATGAAAAGAACATTTCAACCATCAAGAAGAAAGCGCCGTAACAAGCACGGTTTCCGCAAGCGTATGTCAAGCGCCAATGGTCGTCGCGTGCTCGCTTCTCGCCGTAAAAAAGGACGTAAAAGTTTAACCGTTTCTGACGAGCGTCGTCATAAAGGAATCGTGCACTAAGCATTACTTTCCACGGAAAAGATTGAATCCCGTTCACCCAGTGAGCGGGATTTTTTTGTGCCTTACTTTTCGAGAAACCCGTTTTTGAGCCGATTAGGAAGCTTATTCGGCTCAAAAACATTAAATTTGTGAGGCGAATAGACGAATTAATCGACTCATGACCTACAACTGGCAAGACCCAAATTGGCCTAATTTTATTTATCAAGCCGAAGCGTTCCTTCCTCAGACAATGGACTTGATTGCTAAAATTGGGGAGAGTCTTGGTGCCTCGGAGGTGCTTAAGCTGAATCAAAAGGAGAGTCTGGAGTTGGAGTTCCTGGTGGCTGAAGCCTTGAAAAGCGCCGAAATTGAAGGAGAATACCTCAGCCGGGAAGATGTTTATTCTTCCGTGCGAAAAGAAATGGGGCTTCCTACGTCCTCTTCGAGTAAGGATCAGCGCGCCCAAGGAATTGCATCGCTTGTTGTGAGTGTTTTCCGAACGTTCAATGATGACTTGAGCAAAGAGATGCTTTTCGAGTGGCACGCCAAGATGTTGAGTTTTCAATCTCGAAGCATATCACTTGGGGCGTGGCGCAAACATCATGAACCCATGCAAATTGTTTCTGGATCGGCCGGAAGAGAAGTGGTGCATTTTGAGGCGCCACCATCGGGTCAGGTGGGGCTAGAAATGGATGCCTTCATTCGCTGGTTCAACGCTTCAGCACCAGGTGGAAGCCATGATCTGAAAAACCCACTCATTCGAGCGGCAATCAGCCACATTTATTTCGAAAGTATTCATCCCTTTGAAGACGGGAACGGAAGAATTGGACGAGCTTTAGTTGAAAAAGCGCTTTTTCAATCATTTCAAAAACCATTTCTCATCTCTTGGTCTAAAGCCTTAGAACACAACAAAAAATACTACTATCAAGCACTGAAATCATCTCAAAATGGTCTTGACATTACTCCCTGGATCAGTTTTTTCTTTTCTAGTTTGGACGAAGCCTTGGATGATACCAAGTTTCATATCCAACACATCGTTTGGAAAGCCAAACTCTTTGATCAATTCGGAACAAAACTGAACAAGCATCAAAGCAAATGCCTCAATAAAATGATGGCCTTCTTACCAAAGGAGTTTGAGGGAGGGATGACCAATAAGAAGTACCAATCCATTACTGGTGTTTCAAAAGCTACGGCGAGCAGAGACCTCACTGAGCTTGCCATGTTGGGAATTCTAAAGAAAGTTGGAGGAGGTAGAAGCACGGCTTACCAAATCAACAACAATGCGGTTTAATCCATCACCGTACTCACCAACCAATGCCCATCAACCAAGCTCTTATTTAGACTATAGGCTACAACTCCCTCAGGCAAATGAACTTGTGCAGAAAAAGGAGCTTCATCCAAATCAAAAGGAGCAATCCGCAACTGCTCTTTAAAGATGAGGTTCTCACCATAGACCTTAAACAAAGCTTCCTTAGCACTCCACAAAAGTGAAACATAGTCCAAAGGAGAGCTACTCGCAGCCGCGGCGGCCCATTCTTCTTCATGACAAAATTTGTCTTTAATCCTCATCATCTTTTCCTCGGCTTTTTGGATGTCTAAACCGCAGGGACGAGAACTCACCAATACCGCAACGTAGGGCAAACAATGGCTCAAAGAGAAATGAATTTCATCATTCACGACCGGTTTTCCGTTATCCAAGTACGAAATGGGGTGATTAAAACCAATGGACTGGAGTAAAAGACGGGAAGCCAGCCACTCTTCTTGGCGTTTTTGGTGATGAAATTGCTCATAACGAAGGCGCTGAATGTTATTTAACTGTAAGGTTTCTAGGGTATTATCGATTCCTTCGTTAAAATCCCAGAGGGCTAGGCGGGTGTGCTCGTTGAGCCAGATGTCTTTCAATAGTGGCATGGGAAACAAAAGTAAGCCCAATTTGTAATGATAGTGCAAGATTAGTTAAGCAGAAAGCAAAGTTGTATCTTTGTAGTCTGAAAAACACACATTTAAAATTATGAGTGTACCAACACAAAATGCTACTATGACCTATAAGGTTAAAGACATGAGCCTCGCAGCATGGGGCCGAAAAGAAATTGAATTGGCTGAGGCGGAAATGCCAGGATTGATGGCGATTCGTGAAGAGTTTAGCGCTTCGAAACCTCTAGCAGGTGCTCGTATCGCAGGATGCCTTCACATGACCATCCAAACTGCGGTATTGATCGAGACCTTAGTGGAACTTGGAGCCGAAGTGCGTTGGTCGTCATGCAACGTTTTCTCTACGCAAGATCACGCTGCTGCGGCAATCGCTGCTGCTGGTGTTCCTGTTTTTGCTTGGAAAGGCCTTACAGAAGAAGAATACGAGTGGTGCGTTGAGCAAACACTTTTCTTCGGAGAAGACCAACAACCATTGAACATGATTCTTGATGATGGTGGTGACCTTACCAACATCGTTCTCGATAAATACCCAGAAATCGCTAAAGGCGTTAAAGGTATTTCGGAAGAAACAACTACTGGTGTTCTTCGTCTTTACGAGCGTGAGAAAAACGGTACTTTGATCATGCCAGCAATCAACGTGAATGATTCGGTAACCAAATCAAAGTTCGATAACAAATACGGATGCCGCGAAAGCTGTGTAGATGCGATTCGTCGTGCTACTGACGTAATGATGGCCGGAAAAGTTGCTGCTGTTGCCGGTTTCGGTGATGTTGGTAAAGGTTCTGCAGAATCACTTCGTAACGCAGGTTGCCGTGTTATCGTTTCTGAAATCGATCCAATTTGCGCACTTCAAGCAGCAATGGAAGGTTTCGAAGTGAAGAAAATGGACGATGCAGTGAAAGAAGCAGACATCATTGTTACTGCTACTGGAAACAAAGACATCATCGTTGGTCGCCATTTCGAAAGCATGAAAGACAAAGCAATTGTTGCAAACATTGGTCACTTCGATAACGAAATCGACGTAGCTTGGTTGAACAACAATCACGGAGCTTCAAAAGACGAAATCAAACCACAAGTAGATAAGTACACCATCAATGGTAAAGACATCATCTTGTTGGCTGAAGGTCGTTTGGTGAACTTAGGCTGCGCAACGGGTCACCCTTCTTTCGTGATGTCGAATTCATTTGCTAACCAAACACTCGCGCAAATCGAGCTTTGGAAAAATGCAGACAACTACGAAAACAGCGTTTATACCTTGCCAAAGCACTTGGACGAGAAAGTAGCTCGTTTGCACTTGGCGAAGATTGGGGTTGTTTTGGAAGAATTGACTCCAGACCAAGCGAAGTACATTGGTGTTAAGGTTGAAGGACCTTACAAAAACGACGAATACCGTTACTAAAAACGGAATACGATATAGCAAAAAGCCCTTCGATTTCGGAGGGCTTTTTTTCTACCTATAAATTCGAGCTGACGCTTTTTTGGAGGGCTTAGCTATCTTTTTTCTTGATGATGAGAATGGGTCGAAAGCCCACGTTAAAGGCAGATTTCGGACAATCAAAACTGCTTTGAATGGTACCTTCTGATGCTGGGATGTCCCACGCGCCTCCAATCGCCTCGTTTCCTTTCTGCAGCCATTCAGCTACATTGCCATTCATGTTGTACAAGCCAAACTTATTTGGATTAAAGGAAGTAACAGGAACGGTACAATCGCCATCGCGCTCAAATTCTTTAAAATTCCCGAGGTAACAGGCTTTAGCATTGTGTGCATCTGGTCCGCCCCAAGTGTATCGCAGCTTTTCATTACCTCCAGCAGCAGCAAACTGCCACTCTTCTTTGCTTGGTAAGCGGAATTCAAGATGGTAACGATCTTGTGCTTTGTTCCAATAATCGCTTAACCATTCACAGTAGAGTTCAGCCCCCTTTTTGCGCACATTAACTACTGGGTAGTTGTGTTTTTTGAAATAGCCGCTCACTAATTCTTGCGGACGCTCAACTTGGGCATAGAGCCAATTCAAGCTGTCTAAATTTGCTTCGCGAAGCTCCTCATAACGCTTTTCACTTTTTAAATGCCATAGAAACTCGGCGTAGTCCATGTTCGATACTTCCGTGCTGAACATGTAAAAATCACCTTGGCCATCAACGGGAGGAATGTAAGTTACGGCCTTGAGGCCTTTCAACTCCTTGGGGAGCTTGTGTTGCTTATTCTTGGTGAAGGCGAAAGTGCTACAGATGGCGCTAAGGAGTAGCAAGGCTGAAATGGTCTTTCGCATGGTGCTTTAGTTGTAAATTCTCAAGATCGGAGGGTTCCACTGAGTGTTGTAGGGTTCGAGGGGGAAAACTGCCGGACCGTTCATCACGCTCCCATCAATGATTAACCATTGTGAGCCAGAACAAGGATCTTCAACGGTGATGTTGTCTTCCAAAACGTCTACTTGACAACTGGCTTCCACATCGTAGGTGCTATGACGATCGAAGGCAACAAACTCGTCTTGAGTATGGCGGTAAATAATGATTCCGCGACTCCCACCATTGACGTAAATCCAACCAGTGGGTACATTGAGGTCTTGGTAAGCAGGCAAATTGAGGTTGATGTCAAAGTCGGTATTCACAAAAGGAATCTGGGTGTTCCGATCTCTACAACTGCTGCTCATCAGCATCAATCCAAAAACGATATATCCAAGTTGTTTTAACACGCTATTTTTAACGTTTAGCAGGCTCATTTCGTATGGCCGAAAAGCTGTTTTGGTTTTCCGGCAACAAAGTCCTTGTGGTAATAAGGCTCAAAATACGCTAAATCGAGGAATTTTTCAGCTTTAAAGTACTCCAAAGCCAAATCGGCCATGTCCATGGCACTTGCTTCAATTCCCGAAAGAATACAGCCTGCATGTACTTCTTCAATGCTGTTTACCACCGGAAGTTGCAATAGTTCGGATGCCTTCACTGCACCATCGCCAAAAAGAACGGCTTGTTTTTTAATCTCGGCATAACTCTCCTCATCAAGGGGTAGTGCGCTCACAAGGGCATCATCCCAATTCGGAACATGAAAAACACTCGTGTACACTTCCATTCTTCGAGCATCAAGCATAGGAATAAACACCTTCTGCTCGGGGAGTTTTTTCGACAGGCCATGAGCCATGTGCACTAAGGTAGGAATACCAATACAAGGCACACCCAAAGAAAAAGCGAGTCCTTTAGCGGCGGAAACCCCAATTCTTAGTCCGGTATAAGAACCCGGACCTAAACTGATGGCAATGGCGTTGATTTGCGGCCAATCAATATCGCTGGCTTCAATTAATTCATCCAACATGGGATGAAGTGATTCACCATGAATGTAGTTGTTCGGGTCGAAACGCTCAACACCCTCAATTCCCGAATTGCTGTACAAAGCAACTGAGCACTGATGCGTGGCGGTTTCTATGCAAAGGATGTTGGGCATTACTCGGCAGTCTTTCCATTGCTCACTTCAACGAGAACGCCGTTTCGGAGCTTTCTTGATACTTGGTCGTACGGACCAATAACTACTTCATCGTCTTCCTTCAGTCCGCTTTTGATTTCAATAAACTTACTGTCTTGAATTCCGGTTTCTACCACTCTTAATTGGGCCTTTCCGTTTTCAACCACAAAAACGCACAACACCGGTTCTTCAGCTTCGGTGCTTTCGCTGTTATCTTGAGCGAGTTTTTCTCTGAGTGAAACGGTACTGGTATCAGTTCTGGTAGCCACCGCACGAACAGGAATCGACAAGCTTTTGCTGCTTTCGCTTTGGATGTCCACAGTTGCCGACATGCCCGGTCTGAAAGGGGAGTAGCTTTCATCTCGTCCTTGGGTGAGGTGGGCGTAGCTCGAAGGCAAGATGCGAATCTTCACAGAGAAGTTGGTTACTTGGTCCATGTTCATGCTCATTCCGTCAATGGCATTGAGCGCGGTGTTACCGATTTCAGTAACAATGCCTTTGAATTTTTGGTCGAGATAAGCGTCCACTTCCACAAGAGCCGTATCGCCCAAGTGCACCTTCACAATGTCGCTTTCATTCACCTCCACGTTTACTTCCATGGTACTGAGGTTCGACACTTTCATAATGGTTTCCCCTTGGGTCATTCCAGTACCGAGAACCCGCTCACCCTCTTCTTTGGTCATGGCAGTAACGGTTCCAGCTTGTGGGGCGATGAGGTTGGTTCGGCCAAGGTTATCTGATGCCTCTGTCTTACTAGCCTCGGCACTTTTGATTTGAAATGAAGCACTCTTTACGCTTTCTTCAGCGGCTTCAAGATCAGCCTTAGCTACCTCAAAACTTGAAAGTGCTTGGTCGAAATCGGCTTGTGAAATGGCACCTTGTTCAAGCAGGGTTTCATTTCTCTCGAAGTTCTTTGTGGCGACCATAAATTGTGCTTGGGCTTGCGCTTTTCTCGCTTTAGCACTGGCTAGGTTAGATAGTGCGGTGTTCAAGGCTGCATTGGCTCGGTTTAATGCCGATTCATATATGTCCGGATTGATTTGAACTAGAAGCTGACCTTTCTCAACAATCTCACCCTCTTTAACAGGCATGCTGATGATTTGTCCGCTCACTTCAGCAGAAATTTTCACCTCAATTTCAGGTTGAATTTTCCCACTTGCTGATACTGTTTCAATAATCGTTCTTACCTGTGGCATTTCTGTTTCAACAGTGGCGTTACCACGGTTCTTTTTCATGCCTACTGCAGCGAGAAGTACGATAATAACGAGGGCTCCAACAATGAGGAGCCATTTGTTTCTTTTACTCATTACTTAAAAGATAGGGCTTTTCCTTGGTAGAAGTCGAGCACTTTGGTTCTAAAAATATAATCGTACTTGTTTCTAATCAAGTCGGCCTGCGCATTATCTCTTCTAATGCGAGAATTGGTGTAATCCACGGCGTTAATCACCCCAGCTTCGTATTGCACTTGTGCGTATTCAAAAGCAAGCGTTGTGGCTTCCACGCTAGCTTCTGCCGCGAGGTAGTTGTTGTAGGCGGCGAGGGCATCGGCATAGGCACGTTCTACATCTTGCGAGAGCTGTTGTTCTACTTGCTCAAGGGCGTAAGTGGCCTGCAGCTGCTGAACTTTGCTTTGTGCGATGTTGGTTTTGGTGTTGAAGCCGTTAAAAATCGGTACGCTTAGTTGAAAAAAGAGCGAGGAGTTGATGTTGTCTCCAAGCTGATCTCCAAAAGGTTTGGTTTCAAAATCATCATAGCCAAATACAGGAGCAATCACAATGTCGTTAGTGTTTTGAACCAAGCCAATGGGTTGGTCGCCTTGATAAGTCAGCTCCCCAACAGGCAAGTTGTTTGCTCCGGAGTAACCTGTTCCGTAAGAGAAGCTTACAGCTAGCCTGGGCGACATTCCTCCTTTAGAAATGGCCAAACCTTGTTCTGCGGCTATTACTCCTGCTTGTGCACTTTTGATCTCAGGAAATGTGCTTACAGCATTTTGAACGGCTTGTGCTGCCGAAGCCGCTAGTGACCCAGCGTCGGGTTCAATGCTTTCTGGGCTAACAATGCTGAAGTTCTGGGCTTCTGCACCTTGTAATCGAAGTAATTGTGTGAGATTGAGTTTCGCAATGTTGAGGTTATTTTCTGCATTCACCACTGCCGCTTTATCGCTAGCATTTTGGGCTTTGATCTCCATTAAGTTGCCCTCCGGAGCGGCACCCGCCTCAACGAGTTGTTGCACGCGCTTTACTTGTTCATCTGAAGATTCGAAATTGAAACGAGCAATGTTGAGGAATTCTTGGTTGAAGAGGACGTTCAAAAAGGCGTTGGCGACATTGAGCGCAATGTCATTTTTCATCTTCTGTAAATCGGCCTTTCCTTGTTCTATGTTAATGTCGCCTTGCTTGTAACGGTTCAAGGTTTGGAAACCGTTGAAGATGGTCATGCCCGTGCTAATGCCGAAGCTATTACTTTGAATCCGCTCGGTGGCAAAAGAGTTGGTAAAGGGGTCAATGGTTTGTCCCCAGTTATAACCGTGAGAACCGCTTGCATTTAAAGAGGGAAGAAAGGCACCGAAGTTTCTATCTTGGTTTAACTCGGTGATCTCTAAATTGAGTTCACTTTGTTTTATCTGCAGGTTGTTGGACAATGCATAATCAATACATTTTTCAAGATCCCATGGTCCTTGGGCGAAGCTCATCAGGGGAGAACAACAAGCAAGGATAAATAGTTTGCGAATCGACATCGGTAATGGTGATTTTGCACAAACTTAATTATTCTCGTTCGTCCGTAACACTTGTCTAGCGAAAACTATGTTAAATCAAAGACTGATGATCTCGATTTGAATTCGTCGATTGGCTTCGTTCTGCCAATCAGTTTGAGGATCTGGATAGAGCATTTCAGAATTGCCGGCACCAAAAGCAACAAGCCTGTTTTGATCAATTCCTGAAGCAATGAGGTAATCTACAACAGCTTGAGCACGCTCAACGCTTGCTTTTTCATAAAAACGCTGGTTTCGGGATCCGTCAGGACCATTGACATGACCAATTACTTTCAGCTTGACGTTTGGATTGAGTTCAAGAAAGGCGATGAGTTCGTCTAAAGCAGGTTTCGATCGAGGGTAAATTTGGGTTTTATCACCAAGAAAAGTGATGTCGCGCACATCGGTTTTTAGTCCAACTCGAAGGGGTTCTAAGAGGATTTCTTCTTCATGTACTTGCTTTTCATCGGGCCAAAACTTGTTAGCGAAATACATGTATCCAGCTTCGATGCAAGAAATGGTGTAAAGGCGATAGTGTCTGATCTCTAAGGTAGTATCGCTCACCTCTTCAAACACAACTGGTTTGCGAGGATTGAGTCCTTTGATGATGATATTGGTGTTGAGCAGATCATCGTTGCTTGCATCTTTAACAATCAGGTGCATGTTTTGGAGCTCTGTGGCTGCATCTCTATTTTCAAGACGTTTTTCTTCAACGAACTGCCCGGTTGCTGTGCTGCTCCATCCTGTAAGCACGAGTATTCCAATGACTACACTTATTGAACTTTTCATATTAGGTCACTTTGTTCATCAAGCATGTGCTTTGCGAAGCAAATACTAGCTATTACTCAATTTTCGCTTTCTAAAAAACACAAAGCCAAGCGTTGCTAGCAGGATATAGGGAATTCCCATGAGGTATAAAATTCCGCTGTTGATTCCTCTACCGATGATGCCTTCAGTATCAGACGCATCTTCAGCTACGGCCTTGCACATAACGCATTGTGCTGTTGTGTCTTGTTGCAACAACACAAAAATGAGTCCAAAAATAAGTAGGGCTTTCCAATACTTCATCCTTGTAAATTTACGAAAAATCCAGTTTAGTAAGGGTAGTATTCGCTAATCATCATATAAACTACTGGTCCAGTTAAAGTCACATAGAGCCAAAGTGGGAAGGTGATTTTTGCCCACTTGCGGTGACGTTCCACTTGCATGCTCAAACCAAAGATGTAGGTAAATAGAACCAGTGGAACAATTACCGCACTTAGCGCGATATGGGTTAGCAGAATAAAGAGATAAATGGCTTTAATTGTTCCCTCACCGCCAAATGATGTGCTGGGCGTGGTGAGGTGAAAAATCACATAAGACACCAAAAAGAGCACCGATAATACCATTGCTGTAGTAGTAAGCGCTTTGTGTAATTGAATGTTTTTAGTCTTAATCGCAATCAGGGCACCAATCAAAGCAAAAAAGGCCGTTCCATTAAAAATGGCATTCAACTTTGGTAAAATGTAGAGTTGTTGTTTGGTCTCTTCACTCAAGTTTTCTGGTTGAGGGATGAAATACAAAAGGGTCACTACTGCTGGTATCAGCACTGACACAACAATTACAAAGCGCTTTACTTTGCTATCGTTAAGAAGGATACTATTGCTCATTAGGTATGTGTTTAACTAGGTATTCAATATCAAGTAAAAGCTGGTCTACATCTTTTGTCGAGGTTCCATCATAATAACCTCTGATGTGCATGTTTTGATCAATCAAGACGAAATTATCTGAGTGAAAAAATCCTCCAGCGGCGGTGTCAGACTCAAGAGCGGTCATGAAATAACCATAGCGGGCTTGATCGTACAGGTCGTCTTGGCTTCCCCAAACAAAATTCCAATGTTCAAGATCTGCTCCAAGTCGCTCAGCATAGGCTTTCAGTACTGATGGACGATCGTGCTCTGGGTCTACGGTATGACTAAGTAGCTTCACCTCGCCCCAAAGTTCTTTGTTTTGAAGTAGGCCCTGGAGTCGGCTCATTTGAGAACTCATGATGGGACATATCGACGGACACGTGGTGAAAAAGAAGTCGGTAACGTAAACGTGTCCTTGGTAATCGCGATGAGAAGTTTCTACACTGTCTTGGTTGATGAAGCTGAACTTGGGAACGGTGAATGCTGCTCCATCTTGAATTCCTCCTTCACCAAAAAAAGGAAGGTCTTTTTTAATTTCTGTAGAATCAGTGCACGCGAACAATCCAAAGCACAGGCAAAGTACGATGGAGATGTTAATCTTGTTCTGCAGCTTTTCTGCGATCATATTCTTTCTTATCAATTTCTTTCTTGAGAAGGGCGATATCTTCAATGGCATCCTTGATTTCATCTTCGCGGTTACCTTCATATCTCCCCCTAACATATCCTTCCGTATCAACAAGAAAAACCACCGAAGTGTTCTCTAGATCTTGGTGTTCGAATCCTGAGCGAATAAGTTCATGGATTTTTTCCTGATCTCCTGTAAGAAATTGCCATTTCCCTTCAAACTGGTTGTACTTCGTAGCATCATCGATGTAGGTTTTCAGCACTTCAGGAGTATCGTATTCGGTATCCATAGAAAAAGAAACCTGGTAGATGTCTTCTTCATTTCGATATCTGAAATTTGGCCAAAGCAAACGCTTGGTGATTTTTCCAATGTACTTGTTGTTTGTGCTGAAAAATGAAGCCAACCAAACTTTTCCTTTCAAGGAATCAGAATGAAATTCAATTCCATCTTGATTGATGAAGCTGAATTCTGGAAGTTTTTTGTACAAGGTGTCTCCAGAATTTGCATCTACAGTGTAAGAACCATAGTAGGGCAAGGTGCTGAAATTGTGTTCACCTGCTACTCCGAAGAAGAGCAACCAAGAGAGCGGAAACAAAAAAAGTACACCAATTAAGAAGATGTACTTTTTGATAGAGTTATTTTTCATGGGTTTAGTGCCATGTTTCGAATAAGTCCAAATGCGAATTTCCTTCAGAGAGGGCGATGAAAATGAGGTATAAAATAAAGAGTGCATAAGGAATCAACACCACATTTCTCAAGTTCTTACGCTCATCACCTAGGTGCATGAATGACATGACGATGTATCCAGCTTTCACCAAAGTCAGCACGATAAAGCCGAGTTTAACGGTAGTCCAAAGTCCAGAATCAGCTCTTTTCACAGCAATTCCAAGGGCTACTTCAACAATGGTGATCAGGGTTAATATTCCGGTTACTACCCAAATTTTACGACGAATTTTTCTTCCCGCCTCGTCGTTATGGGTGTTGTTTAGAGCGTATGATTCGTTTACAATAAGATCGTCTCTTTCCATGATTCAATGGTAATAGTTGGGTAATTAAACGAGGTAAAAGAAGGTGAAAACAAAGACCCATACAAGGTCTACGAAGTGCCAGTACAAACCAACTTTCTCCACCATTTCATAGTGACCACGGCGCTCAAAAACACCTCGAACCACCATGATGAAAACAATCAAGTTAATGATTACACCAGAGAAAACGTGAAATCCGTGGAATCCGGTGATGAAGAAAAAGAAGTTGGCATATTGTTGTTGCACACCGTATTCGTTTTCATTCATATTTGCACCAAACACAAAGCCGTTAGAAGCTTTGGCGTTCCACAATTTCATCATGTCTGAACCACTAACGGTAGCAGCGTCTTCAACATACTTGTTCACCATGACTTCTTCCAAAACAGCCGTGTGTCCGTGACCAGAAAGGGTAACTGTTCCGTTGCTTTCTACCATGCTCACCTCAGGATCTCCATGAAGGTATTCTTCGAGTAAAGTTCCAAAATGATGATCCATGTAAACACGGTCTGCGGTGTTGAGGTCGAACTGCATGGTATTACCATCAGCAAGCGTTCCCGTAACCGTCATTCCTTGAGTGATTTTGAAAGCACCACCGCCACCGTGGATGAAGTGACTCCATTCCCAGGCTTGCGAAGCAACGAAGAAGAAACCACCAATAACGGTAAGTCCCATCCACTTCACAACGTCTTTTTTGTGGTTACGATGGCCAGCCTCAACAGCGAGTACCATGGTTACAGAAGAAACGATGAGGATAAAGGTCATCAGGGCCACGTAGGCCAATGGGTAATGTCCTTCAAGACCCGGGAGAGCTTGGAATACTTGCTCGCCAATTGGCCAAGCAAACTCAGAACTATGACGCGCAACGCCATAGGCTATGAGTAATCCACCGAATGTGAGTGCATCCGAAACGAGGAAGTACCACATCATCATTTTACCGTAGCTTACGGAAAATGGGGAGCGTCCACCGCCCCACAACTCTTCTTTTGAAATAGCTTTGCTTGCTTCGCTTGCCATAGCGTTAAAAAATTTGGTGCAAGTTTAATGAATATAGAACAAAAACACGAACAAATAGATCCATAATATACCAAGGAAATGCCAGTAAATGCCATTTGTATATAATTGGATGTTGTCTGTAGCGTTGATTTTATTTTTTTGAATTCGGATAATATTAACCACTAAGTAGATCAATCCCAGAGCCAAGTGAATAATGTGCACCCACAACAAGGCCCAAATATAAGCCCCAGAATTGTTGGTGTTTCGATACACTTCCTTGGTGATGGGATTAGCCTTCAATGGATCGCTAGGTGAATAATATTCTCCGTTTTGAAAATCGAGAACCGCACCGTTGATTTCCACGTGGTAATCTAGCCCGTATTCGCCTGTGATTTGCTCAATGTTGTTCCAGCGATAGGCCGGACCTAAATCGGTTTCAGTAATCGACCAACCCATTCCTTTTTCGCTTAGCGCACTCCAACCGCTAATTTGACTCACGGTAAAAGCGAGACCGAGAAGGAAAGTAAGGCCCATCAACCCTAAGGCTGCTTGTTTTTTTCCAGCCTTCATTTGCTTGTAAGCCATAAAGATGCTTAAACTACTCAAAGCAAGAAAAATATTGCTCATCCATAGGGTTGAATTGGGTGCGATGTGGACCCAATAAGCTCCCATGTTACTCACGATGTAAGCACTTGTTAATCCGGCGAAAAGCATAACAATCGCAAAAACGATGAAGTACATCATCATCTTCTTGGTTCTTATCCTTACCGCTGGGTCAAGCTCGTCGAAAACGCCTTGTTTTGCTGCTGATGCTTTAGCTGCTTCGTCCATTTTTTTTTAAAGTTTATCAATGACATAAAATAATTGAACGATCGGAAGGTAGATGAAAGAGGCAAACATTAAGATTTTGGCATCTTTCAATTGGCAAGATCGGTAGAGCTTGAAAGCGAGGTAGGCAAATGCTACTCCACAGATCAAGGTAACTGCCATGGCAATATCGCCCACCATAGGTGAGTCGAAAGGGAGGACCCAAGGCAATAAACTTACCGGAATTAAGAATAAGCTGTAAATCAAAATTTGAAAAGCCGCTCGCTTCGATCTTCCTTCTCTGAAAGGTAGAAGGCGGTACCCTGCTTTCAAGTAATCGTCGTGAGCAACCCAAGCAATGGCCCAAAAATGAGGGAATTGCCACATGAATTGCACCGCAAATAAGGATCCAGGTTCAACTCCAAAATCACCCGTTGCTGCTACATAGCCCAACATGGGAGGAATGGCTCCAGGGAAAGCACCAATAAATACGGCAAGAGGCGTTTTAGCTTTAAGCGGCGTATAAATGAATACGTAAAAGAACAGGGCCATTAAGCCAAGGATTCCCGCAATGTCATTTAGAAAATACCAAAGTGTAAAAATACCCAAGATACCAGCCACACTCGCGGTGATGATTCCTTGCGCAACAGACATGCGCCCTTGTGGCATCGGTCTATTGGCAGTTCTGGTCATGAGCTTATCGATGTCTCTCTCCCAGACTTGGTTAAATCCGTTAGATGCTCCAGTGAGCAATAATCCACCAACAATGAGGGCAAAAAACTGCGACCAAACCATGGTGTCAGCGCCCATGAAATAGCCCAAAACAGAGGACAAGACAACAATTACGGAGAGTTTCAATTTGAAGAACAATCCTAGGTCCTTAATCCAAGAGGTCGATGTGGTAGTGGTGTTATTGATGCTTTCGGCTTTCAAACTTTGAACTTCTTGAGGTCACAAAATTAAGTCTTTTTACGTCAATTTCTGTGCTTTTGGTTACCGATCGTTCCAAGAAGAGTATAAAGCGCTTCGGATTCCAAAATTCAAATAGGCTTCGGTACGCGACCAGTCATCATTTTGCTCGTGCCTGAAGAGGATCTCAGTAAAGGCTTGAATACCGTTTTCACGTTTACCAAGTGTTTTTCCTCCACGCAAACGGACAAGTTGAACATTACTTTTTAATCCTTGAGCTAAATAGTTATCATACTGCTTGGCAGGATTGGCGTAGGAACGAAAGATGTTTCCTCCAAAGTTCTCATCGTTTTTATCTCTCCCATAAATGGCCCACATGTGCGTAAATTCAAAATTGAGATCGCGTTTGCTGTACGTCCAGTGGTTCACCCATTCAACAAAATTGGTTTCTAATGGATGAGCTAAACTTTGCTGCAGGTGTCCGTATGCCTGAAACACACTTCCATGGGTATAGGTGTAAGGCCGAGCGAGATTTACCTCTGTTAACGCATGCAGTCCGGGCAGTACATTCCATTTCTTCAATCCAAATTGAAAAGCGAATTTATTCCCCCACCAACCCAAAGCTCTTCTTAACTCAAAGAGCAAAAACTCATCGAAATAAATCTGGGTATAGGCCTGCCAGTCTTGCCTTCCACGGTATTTGAATCCAACACCCAGAAGGGCATTGTCTGCAGAGCCTTGAGCAAATTCTAATGGGCGAAAGAATACCACGGGGTTGAGGTAATTCAACTCAAAGTTTCGGGTAGAAAGGCTATCGGAATTTTGCCAAACAACGCTTTCAAATACGGTCATGTTAAAGCGCTTGTGGATGTTCCAACTCAAGGCGTGCATGGTGGTGAATTTCCTTCGCGATCCTAGGTTGTCTAAGGCGCTAATGTCTTTCATCGAACCCCAAACATTAACATATTTAATGTTCCAAACGGAGGTGGTGAGTTTGGCGTAGGGGAAAGGAGCGGCGTTATGACTGAGCACTCCACTGCGGTATCCATCGCCCCAAAAATGCTTTCCTCTTCCGGCTTCTAAATGAAAATGCTTGTTGAATGTATAGCCCAGAGCAGTGCTGAAATACGGTGCAAGCGCAAGATCGCTTCCAGAATTAAAGGCTTTTTCGCCCACCCCAGGCAAAATGTCTTGGGTATTGGTGGTTTCGAGATAGTCGGGCAAATTCGCAGCATAAAGGCCCGCATTGAGCCGGAAGTGCCATTTGCCTTTGTACTGTTCTTGGACATGGATTCCAGCTACACTGAAGGTGTTGATTTGCTGAGTGCTTAATCCGGCATTCAAATCAAGTAGTGCTTCTATGCGTTGTGCTCGTTCTTTCTGGGTGAAGAGGGAGTCTCTGCCTAAAGCGATGAGTTTGTTTTCAACACCAGGAGCAAGCGGGAAAATGCCAGCGTGAGCATTTAGTTTAGCCTGATTCTCGATGCGATGGGTGTCGCTCAAGGGTGATTGAATCACCAAACCTTGCATTTCTTGGGCGTGCATCATCACCCCAAAAAAACCAAAAAACAATATGAAAAACCCAAGCGTTTTCAAGCGCTTCGAAGGTGCTTAGGGAGTGGAATAAAGAACACCAACTGAGAAAGCAGAATGGCAACACCAAAAACCAGCAGCATGCTGATGTTCGGACTATGTCTCGGCATGAAGAAGGTGAAGGTAACAATAAATGCGGTGTAAGAATAGAGGATCAGGGTAACTTGCTTGTGCGAGAAACCAAAGGCCAATAGTCTGTGGTGAATGTGATTTTTATCTGCCGAAAAAGGAGATCTTCCTTGGAGCGTTCGAATAATAAATACCCTCAATGTATCGATGAGCGGATAGGAGAGAATGGCCATGGCGAGCACAGGTTTCGAAACGCCTTTGATATGCAAGGGAAGTTGATCTACTGGAAACTCAATCATTTTGACGGCCAAAACATACATCACGACCCCGATGGTGAGCGAGCCGGAATCACCCATGAAAATTTTTGCAGGGTTGAAGTTGAACACGAGAAAACCTACCAAAGAACCACCTAAACTGGAAGCAAGGAGAGCAAGTGGAAGGTCGCCGGTGTTGTAAAACCAGTAAGCGAAGGTGCCACAAGCAACAATACCAATCCCGGCGGCTAATCCGTCTACTCCATCAATTAAATTAATGGCGTTAACAATTACGATGTACACAAAAATGGAGAAGATGATGCTGGCCCAATCTGGGATTTCGTGGAAGTTGAAAAGCCCCCAGAAATCAGTGATCCTGATGTCGGCCATCAACACAAGAATGGTCCCAACGGAGATGTGTACCAAGAGTTTCTTACTCGGACTAACACCGATAATATCGTCTTTTAAGCCCAAAAAGAACAAGATAAACATGGAAGCAACAAGGTACTTGAACTCTTGAAGCGCACTTAAAGTGTCGTAATTCATTCCCAACTGAGAAGCGTTAGACGAGGGAAACCAAAGGCTGTAGCCCAAGATGGTTCCTGCAAAAATGAGAATACCTCCAATTGTTGGCACACTTCTTCTGTGGAGTTTTCTAGAGTCCCCAGGTTCGTCTACCAAATGCTTTAGCTTTGCCACCTTTATCAAAGAGGGCATCGCTATAAGCACAAGCAGCACTGCTGTTCCGAATCCAAATACGAGCTCTTTCAAAGGGTTAAGGTTTGTAACAAAGTTATCAAAAATCGTTGTATTTATTGACGATGGCCGTACGCATTCCAAAGTACAAGTAGCTGGTTTCATTTACACCACTAGATTGATGTCCTGAACGGTAGCGGAAACCCATTAACCATTGCCAACGGAGCTTTGGATTCATGGTGTAGCCCAATTGAACTTCGCCAATCCAACGTTCCTGAACGGTATTCAAAGGAATGCCGTCTGCTGCAATTGGAGCGCTATTGCTTCTGTTGAGGTGCTGGTAATTCAATTGGTATCTCGACCACCAACGTTTCCATTCGTGGTGCACAATCACAACAAGTTCTTCAAAATCGTTGCCGAGTGGATGGGCCAGGGGGTCGTTGTTGTGACTGTAATTCTGCAATCCAATTTGATGTCCGTAAACACCTTCACTTGCCTTGTTATATTCTATCTGAGCATGAAGCCCCTTGAAGATATTTCTAAAACGGAGTCCGGCTTGTAGGCCATATTCTTCGTTTTTTAAATCGTCCACAATAAACTGGGCGTAGCTTTGAATCCCTTTGTTCCACTTGATGTGTGCGTTTAAACCGAGGAGTACATTGTGCCTATCACCATCCAAACCCAAAACAGCCGTATTGAGCAGAGGAACAGGAGTAAATGCATTCCAAGGGAGTGTCTGGCTACCATCGGCACTATCGAATCGTTGCCAAACCACGGCCTCATAAAGTCCGAGCTCTATTTTTTTATTTGGGGCGAAGCTGAGGTAGTGAACACCAAGCGCTTTCTTCTCAAGCAAGGACTCGGGCACTTCACCGAGAGGTAGACGATTTAGTCCGTTCATTTCAAAATGCACCTTTGAAAAGAGCCACTTCTTGTCCAAGCTATGATAATCAGCCCTAAGGTAGGCGGCGTTAAAAGCGAAATCACTCAAGAGCATGCTTCTGTAGCCGTTTCCGATGAACATCTTGCCATGACCAATACTCGCATCAAAACGATCTGAAATTTGAACGGCGAACTTCCCAGTAGAAGCGCTGTAATCGTAGCCCACGGTTTCAAAAAGTTTCCACCTCCCTTGACCTGGAATTACCCCAAGTGAATCTGCGTAGTTCTTGAGGTAAAGGGGCAAAAAGCTTTGGTTTTCGAAGAGCGCGGTTTGAAAAGACACTTTCTGACCTATTCTTCCAGCCAAGCGCAAACCACGGGTGTTGTTGTAGAGCTGAACGGTGTCTGCATAGGCGGTGCTGTCGCTCAAATCAAAACCAAGTTCCAAATCAAGAATGGGGTCAATAAAGAGCTCAAAGTCATCTTGCTTCACGGTAATGAGGTGATCTCCAAAGGTTTTTAAACCCGCGGGAGTGAAGTACCTCATGTCTTTGGTATAGTACGTTTGTAAGGAGTCGAGTAGCAATAAACCTCTGGTGTAAGGACGAAAAGCGGTGTGCCTGAAGGTGTCGGTTTCAATGAAATTGGCCTGAACTGCTTCGCTCACTTGCCAGTGCATGGGGAGGTCATCGAGCCGCTGTTGGGCAGACGAGACGAAAGAGAAGCCAAGGACAAGCAGCAGCAGGGCGTGTTTCACGAGAGTTCTAATTGAAGAAAGTCTTGATATACCTGTTCAATACCGTTTCGAAGGTCGATTTGGTGTCTCCATCCAAGCTGGTTGATTTTACTCACATCCATGAGCTTTCTTGGGGTGCCGTCGGGTTTGTCGGTATTCCAAACGATGCTGCCTTCAAAACCTACGACGTCTTGAATCATTTCTGCGAGGGCTTTTATGCTGAGGTCTGTTCCGGTGCCCACATTCACAAACTGTTTTTCATTGTACGCTTTCATCAAGAAAACACAGGCTTCAGCAAGGTCATCAACGTGCAAAAACTCGCGCAAGGGTGAACCGCTTCCCCAGCATTCCACAGTGGTATCGCCGTCGATTTTTGCTTGATGAAATTTTCTCAAAAGTGCGGGCAGTACGTGACTCGTTTGCAGGTCGTAATTGTCATTTGGTCCGTACAAATTGGTGGGCATTGCGCTAATGAATTGATCTCCAAACTGATCCCAATAGGCCTCACAAAGTTTTATTCCGGCAATTTTGGCAATGGCGTAAGGTTCATTTGTAGGCTCAAGTGCTCCAGTGAGGAGGCTTTCTTCTTTTAAAGGTTGCTCTGCAAATTTGGGGTAGATGCAAGAGCTTCCAAGGAAAAGTAATTTTTTCACTTTGAGGTCGTGAGCGGCTTTGATCACATTGGCCTCGATCATGAGGTTGTTGTAGAGGAAATCTGCTCGAAAGACATTGTTGGCGTGAATTCCTCCAACTTTTGCTGCTGCAAGGAACACGTATTCGGGTTGTTCTTCTTGAAAAAAGGCGTTCACCGCTGACTGATTCATCAAATCTACTTCTGATGAAGTTCGGGTGATGATGTTCTGGTGTCCTAGAGCTTCGAGCTGACGAACAATGGCTGAACCAACCATGCCGCGATGGCCGGCAACAAAAATACGACTGTCTTTATTCACGAGAATTTAGCTTTGGGGCAAAGATAGCTTTTTGAAAACTACTCTTAGTTGGATTTAACGTCGAGTGCATCGCGAAGCCCATTCCCTACGAGCATAAATGCAAGCACGAGGAGCATGATTAAAGCGCCAGGCAGAATGGCGAGGTAGGCCAAATCGGTGGTGATGAGGGCGTAGTGTTCTTTGATCATGTTGCCCCAAGATGGCGTTGGGATTTGAGCCCCGATTCCTAAAAAAGACAAACCGGCTTCAACCAAAATAGCAGCAGCAAAATTGGCGGCACTAATCACAATAATGGGGGCGAGGGCATTGGGCAAGATGTGACGAAAAATGATTCTGAAGTTAGAATAACCTAAGGCTTTGGCGGCTTCCACGTATTCGAGTTTTTTCAGGCTGAGGAATTGTCCGCGCACCACACGGGCCACTTCCACCCACATGGTTAAACCAATGGCAATGAACACCTGCCAAAAACCTTTGCCAAAAGCGAGGGTGATGGCAATCACCATGAGCAGGGTGGGTACAGACCACATTACATTGATGAACCACGAAATAACTTGGTCGATTCTCCCTCCAAAATACCCGGCAAGCGCACCCAAGCTTAAACCTAAAATCAAAGAGATCAGAACAGCTACAAAACCAACCGAAATGGAAATGCGCGACCCAGCGATCAGTCGGCTCAAAAGATCGCGGCCATACTTATCTGTACCAAGGAGGAAGGTTTTTGAATGAAGGCTAAGCCCCAAGTTGCTAAGTTCTTTTGCTTCCGGATGAACAGTGTCTTCCAAACCGGGGGCTGGAAAGAAAAGCGTGTCTGCCGCAAAGTCTTCTGCAAAAAGCACGGCCCTTAGTGCTTCATTTTTGATGCTGACGCCTTGAATAGGGTAAGCGTTGTAATTGGGTTCTTTTCCTCCGCGGTACCAGGTTTTGAAACTGTTTTGTTTTTCTTCATTGGCTTTTTTGACACGAAGTTCTTGAATCGTAAATCCTGGTTTTTTTTTCGAAACGAGGAGCTCTTGGGCGTTGGCGTCGGGACTAGGATCGGCTTGTAGAAAAGGAGCGAAAAAGGCGATGAGGATGAATACGAGGATGTAAACCCCTCCGGTTAAGGCTGTTTTGTTTTTCAGAAATGTTCTGAATGCTCTTGCTGAAGGTTTAGCGGCGGTATTCATGTCCGAAAAGTAACAATTACTTTGATACTCGTCCTTTCCATTCTGCCTTGCGAAACAAAGCGGCAAAGGCGGTGAAAACTAAATAAAAGGGATAAAAAATGGCACTCGGAAGTAAATATGAACCTAGTTTCAATTGGTACCACTTACTCACATCACCCAGAAAAAGTACGCTCATGGCCAGATACAAGCTCCAAAGCCAAAGGACATTGATGTTGAAATAAAAGTTGGAAAAAGGAAGGGCGATCAAGAGGGCGATGAAATTGAGCTGACTCAAAAACACGAGCCACGATAGGGCTTTTAGACTTGGGTCGGAATAATATTTGGCCTTCGATCCCCAACGAATGCGCTGTTGAAGAAAAGCCCCCCAGGATGCACTCACTTGGGTTGCTACAGCGAGTTGGATGTCTTGGGCGATGGAAATTTTGCCGCCATCTTTTTTAATGGCCTGCAGCAAGAATACATCATCACCTGAAGCCACATCGAGGTGAAGTTGATGGCGGTACTTTAACCAAACTTCTTTTTGGAACAGGAGGTTGGCTCCGTTGCAAAGGATGGGGTTTTGAGCCGATGCGAAAGCGGCTGTAGTGCCCATTAAAGAGAGGAACTCCAATTGCTGAAAAGCGGAAAGGAAGCTTCGTTCACCAATGGGCTTCACAGGCAAGATGATTAAGTGGCTCGAGCTCTCTGCGAGTTCTGGAAGGGATGACAAGTGCTCAAAATAAGCTTCAGGTACATCGATGTCGGCATCCAAACTTAATATCCAAGGGTGCTTGGCTGCGAGAATACCTGTTTCTAAAGCTGTTTTTTTTCCTTGTCCCTTATTGCTCAGTAGTCGAAGTTCAAGGTTGGCATCAGAAAGCAGCGCGGCTCCCTCATCATCGCTTTCATCATCAATAAAAATAAATTCAAGTTCAAAAGACACTTTGGAGGCGGCCAATTTGAGGCGCTTTACCAAACGCTCCAGGTTTGAGGCTTCGTTGCGAAAAGGCACCAGCACGCTGAGTTTGATCTTGGAGTGTGGTGAGCGTTGTAGTACTGTCGTTTCTTTCTTCAAGGCGGTCCACTTGAAATACATCCAAAGCAGCAAGAGCAAATAGGCAAGGGGCAGTATGAAGGCGAGTAGGCTCAAGTTGTGCGCTGTTTTTGGAGGATGAAAAAGTGACCTAAAATTGCGGGGAGCATTAAATTCATCACCCAAAGTAAAAAAGCCGCGGCAAATATTCCCGCATCACTAAGTCCAATTGGCGAAAGGAAGACCAAAGAAAGCGATTCTCTCAAGCCCAACTCAGCGAAGGCAAAAGTGGGGATGATGGTGCTTCCGAGGTAAATTAAATTCACCCTGCTGAAGGCATCAACAAAGTAAATATCGCCCAAGGCTTCGAGTAAAATAATAAACTGAGCGCTAAATACAAGGTAGCGCGCAAGACTTAAGAAGAGCAGTTTGAGTTTTAAGGGTTGTGGATAGCTTTTTAGTTCAGACAAATGTTTTTTGACGAAGCTAAATTGCTGTTGTGCTTTGATGAGGTGAAGGACTTTCGGACTAAGAAACAAAACCAATACCGTGATGACGATCATCAGGGTGATGATCGAGAGTGGGGTGTAGTAAGGGAGTAAGCTCAGGTCTTCTGGAAAGGTGTTTTGCTTCAGCCAGAAAAGACCAAAGAGCCCAAAAACAAGGGTGCTGAGAAATTGTGCCGTACTGCTCATCCCGAAGGCGTATCCTGCTGCAGCGCGTTGTTCTTTTGGGGTGAAATGAAAGCGACCCAAGCCATCGCCAATGCGGTTTGGCGTGAACATGCTGTAGGCGCTGCCTGCCAATACCGCTTTGAAGGCCGTGCTGAAGGAAAGCGCTTGGAACTCCAAACAGAGGATGTGCCATTTTCGGGCTTCCAAGAGGTAGTTCAAAGGAATGAGGGCTAAAGCAAGAAAGAGGTGAGGTAGCTTGTTTGCGGTGAAGAGCTCAAAATAATTAGCGAGCGACTCATTTTTTAAACGCCAGAAGATGAAGCCAATGCTAAACACAAAGACCAGCCATTGGAGGAGTTTTATTAGGATACTTCTTTGCGCTTTCAAATACCTACTTTTGTTGAGAACACAAATGTATTGGATTGGCACGTGAAAAGATAATCTTTGGAATTGACCCCGGTACCACCGTACTTGGATATGGGATGATCAAGGTAGTTGGCAAAACACCCGAGTTGCTCACGATGGGGGTGATTCATTTGCACAAACTGCCCGATCATGGGGTGAAGTTGCAGCGCATTTACGAGCGTTGTGTGCAGTTAATTGAGGAGTTTCATCCCGATGAAATGGCCATTGAAGCGCCCTTTTTCGGGAAGAACGTGCAATCGATGTTGAAGTTAGGAAGAGCTCAAGGTGTGGCCATCGCGGCGTCGATTTCTCGCCAGGTGCCCTATTGCGAATATGCTCCAAGGAAGATCAAACAAAGTATTACAGGAAACGGAAATGCAAGCAAGGAGCAAGTGGCCAGCATGCTACAGAGTATTTTGAAAATCCCACAGGCCGATATGCCCAAAGAACTCGATGCAACGGATGGTTTAGCCGCTGCTTTGTGTCATCATTTCCAAAGTTCTTCGCCCTTAGCCAACACAGGAAAAGGAGGCTGGGCGGCCTTCATTAAAAACAACCCGGGAAGGGTAAAATAATTAAGCTAAAGCTTGTTCGATACTCAAGTTGATGGCACTTTCTAAAGACCAGCCCATGGCTTTAATTTGTTGGGGTAAGATGCTCGCAGGCGAAAAACCAGGAACAGTATTGATCTCCACCACATGTGGTTCTTCGCCCACGATGATGTAATCTACTCGAACCATTCCTCGGCAGTTCAAGAGCTTGTAAAGTCTAACACAACTTTCCTGGATCTTAGTGGTCAGTGCTTCTCCAATGGGTGCTGGGGTAATTTCTTGCGCCTTGCCTTGATACTTGGCTTCGTAATCGAAAAACTCGTTTTCAGAGATGATTTCTGTGGGAATTGCCGCTTTTGGTCCGGAAGAAGTGGGCAGTATTCCACAAGAAACTTCACGTCCGTCCATAAAGGCTTCCACCATTACCGTGTCGTTCACCTCAAAGGCTTTCCTGATGGCTGGAGCAAGTTCTTCCAGCGTTTTCACCTTTGAAATCCCCAAGCTTGAACCGGCTTCATTGGGCTTTACAAAGCAAGGGAGTCCGATTTCTTCGATAATCTCCTTTGCAGCATAGTCTTCGTTTTCTTGCAGCATGATGGACTTCGCCACCGTAACGCCCAATTTGCTCAGTTGAGCATTGGTGGCGAATTTGTTGAAGGTAAGTGCCATGTTAAGTGCATCGCCCGTAGTAACGGGGATGTTGAGCATTTTGAAGTAGCCCTGCATCAAACCGTCTTCTCCTGGAGTACCGTGAATCATCATATAAACAACATCAAACAAGATGCGTCTCCCATTGATGAGAACACTGAAGTCGTTTTTATCCACGGCTACCCAATGGTCTTCTACTTGAGCTTTCCATTCAGAAACGCTCACTTGGATGAGTATCGGTGCGTATTTTTGACGATCGATGTTGTCCATCACCGTTTGGGCGCTTTGGAGAGAAATAACGGCTTCACCAGAATAACCTCCGCATACAACTGCTACTTGCTTCATATCTTGCGAATGTTGTTGTTTTTAAGCAACTTTTTTAGTCACCCTTCTTCCTTCTTTTAACAAGTTTAGGTTGATACAATGAAAGGCAAAAAGTATCTTGCCAAGAAATGAACTTTTAAGATGAAAAAAATATTCTTTTTTGCTCTCGTAGCACTTTTCGCATTAAACGTGAATGCGCAAGAAAAACCCGTTTATACCTTCACGGATATTGTGAACTTAGACAAAACGGAAACAAAAGACCAGTGCAGAACAGGAACGTGTTGGAGCTATGCCACAGGAAGTTTTATCGAATCTGAGTTGATGCGCATGGGCAAAGGAGAGCACGACTTGTCTGAAATGTTCAACGTTAGAATGACCTACCCGAAAAAAGCAGAGATGTACCTGCGCTATCAAGGGAAAACGCAGTTCGGACCAGGAAGTCTTTCTCATGATGTGATCAATGCCATTGCAAATTATGGAGTCGTTCCTGAGTCGGTTTACAGCGGCTTGCAAAACAAGGAAACCGAGCACGACCACGCGGAAATGGATGCGGTACTTGAAGCAATGTTAAAAGCATTGACAGAACAACGAACGGTTTCTGAATATTGGTTGGAAGCGGTAAATGGCGTTCTTGATGCTTATTTAGGTGAGGTGCCAGAAAGTTTTGAATACCAAGGCAAGAAAACCAATCCCATTCAACTTCGCGATGATTTGGGTTTGAAAGCCGAAGACTACGTGAGCTTTAGCAGTTTCACCCATCATCCTTTCTACGAAAAATTCATTCTCGAAGTGCCAGATAATTTCTCTAATGGAGTGTATTACAATGTTCCTATGAATGATTTGGTGATGATGACAGAAGTAGCATTGAAGTCGGGATACACTGTTGCATGGGACGCTGACGTTAGCGAAAAAGGTTTCTCTTTTAGAAATGGCGTGGCTGTTTTGATTGGCGATGATGTACCTAGAGAAGAGCTTTTCACCAAGGCTCATGAAGAACTAGAAGTAACGCAAGAAGACCGTCAAAAGGCCTACAACAGCCACAGCACAACAGACGATCACCTCATGCACATTGTGGGCATGGCGAAAGACCAAAACGGTACACCTTACTTCATCATTAAAAACTCTTGGGGAAGTGAGAATCCTTATGGCGGACTCCAATACGTGAGTTATCATTATTTTTTAATGAAAACAGTTGGTATTCTCTTGCACAAAGATGCGGTGAGCAAGGCTATTTCTAAGAATTTGAAGCCTTAAGTGCGAGCGTAGAGGTAAAAGTCGGCGCTAGAACCAGTGCTATAATCACCTTGGAATGGGTACTCGTTGGGAATGTGTTTCACGAGTGCCCATTTTTTATGTTCGCGCGCCACATCATCAGTGAATTTTCGGTGCTTCACGTGGGCAGGGCCTTCTTCTTCGGACTCATGATTACTGGAGTAAATCAGCACAAAACGTTTGCTTTGTTCGAAGAGTAGCTTGAGGTGTTCTTGGTAAATGTCGTCTTCCACCAGGTGGTAAATCACATCGAGCGACAGGCCCATGTCGAATTGCTTTTTAGGCAAATCTTGAAGGAGCACAAATTGTTTGATGGGATCGTCTTTGAATTTCTTTTTGCACTTTTCAATGATGCTTGGGCTAACGTCAACACCAGTGTAGTGTGGAAGTTGCAGCATCGAAAGTTGGTTGCCATCGCCACAACCCAACTCAAAAACTGCATGAACTTGAAGCTGACGAAGCAGGTCGTTAATGATCTTCGCCTTGAACTCCGCGAGTTGGTCGTATGAACCCGGACCAGAATTTCCTCCCGACTTGTAGCGCGCTTCCCAAAACTTGCTTGAATTTTCAAAGCCGCCATAGTTTGAAGGCATGCCCAGGATTCGTTTGCCGTAGTGAAGGAGTCGCTTTATCATGCAACGAAATTAGTGAACTTCAAGCGATGCATGAATATCGACGGCAGAGATGTATTTTTGCTTTTAAATGAAGAAAGCACTAAAGTGGTTAAAGAAGTGGGTGTTGAGGAGCATATTGTTCTTCTTCATCGGTACTGTGCTGTGGGTTTTATCGTATCGATGGATTGATCCCCCCATCACATATCTACAAGCTCGGGATTATTTTTCTCTGGCTGAAGGGAAGACCTTTCACCTTTCAAAAAGCGATGTAAATTATTTCGATACCAGCTTACCTTTAGCGGTTGTTGCCGCAGAAGATCAGCGCTTTCGAGATCACAATGGTTTTGATTGGGAAGCTATTCAAAGTGCACGAGAGTACAACAAAACTCATGAAAGAAAGCGGGGAGCAAGCACCATCACCCAGCAAGTAGCAAAAAATGTATTTCTTTGGCCAGAGCGCAGTTGGTTTAGGAAGGGTTTGGAAGTGTATTTTACTTTCCTCATTGAGTTGTTTTGGTCGAAAGAGCGCATTCTTCAGGTGTATTTAGATGAAGTAGAATTTGGCGAGGGCATTTTTGGGGCGGAAGCGGCAAGTGAGGTGTTCTTTAAGAAATCAGCAAGTAAGCTCAGTACTCGGGAGTGTGCTACATTGGCGGCAGTGCTGCCTAACCCTAAGGTCTTTAAAGCAAACAAACCTTCGGCTTACGTGCAAAAGCGGATTGGTAAAATTCAGCAACAAATGAGGTTTCTTGGGGGTATGGGTTACTTTGAGGTAAAATCTTCAAAAATCGAGGTTCGTTAATCGATATTCGACATTCTCTTTTGATTTAAGAACAAGGAACACTGATTAACGATTGCAGAAGTGTACTTGAAGCTGTAATCTAAGTACTTCTGAAATCGACATTCTTTCGATTTCCCCCCTAAACACGAAGCCAACTGCATCTTCCTAATTTACGGCAGGTGCCGTACTTCGTTTCCCTTGTCTTCATGCGATTTTGCTCAAAACAACTTAAGACATGAAAAAAGTATTACTCGTTATGGCGTTGGCTTTGAGCACATTGTTTGGCAGCGCGCAGGTTTATGAAGAAGGTGGAATCAATGCCAATTTAGGTGTGGGATTAGGTTTGGCCTATGGTGTTGGCGACGCAACGCTTCCCCCTTTGAGCGTTTCAGTAGATTACGGGTTACACCCAAACATTTCTTTAGGAGGATATATTGGATATGCTGGAGCTAAAGAAGAATTGTTGGGCTATTCTTGGAAATACAGCTATACCATTATTGGTGCAAGAGGAGCTTATCACCTCGATCGTTCAGATAACCTCGACTTATACGGAGGATTGATGTTGGCCTACGTTGTTGGTTCAGCGAAATTCGAGTCTGATAATGAAGCTTTAGAGGCCTTTGTAATTGAACCTACCGTTGGAGGTGTTGGTTTCTCAGCATTCGTTGGTGGCCGCTACATGTTCTCTGAAAAAGTAGGAGCGTTTGGCGAACTTGGTTACGGAATCTCTTGGTTAACGCTTGGTTTAACCACAAAATTCTAATTAAAAAAAACCGATTAAAAATCTATGCCTCCTTGTGAAGTATAGTTTGCGTTGGAAAGGCAAAATCCAATCCGGCTTTGTTGAATTCGGATAAAATTGCCAAGTTGATTTGGTTGGGGACTTCGATGAGGTCCCCTTCTTTTTTGATGTAATAAATGAGCGAGACGTTCAGGCTGAAATCACCAAAACCGGAGAACCATACAAGGCACTCATCGGTAACCATGTCCTGATCGAGTACAATTTGCTTAAGAATGGCAATAGCTTCTTCAATGCGCTCGTGCGAAGTGTCGTAGGTGAGTCCCAGGTTTACCCGTGTTTTACGTGTTGGCTCTAATGAAACGTTTTCTACGTAGCTGTCGGTAAACTTGTGATTTGGGATGATCACAATTCTTCCATCCAAGGTTTTAATTTTGCTTGATCGGATGCCAATTTCCTGTACCATACCATCGTATCCACCCACTTGAATTCTGTCGCCAAAGGTGAAGGGCTTGTCGAAGAAAACGGTGATTCCTCCAAAGATGTTTGCAACAAAGTCTTTAGCAGCCATCGCCATGGCAATACCACCAATCCCTAAACCAGCAATTAATGCGCCCACGTCGTAGTCTGCATTGGACAGGGTGATGATGATACCAATTACCCAAAAAATGGCTTTTAGGGTTTTGCGGATCATATCGAGGAAACGGTCGGTATTATCGCTCGTTTTCCTTTTGGCGAAAGGGATTAAGAACTCGCCCAGCATGGCGTCAAACAGGCGAATAAACATCCAGGTCATATTGAGCCCCACCAAGATTCTGAAAACCCTTACTACCCATTTGTCAACGCCATCGCTAAAATTCAAATGATCGTAGCCCCACCACAGACCAATAATCACCACCGCTAAAACGATGGGTTCTTCGAGCATATCGACGAGGATATCGTCGAAACGCTGTTTGGTTTTACTGGCGAAAGACTTGAAGATTTTGGAGAATACCCAATAAAGTATCCGTGCTAAGACCAGCGAACCGGCCACATAGATAAGTGCGATTCCCCAGTTTTCTAATGTGTTATTGAGAAAGGTGTATTCTAAAATGTGCATGGTTTAAAATCCGTAAATAACTCCGGCGCTGTAGTTAGGGTTTGGCCAAGGTGAATTTGGGTCTTGGATAAGGTCAAACATGATGGAGCCTCCAAAGCGCAATCGGTCTCCCACTTGAGGGAAGTATCCGGCACCCACAAACCATTGAGGAACCCATACATCTCTGCCTTCCCGAAAATCATTTTGCGCAACTTGACGGTAAATGAGGGTGTTACTCATTTGAAAGGTACTCAGGAGCACTACACCATCATACACTCGAGCTTGCGTAAACAACTGCCCACCGTAAATCCGGTTGTTGTAGTTGTTGAAGCTGATGTAATAGTAATGCGCTCCAAAACCTGTAACCAGCCAATCGTTCACTTTGTATCCAATTCCAGGGTCGGCACCTACAAAGGTTTGGTTTCCGAATACTAAGGATACATTACCGGTGTAAACAAGGCGGTCGCCCAGTTTTTTTGTATTTCGATTATCGCTCTTTTCCCGTTGTGTTTGTGTTTCGCGCGGAGTAATTTGCGCCTCGAGGAACAAGAAGCTGGTGCAGAAAATGGTAATTAAGAGGACATTTTTCATTTCATCAAAGTTACAAAAGTGAGGCAGCCCTTTGGCTTTTGCTTATTGTTTTACCACTTGTTGGCTGTGAACAAGCTCACCGTTGATTTGAAGCTGCAAGATGTAATTTCCAGCAGCAAGGTTCATGCCAGCGAAAAGTACTTTTTGCTCACCTGCAGGCAGTTGACCTTCAAAAAAGTTCAAGGCCAATTTCCCGTCAATACTAAACAAGCTGATGTTTGTTAAAGCAGCAGTGCTCAAATTAAACCTCAGTGCTGAACTTTCATTCAAAGGGTTTTGAATCAATTGCACCTCATAACTTTGAACATCGTTCGATGCGATATTATTGGTTTGATCGAAATAGATGAACGTGACGTTGTCGTTGCCACTGTTGGCAATGGCCAAGGTGTCGGTGCTTTGCGCATAGCTAATGTCTGCCGGACTACTTAATCCGGGAGCTGTAATGATTTCGCTATTGTTAAAGTTATCGCTGTAACGAGTAATGCGCGTTGGCTGCCAAGAAGAGACGTAGAAGTTACCATAGCTGTCGTTGTCGATTCCATCGCAATTTGTAAGTCCTGAATTGATCAAGGTGTTCAATTCATAAGTGTCCAAGTCCATTTCAATAATAGGTGTATTTGATCCCCAATTCACAAAAACAGCGCGGTTATTGTCGTTATCTACAACAATTCCGTTGGGTGTAGTTCCTGTGTTGTTCACTACTGTGCTTACTGTTGGGTTGCTCAAGTCACTCACGTTGATTTCCAGAATTCTGCTCGCCCCAAAATCGGTGATGTAAAGAAGGTCTGTACCATTGTTTCCCATTCCGTTAAGAAAGATAGCGCTGGCAATTTCAATTTCCATCACTTCTTCTTCCGTGGTGAGGTCGTAGCCCCTAACGAAGTCACCAGAGATCGCAAAGAGGGTGTTTCCCATCACTTCCATTCCATGAGATGCCACGGCATTTCCGAAAGCGCTCCAGGTATTTCCACCGTCGCTGGTAACAAGGATAGAACTGCCATTTGAAACGAAGTAGCGATTATTTATCGGGTCGTATTCTGCAGCTTCAATGTTGTTTTTTGTTTGGCCGAAAGCCGTGCCGAAAAAAAGTACAGCAAGCAGAAGAAGGGAAATGCGCATATCGTAGGTGTTGATTGTTTCAGCGAAGATAATTGTTTTGTTTTTAGTGATGAGAAGTTGGGATGCGGGATTCGGGATTCGGGATGCGAGAGTCGTGCGTTTGGGTTTGATCTAAGGCTGTTTTGGTTTAGGGCTTCGCCTGTTTAGGGTCGCTTTGCTCCGGTTTAGTTCGCTGGCGCGGGTTTGTTTAACTTGTTCTTTCGCGCATTCACGCATTCTTAATTCCTCAATAAATACCCCTACTTTTGCAATTCATGAAATGGTCGTTTCAAAAATACTATGGAGCCCTTCGTCGCTTCAAACCAGCTTACGTTATTTTCAACTTGAGCCATCGAAAAGCGCTTAAGAAAAGCAAGAGCTTGTATGCGAAATACGGACTCAAAAAGTCGGTTTACAGCCCCATCTCTAGTGCAGATTTTGCGCATCTGCCCATGGATTTGCCGCCCTTAGACGGACCAAATGCCTCAACGTTCTTGAACAACTTGAACTGTAAGGAAGAAGAGCAGCTAGCTTTGAAAAACTGGCAAGAAAAAGGCTTTATCATTCTGAGGAAGCACTTTTCAGAAGCCCTCATTCAAGAAGCAAACAAAGATGTTGGAGAGATGATGAGCTCAGGTAAAATCGACTACAACTACACGGGCAAGAAAATCATGTTCGCCTACCGAAACTCGAAGGTGCTGGGTAAAATTGCCAAAGACCCAACCATATTACGCTACCTGGAGCTCATTCATCAACGAAACTTCAAGCCATTTCAAAGCATCAACTTTATCAAAAGTTCTGAGCAAAGAGCACACTCAGATTCTGTGCACATGACCACCTACCCCCTTGGGAACATGGCAGCTGCGTGGACCGCCTTCGAAGAAATCGGTGATGATCAAGGACCTTTGAAGTACTTCCCGGGAAGCCATCGCTTGCCTTATCTGCTCAATGAAGCCTACGATCACGGTGGAGGGAAATGGATGCTGGGGGAAAATGCCTATTACAACTACGAAGAGGCCATTCAAGCTTTAATAAAACAAGAAGGATTAAAAGAAGAAGTGCTTCATACTCAAGCCGGCGACGTTTTTATATGGCATGCTAACTTGATTCATGGAGCACGGAAAATGAATAATCAACAACTCACAAGAAAAAGCATGGTGGTGCACTACTTTGCCGACGATGTGATTTGTTATCACGAGCTGACCCAAAGACCAGCTATTTTACCTGAAGATTAGATGAAAACGAGCGCATTTTACGGAAAACGATTTAAACTAGGTGTTCTTGGTGGTGGCCAATTGGGGCGAATGCTTCAACAACCCGCCATTAGTCTCGATATTGATGTTCATTTCCTCGACCCCGCGCCAGATGCCCCTTGTTCCACGCTTTCAACGGGTTTTGTGGTGGGCGATTTTAACGATTACCAAACGGTGATGGATTTCGGGAAAGACAAAGACATGATCACTATCGAAATCGAAAATGTAAACGTTAAAGCCCTAGAAGACCTCGAAAAACAAGGAGTAGCCGTTTGCCCTTCGCCAAAACACCTTCACATCATTAAAGATAAAGGACTGCAGAAGCAATTCTATGCAAACAACAATATTCCGAGTTCGAACTTCACACTCATTGAATCAAAAGCAGCACTTTCACCAACCAACTTGCCTGTAGTTCAAAAGTTAAGAACGGGTGGCTACGATGGAAAAGGAGTGCAGGTCTTGATGAATGAGCACGATTTAGCTCAAGCCTTCGACGGACCCTGTGTTTTAGAAGCCTTAGTGGATATCGAAAAAGAATTGAGCGTTATTGTTGCCCGAAATAAGTCGGGTGAAGTAGCGGTTTACCCCACGGTAGAATTGGTGTTCAACCCTGAAGCCAACCTCGTAGATTTCTTGTTGAGCCCGGCAAGCATCACCCAAGAACAAGAAAATTCAGCGAAAGAATTGGCCATGAAAGTGGTGGAAGCAATGGACTTCGTTGGTATCCTCGCTGTAGAAATGTTCCTCGATAAAACGGGCAATGTTTTGGTGAATGAAGTTGCTCCAAGAACACACAATAGCGGTCATCAAACCATTGAAGCCAATTACACCTCACAATTCGAGCAGCACCTCAGGGCCATTTTAAATTTGCCCCTTGGCGATCCAAGTTTGCGCTGTCCTTCAGCAATGATCAACCTTTTGGGCGAAAAAGGCCATGCCGGACCAGTGGTCTACGAAGGCATGAACGAGGTCCTTGCGATGCCAAAGGTCTATCCTCACCTCTATGGGAAAACAAGCACCAAGCCCTTCAGAAAAATGGGCCATGTAACGGTTTTAGGCGAAAGTATTGATGAAGTGAAGCGAAATGCCAAAAGCCTTCAGTCAAGCATTCGGGTGATTAGCGAGTAAAAAAAAGCACGTTTTTCTTTTTTTTCGGGCTGAAGGGAAGGGCTGTGAAGCTGTTCGAGCGTTTTTCCCACAATCGGTTAACACTGCTTGCACGAGCAAGGGCTTGTGAGCTATTTTTACAGCTAAATTCATTGGCATGAAACAGTACCACGACCTGCTCCAGCATATCCTAGATAATGGTGTAGAAAAAGAAGACCGTACTGGAACAGGAACCATTTCTTGTTTCGGATACCAAATGCGCTTCGATTTGAGCGAGGGCTTCCCGCTGCTCACCACCAAAAAACTTCACCTTCGTTCCATCATTCATGAGGTGCTCTGGTTTTTACAAGGCGACACCAACATCAAATACCTCAAAGATAACGGGGTGAGAATTTGGGATGAATGGGCCGATGAAAATGGAGATTTAGGTCCGGTTTACGGCTATCAATGGAGGTCTTGGCCCAACCCAGACGGGAGTCATACCGACCAGATTGTAAAACTGCTCGATCAGTTAAAAAACAATCCAGACAGCCGCAGGCACATCGTTTCGGCTTGGAACCCCTCGTTTATTGACGACATGGCCCTACCGCCTTGCCATTGCCTTTTCCAGTTTTTTGTGGCCGATGGAAAACTCAGCTGTCAACTTTATCAACGCTCTGCAGATACCTTCCTAGGTGTGCCGTTCAATATTGCTTCCTACGCTATTTTGACCTTGATGTTGGCCCAAGTTTGCGACCTCGAACCGGGTGAGTTCATTCACACTTTTGGGGATGTTCACCTCTACAAAAACCACATCGAACAAGCGCAGCTTCAGCTCACAAGAGATTTCAGGCCGCTTCCTCAAATGAAATTGAATCCCGAGGTGAAAGATCTTTTTGCCTTTAAGTTTGAAGATTTTGAACTAGTGAATTACGATCCACATCCTCACATTAAAGCCGAAGTTTCGGTCTAATCAAGCACTATGCAGGTATCCATCATCGCGGCTGTTGCAGCAAATCGAGCCATTGGGAAAGACAACGATCTCATCTGGAAATTACCAGACGATCTGAAGTTCTTTAGAAACACCACCATGGGCCATTATGTCATCATGGGAAGAATGAATTATGAGTCGATTCCTCACAAATGGCGACCATTAGACGGGAGAGCCAATGTGATCATCACTCGCCAAAAAGACTACACCGCCGAGCAGGTAGATGTGGTGAATAGCCTAGAGGAAGCATTAGAAATTGCAAGAAACAACAAGGAAGAAGAGGCTTTTGTGATTGGTGGAGGGCAAATTTATCAACTCGCACTTGAGCTCGATTTGGTAGATGTGATGTACCTCACTCATGTTCACGAAGAATTTGAGGCGGATGTTTTCTTTCCTGAGTTTGATGAGTCGAAGTGGACAAAAGAAATCATCGCAGAGCATCCAATTGACGAACGCCACAAACACGCTTTCACGATATTTAAGTACATTCGAAAGTAACTTAAACCAAAAGCTGATGGCGAAATGGCTCTTTCCTGTAGTCTTGTGTTTAATTTTTTCTTCTTGCCGAAAGGAAGAAAGAGACAGAGACCAAGCGGCAATGCTCGACTTTACCATTGCCAAAACGATGTTCGATGATGCCTTTCAGATTGTGGATGAAATTGCCGACGAAACAGAGGGTATCAGAAGCACGCCAAGTTGTGTTGAAAGCATCACCATCGACACGCTAGCATCGCCCAAAAGCATCCTGATCGATTTTGGAAATACCACTTGTACCGATGTTGTTGGAACACGAAGACAAGGTCAGATTTTGGTGACCTTCTCGGGAAGGTACCGCGATGTAGGAACCCAAATTGTGATTACACCAATAAATTACCAGGTGAACAATTACATCCTCACGGGAACCAAAACCATCACCAACATGGGGCTCAATGAAAGTGAATTGCCCTACTTCAATGTGAACGTTATTAACGGAAAAGTAAGCTCCACCTCTAACGATTTCCAAAGCACTTGGAATTCAAACATGGTAAGAACTTGGACAGAAGGAAGTTTATCTGTTTTCCTTCAGGATGATGCCTACAGCGTCACAGGAACAGCAGAAGGTGTTGACAGAAACGGCAACGCTTACGAACTCACTATTACCAGACCACTCGAATTCTCCTTTGTTTGTCCGTGGATTTATTCTGGAAAATTTGAGCTCCAACCGGAAGGGAAATCTGTTCGCACCCTAGACTATGGCAACGGCACTTGCGATAATGATGTGAGTGTAGTCATCGATGGTTTTAACTACAGCATTAGTATTTAGAGAATGGATTTTCAGCTTTTTTTTATTGAAGGATTAAATCACATTCTCGACCCGAAGGGCTGTGATCATATGCTGTTTCTATTGGCTTTAGTAGCCAGTTATACCCCGAGAGATTGGCGCAAATTTATTGGCTTGGCCACAGCCTTTACAATCGGACACTCAATTACTTTGGGCTTGGTGGTTTATGGAGTGATCGAGATTAATCCGGCACTCATCGAATGGCTTATTCCAGTGAGCATTCTTATCACCGCCTTGCTCAACCTTAGACGAGTTCACCGCAAGCACCATAATAGCGAGAATATGGCTGTGAGGTTCTTCATTACCTTGGCTTTCGGACTCATTCACGGGATGGGGTTTTCGTCTTATTTGAGAATGCTTGTGGGTAAGGGAAACGACTTAGCTGTTCCTTTGCTTGGTTTTAATCTCGGTGTTGAACTTGGACAGCTCCTCTTTCTTTTAGCATTCTTTATCATCCTTGTTTTCGTGCACTCCCTAAGCCGCATAAAACATAGAGATTGGATCATTTTCCTGAGCGGAGGTTGTGCTTCAATGGCCTTTTTTGTGTCAATTGAAACCTGGCCTTTCTGAGCATTCTCAATAGGGAATTGTATTTTTGAATATGAGTTGGTTAAAACAAGCACTTATCTTCCCAATACGGATCTACCAAGCAGCGATAAGTCCGCTATTAGGTCAGAATTGCAGACACCAACCCACCTGTTCCAATTTCATGATTCAAGCCATTCAAGAATGGGGGGTCATAAAGGGAATTGGACTTGGAACAAAACGAATTTTAAAATGTCATCCTTGGGGAACATCTGGCCACGATCCGGTTCCTCACAATCCAAATAAAAAATGAAAAGACTCCTGTTTATCTTGATGAGTGTGGCTTTGATCGCTTGTCAGTCCAAAGAAGAAAGTCCTTTAGTAAAAGAAGCATTGGCCGTTCAAGACAGTGCCCGTGCGCTTCACCGTCAAATGAGTGATGAAGTTTTAGCAATGCAGCAAAGCTTGAACGATACGATGCTCCTCGTTCGAAAGCTCAACGATGCAGAAGAAATGAGAAGCCTCAAAGCGCAGTACGCAGATTTAGAAAGCCTCAACAGGAAGCTCAAAGAGTGGAGAGAGAATTTAATTGAAATTCCAGGACACTGCCTTCATGAAGATGGTGAGCATCATCACCATGGAAACGAGCATACTGATTTAACCGACCAAGATATCCTTGATGTTCAAAACGAGCTCTTCAGACAATTGCAAGGATTGGAAAAGCAATTTAACACGACCAAAGGAAACTGAAATGCAACAACGCCCAAGAAGAAATAGAAGAACCGAGGCCATTAGAGGGATGGTACGCGAAACAAGAGTTCACACCGATCAGTTGATTTATCCGCTTTTCCTCATCAACGACGCAAATGCTAAGGAGGCCATTAATGCCCTTCCAGGGCAATACCGCTTCGGCCTAAATCATCTTCTTAAAGAAATTGAGGAGAGTTTGAATTTGGGCTTGTCTTCATTCGTCCTATTCCCAGGTGTGGCCGATGAATTAAAAGACAAAACAGCGAGCTACAGTTATGCAGAGGAAAATTTCTACCTCCACGCTATTCGAGCGGTAAAAGAGCGTTTTCCTGAAGCCTGTTTGATGAGCGATGTGGCTATGGATCCTTATAGTGCTGACGGACACGATGGTTTTGTACAAGATGGAAAGATCTTGAACGATGAAACCTTACCCATACTGAATAAAATGGCCATTGCCCAAGCTCAAGCTGGAATCGACATTCTTGGTCCGTCTGACATGATGGACGGGCGCGTCGCCTCACTCAGAGATGCGCTTGATGGAAAAGGCTTTGAAGAAGTTGCCATCATGTCCTACACCGCGAAGTACGCGAGTGCTTTTTACGGTCCGTTCAGAGAAGCCCTAGACTCAGCGCCAAAAGCTGGCGATAAAAAGACCTATCAAATGGATCCCGCCAATAGGAGAGAAGCCCTAAGAGAAGCAGCTTTGGACATGGACGAAGGCGCTGATTACCTCATGGTGAAGCCGGCCTTGTGTTATTTAGACATCATTTCCGACCTCAAGGCCAATTGTGATGTTCCCATTTCGGCCTACAATGTTAGTGGTGAATACGCCATGCTAAAAGCAGCTGCTGAGCGCGGATGGATTAACTATGAGCAGGCCATGCCAGAAATGCTCACAAGTATCGTTAGGGCCGGTGCGGATATCGTGTTGACTTACTTCGCGAAGGAGTTTGCTCAAATGCAAAAACGTTAGCATGAAAGGAAAAGGGCTATTTGTTCTCTTGGTGATGGGCGTAAGCCTTTGTTCTGCCCAGAGCAAGTATGAGAACATTCTTATTGAAGCGTTCAATGGAACAGATCGCTACCAGCCTTGCGAACCAAGCATCGCTATCAGTCAAACAAAGCCAGAGCGTATCGTTGCAGGCAGTATTTTGGATAAGGTGTACACTTCTTCAGATTCCGGAAGAACATGGGCCATTGACCGCTTAAAGAGCCCTCTTGGGGTTTTTGGCGACCCTTGCATCGTGGCATCACCAAAGGGGGGCTTCTTTTATTTCCACTTGTCTAATCCAGATGGTGATGGTTGGGCAAGCGATGCTTTGCTCGACAGAATTGTTTGTCAGTACTCTAAAAACAACGGGAAATCGTGGTCAAAAGGGGCTGGGATTGGTTTGGACGAAGGAAAAGATCAAGACAAAGAATGGGCGGCCACTTCCTTGGATGGAAAGTGTGTTTATGCAACGTGGACCCAGTTTGATGCCTACGATAGTAAAAACGCTGAAGACAGTACCTTGATTTTGTTTTCGATGGGCAATCAAGGCGGTGAAAAATGGACTGCTCCTACTCGAATTTCGCAGCAAGCAGGCAATTGCTTGGACGGTGATGAAACCGTTGAAGGCGCAGTTCCTTGTGTTGGACCAAAGGGAGAAATCTATGTGTCTTGGGCTTTGGGAAATACCATTTGGTTTGATCGTTCTTTGGATGAAGGGAAAACATGGCTGAATGAAGATATCGCTGCGGCTGAAATTGTAGGCGGTTGGGACATGAAGATTCCTGGGATTAATCGCTGTAACGGAATGCCGGTAACCGCCTGCGATCGAAGTGAAGGTGCTCATAAAGGCACGATCTACATCAATTGGGCAGATCAACGTAATGGGGAAGACGATACCGATATTTGGTTAGCTTCAAGTGAAGATGGCGGAGATACTTGGTCAGAACCTGTGCGCGTTAATAACGACGAGGGTAAAGCCCAGCAGTTCTTCACATGGATGGACATCGACCAAAGTAACGGCAGAGTTTATCTAGTGTTTTATGATCGAAGAAACTTGGAAGGTAATGCCACGAATGTTTACCTCGCTTATTCAGACGATGGAGGCAAAACCTTTACCAACGAATTGATCAGTGAATCGAGTTTCACCCCCTCAGAAAGCATCTTCTTTGGAGATTACAACAACATTTCGGTGAAAGACGGAATGGTAAGACCAATATGGACCAGGTATGAAAAAGGCCGTCTCAGTATCTGGACGGCCCTCATCAATCATTAATCTAGTCTTTTTTTAAGCTTCGCGAATCGCTTTAGCAGTGATGGCAAGTTCTTCTTGGCTAAGATCCATTTTTGGTCGCTCGAAATTGATATCACTAACATGATTCAATGGAACCAAATGCACATGAGCGTGAGGCACCTCCAGACCAATAACGGCTACTCCCACGCGTTTGCATGGAATGGCCTTGGCTATTTTTTTGGCAACTTTTTGGCTGAATACATGAAGGTCTGCAAGTAAGCTTGGATCCATATCGAAGATGTAATCGATTTCTTCTTTAGGGATGACTAGGACATGGCCCACAGCTAATGGGGCAATATCTAGAAAGGCCAAGAAACGGTCATCTTCGTCAATTTTATGACAAGGTATTTCGCCCTGAATGATGCGGGTAAAAATACTGGCCATTATCGGGTGATTTCTAAGATTTCGAATTTCACCAGGCCTGCAGGAACTTGTACTTCAGCAATTTCGCCAACAGCTTTTCCGAGAACACCTTTTCCAATAGGTGAATCTACTGAGATTTTTTTCATAGCGAGATTTGCTTCATTTTCTGCAACCAAAGTGTAAGACATTTCAGCGCCATTAGCGGTGTTCTTCAACTTTACGGTACTCAAAATAAAAACCTTGCTATTATCAATCTGAGATTCATCAACAAGACGAGCATTGGCAAGCAAGTTTTCGAGCTTTGAAATTTTTGCTTCAAGCAAGCCTTGAGCTTCTTTCGCAGCATCGTACTCGGCATTTTCACTTAAATCCCCTTTATCACGGGCATCAGCAATCTGCTGAGAAATTTTTGGTCGTTGCACTACTTTGAGGTCATGTATCTCGTCTTTGAGTTGTTTGAGACCTTCAGCAGTGTAGTAAGATATGTTTGACATGGTAATAGTCGTTAGTAGGTATACACAAAAAGAGAAAACCCTCTAATGAGGGCCTTCTCTTTATCAAATGTATGAAATAATGTGATTACAAGTCAATATGCACACCAATGGCGTGAATTCCATCAAATGGGCTTGTAGTTCTGTAAGAGTAATCGAGTCCAATGATTGTTCCGTTAGCTCCTGTAGGGATTTGTAAAGTCAAACCTGCTCCAGGACCAGTAAGAACTGTGGTACGATCGATTTCAGAAGTGATGTCTGGTTCCCACATGTATCCGGCTCTCAAAATGAGTCTTTCTTTAAATCCGAATTCAGCACCAAAACCAAATTGATCTTGTGTAAATGAGTTCGAAGTGTATTGTCCGTTAGCGGTCAATATCATGTCCTCATTCAAAACGAAATCATAAGCAAACCCGATGTGCACCAAAGAAGGTAACTCATAAGTTGCAGAACGTTGATCAACGGTAAGTTGCTCACCGGTTGTTGGGATTTCAGCAGTTACTGAAAGTCCATCACCACGAAAACGCATTGGTGGTCCAACATTTTTCAATGAGATACCAAAACGCAATTGGTCGTTTTCACCGGTTACATAACGAATTCCTGCATCGAAACATACTCCTTGAGCTCTTACGTTAGCAATTGACTCAGACAATACACGAAGGGTAAGACCACCATAAATACTGTTAGAGAATTCCTTTGCATAAGAGATTCCGATGTTAGAATAAGTAGGGGAGAAGTTACCAATTCCACCTTCTGGAAGGTCTTCTGTTGTAATTGCAATGTCACCAAACGACATTGAAGTAACAGAAATTCCAAGTACTCCAGATTCACCAACTTTTTGAGCAAAGCCCAAAGAGTTCAATTGAATATCAGTACCAACGAGGTATTGATTATTGGTGAATATTAACTCGGTTCTTTCCACAAAGGCAAGTCCTGCGATATTAAGAAAAGAGCTCTCAATTCCACGAACACTAGCCATTGATGCATTAGCCAATCCACCAGAACGAGCCCATGGATTGATTAATAGCTGACCAGCACCGGCAGAACCGGCACGGTCAGGATTTCCTGCTTGAACTCCCATTGCCAACATTAGACCTGCTGATAAGGCGAGAACTGATTTTTTTATAGAGATAAAGTTGTTCATCTTTCTTTGTTTCTGCTGTTGGTAAGATTAGAAGTTGTCCAAATCGGCTGGTCTCATGATTCCGAACCATTTGAGCACTTTTTCACCTGCTCCAGGAACTTCCACATGGATGATGTAAACACCACCAGCGATTGGAATATTACGTTCGTTTTTCAAATCCCAATCCAATGAGGTCAAAGGATCTGCTTTTCTGTACTGACGCACCAAGGTT
>JAQWFN010000062.1 GCA_029238785.1 Flavobacteriales bacterium | reverse complement strand
TAGTGTCCTGAACTGTGACGATGAGTTGGATTTGGTTTACAATGGAGAAGTGATCATCGACGGAGCTTGTGAAGACAGCTACACGATTGAAAGAACTTGGACCATTACCGATAACTGTGATAACTCAACTCCTATTACATGGACCATCACTGTTCAGGACACTACTGCACCAGTATTGAGCCTTGAGAACGAAGAAAGCACCATCGAGTGTGATCAAGTGATCTCATTGCCATTTGTATCTGCAGAAGATAACTGTGACGCTGATGTTACTGTTGTAATGGACATGGAAGAGATCGACGGAGTTTGCGCCAACGAGCGTACCGTGATTTACACTTGGACAGCTACAGACAACTGTGGAAACACTGATGTTGCTGTTTGGACCATCAACGTTGTTGATACCACTGCTCCAGTATTCACTTCAGTACCAGAAAGCAACGAGTTGAGCTGTGAGGATGCTATTCCAACAGTAATGGCTACTGCAACTGATAACTGTGGAGAGGCTGTAGTAAGCATGGAAGACATGATTGTTGACGGAGACTGTCCACAGTCTTACACCATCGTTCGCACATGGACTGCTACTGATGCTTGTGGAAACACTGCAACAGCGAGTACAGAGTATTACATTTATGATGATGTAGCTCCAGTATTTGACTCAATGGTTTCAAACGTAAATGTTGAATGTGCTGATGACGTTCCAGCTACTCCAGAAGTAGGTGCAACAGACAACTGTGGTATTGCTACTGTTAGCGTTTCAACTGAGCTTATCGAAGCTGATGATTGTGGAAATGGATTCTCAATTGTGACTTACACTGCTATTGATGAGTGTGGTAACAGCGCTGAGATGAGCTACAGCATTACTGTACAAGACAACACCGCTCCAATCTTGAGCGGAACTCCAGCAGCTGATTTGGTTCTTGATTGTGAGGATGAAGTTCCGGCACCTGCTATGGTAAGTGCAGACGACAACTGTAACGGTGAACTTGATGTAGACTTTACAGAAGAGTTGTTCGGAGACCTTCCAGCAGAAGGAAGCATTGCTGATTGTGTATTGACTACACCGCAAGCATACAATGAAGATGGAACGGTATGTACTGGAGACGAAAGATGGAGCTTGTTGTTGTTTGATTTTGATAATGCTGAAAAAGTATTCTATTCAACAATTGATGCAAACTTCGTACAGTATCCTAACGGAACAGCTACATTGAGTGGTTCAGTAGTACGTAACGACGACCCTACACGTGGATGGAATATCAGTGTTGAGTTTGCAAACGGTATGGATTGGTCTATGTGGTCAACACAAGGCTTCCCAACCAGTTTCAAAGACGATTGTGGATTAGCAGGAGACAACTACTTGGATTGGACCTACTATGTGATGCAAGCGGGAGCGACCTTGACAGGATGGGGAGCTAACGACGGATCATCATTGATGTTGAACCACGCACCAAGCAGCTTGTACTACGGTTACCAAGTTGGTGTTGCTGCTGACAACGTGAACACGGGATATGGATCAGGAGGATGGTTTACCTACTCTGGAATTTATAACCAAGAGAACGTTTCAGGTTCAGGTGATTTTGCTTTCGAGCACGATTGCTGTCCACAATACTACATTGAGCGCACATGGAGTGCTACTGATTGTTCAGGAAACAACACTTCATTTACTCAAACCATCTCATTTGCAGAAGGTGTAGTAGTACCAGCAATTGTTAACCCAATTGGAGCTGGAGAAGCTAACGACCTAGTAAGTAAGAATGATACAGGAGCAGCTCTATTGACATTGTCTCCAAACCCAGTTCTTGCTAATGCTAAGATCACCTTTGAAGTACCAGCGAACACTGACGCGAAAGTTGAAATCCTCAACTTGAATGGTCAGAAAGTTGCTGAACTCTTCAACCAAGGTGCAGAGGCTGGTCAGACTTACGTCATTGATTTCAAAGCAGGAGATCTTCCTGTAGGGGTTTACCTCTACCGTTTGACTACAGGAACTGAGATCATCACGAACAGAATGATCATCAATAAGTAAGCGTAAATTAAATTCATAAAAAACCCTCCTGTTCTTTTGAGCAGGAGGGTTTTTCTTTTTTAACTATTTCAAATTGCTTAAGATCTAAACTATCCATTCTCAATAATCACGTTCTGATTTTTGATGAATAAGCTTCCATTAATGCTTTAAGTTTATCGTAAGTCAGGGGTTTTTCGATGTAAGTATCAACGCTGTGTTTGTTCTTGGCCTTTTCTCTATCGTCAAAGCATACACTTGAGCTGCTCATCACTATAAAAGGTTTATTGAGTTTCTCCCTTTTCAACATTACTTCAATATCACTCAGTAATTCCCAGCCCGATTGAATGGGTAGGTTCACATCAAGAATTAGCAATTGTGGAGAAAGGTCTTTTAAAGCTTGAACAAGGTGCTCTGTTTATTGTACAAGGATAAATTCTATTTCGGAATAGAAATGCTTGAACAGGTACTCCACCATCATGATGTAAACGATATCGTCGTCTACAAAAAGAACACGTTCAATTATGGGCTTTTTCGACATATTTTTTCAGAGATCTAAACTTTTGTTTCTCAAATAAGAAAAGGAGCTTTGAATTAAGAATCAAGTTTTTTTGCTGAAAACAGTAAAAGTACTTCTAAAAAAAAGCGCCTTCCGAACAGAAAGGCGCTTTAAAATTTCTTGTTTTTTTATCTCACTTATACTCGTTCGATAACAATGGCGCTTGCTCCTCCTCCACCATTGCAGATTCCAGCGGCTCCGTATTTACCATTATTTTGGGCAAGTACATTCATCAATGTAATCACAATTCTTGAACCTGATGAACCAAGTGGGTGACCAATAGCCACTGCCCCGCCGTTTACATTCACTTTAGCTGCATCTAAACCAAGTTCTTTATTGTTGGCCAAACCTACTACAGAGAACGCTTCGTTTAATTCCCAGAAAGAAATATCGCTTGTGCTCAAACCGGCTTTTGCGAGTGCTTTTGGAAGTGCTTTAGCTGGAGCAGTAGTGAACCACTCTGGAGCCTGAGCAGCATCAGCGAAACTTACAATTTTCGCCAATGGTTTTAAACCAAGCTCTTCCATTTTTTCTTTACTCATCAATACTACAGCAGAGGCTCCATCATTCAAAGTTGACGCGTTAGCTGCGGTTACTGTTCCTTCTTTATCGAAAGCAGGACGAAGTGTAGGAATCTTATCCATGCGCACGTTCTTGTACTCTTCGTCTTCGCTCATCATAATTGGATCACCCTTTCTTTGGGGAATGGCTACAGGAACAACCTCATCATTGAATTTCCCTTCACTCCAAGCCTTAGCAGCACGTGTGTATGATTCGATAGCAAAAGCATCTTGATCTTCTCTGCTGAACTTGTACTCTCTTGCACAAAGATCGGCACAATTACCCATGTGTGTAGCGTTATAAACATCGGTGAGTCCGTCTTTCAACATGCCATCAACCAATTTCATATCGCCAAATTTCTTTCCGTTTCTTGCATCGAGGTAATGAGGCACCATGCTCATGTTTTCCATACCTCCAGCAACTACAACGTCGTTATCTCCAAGCATGATGCTTTGAGCACCTTGCATGATGGCCTTCATTCCTGAAGCACAAACTTTGTTCACTGTAGTACAAGGAACTTCGTTTGAAATTCCAGCACCCAAAGCTGCTTGTCTTGCCGGAGCTTGTCCGCCACCAGCTTGTAGCACATTTCCCATCAACACTTCGTTCACCACATTTGGGTCTATTCCAGCTTTGTCTAATGCTCCTTTAATAGCAATTGAACCTAATTTGCTAGCAGGAATACTGCTCAATGCACCCATGAAACTTCCCATTGGTGTTCTTGCAGCTCCTACGATATATACTTCTTTCATAGTTTATCCTTTTTTATTGAAGGTGCCCAAAGGTAATGAGACTTGCTCACTTTTTAAATGCCGAGTTCCATTCCCCAAATTCTTTAACAGCACTTAACATGTAATCAAGGCACTTTGGCATAGGGCTTGCAATGTGAAACGTGCTATTGCATCCTTGGTTTTGGTTTTGATGAATAGTTATTTTGGTTAAGGTTTAGGCAGCTTTTGAAAACGTTCAGAAGCTGCTTTTTTTTGCTCTGCAGAAGAAAACGCTTCATTAAATAATGCATGAAAGGCAAATGAAACCGAATCTAGAGCATATTTAAATTTCAGCATTCAAGCACTGCATTACATCAAGCACCACGTATTTTATGCAGTCATCAACTCTCCCTCATCTCTTTTGATTAGTTTTGTCTCTAACGCAATAAGAACACAGTGGGAAAAAGACGCACGGTATTCGGACATAAAATGTGGCAGAGGAAGTGGCTTATTCGCTTTTTTGGGCTGATTACGTATCCGCGCTTCAACTGGTATTACGACACCGAAATAGAAGGGACTGAAATATTAGCTAAAATCCCCAAGACCAATGTGTTGATTGTTTCCAATCATCAAACCTATTTTTCTGATGCGCTTTTTATGATGCACGCCTTTCAATCTGCATTAATGGGAAGGTTCAATAACATCAAGTATCCCGGGTTTTGGTTTTTACCACACGAAGAGTTGTACGCCGTAGCGGCTGCTGAAACCATTGAAAACGCGAAACTAACTAACTTCATGAAAGTGGGCGGTGTGGTGAGTATTCAGCGCACATGGCGAGCGAATGGCCAAGAGGTGAATCGTTCAGTTGACCCCAAAGACACCGAAAACATTGTAGCCGCTTTAAATGCTGGTTGGGTAGTTAGTTTCCCGCAAGGAACTACTCGTCCGTTTGTACCAGGAAGAAAAGGAACAGCGCACATCATCAAAAACAACAAACCTGTTGTCATTCCTGTGGTAATTGATGGTTTCCGACGTGGATTTGATAAACGTGGAGTTAAGAAAAAGAAAAAGGGAATCACCCTATCACTTCGGGTGAAAGCCCCACTGAATATCGACTACGATGACAGCGTAGAAAACATCCTTGCCCAAGTGATGGACGGTATAGAGCAATCTGATAAGTTCAATCTTATCGACCAACTTGAATCGAGCAAAAAAATCGAAGAAAAGGATTAGGGCAAAAGACAAGCATGATTGTATCTATTTTGTAAACAAGGTTTAAAATAGATGCTCATGACACCAGGTTCCTTTGAGTTACAGCCCGTTAAGTTGACCAGTTCACTGCAAGTTGAACTTCGGAATACCTTGTTGATCAACGCTTGTTCTCCGTACTTGCCATTTAGTCATTGGTTTAAATCGAAGTCCTTTTCTTTAAGAAAGGCTGATGAAGCAGGAACGCTTCAAAAAATCGGTAAGTAGGTACGCTTAAACCAAAGCAGCAGACACCTTCATGCGCTGTTCAATTTTCTCTCGTTAAGGAAGAAAAAAGGCCATGAAAAATCTAAAATCATCATTCGCAAGCGCTTTACTAAGCGCCATGATCATCATTCTATTTTCATCTTGTAATGAACCTCAAGCCTCGACTCTTCAGCCATTGGAAGAGGAAAACGAGGCATTAAAACTCGCGATGATTGATCAAAACAAACGACTTCATAACACTCAGAAAGAGCTCAAGAACTTAGAATTAGAACTCGAAGCAGTTATGTTGGCTAGCGGTTTAAATCAGCAAGAACAATTAAAAAATGGCTTAGAAAAAATCAGCGCCATTCAAGCGGCGATAAGCAAGTACCGATTGGATGTTGCACAACTGGAAGGGAATGCTTCGCGAAGCCAACAAAAACAAATCGATCTTCAACAACAGCACGCCGCCTTATTGAGGAGCATTGGTGATCAAGAAGAAGAAATATTGTTGTTGATTAACGAACTTGAGGGCAGCGATAAGGAGCTCAATACACTTCGAAATGAATTAGTGCATGTGCGCTTGGAACGTGAAAAACTCGAGGGTGCCCTCTACGCGGCTCAAGTCTTTATAGGAAATAAACAAGAACTCTTGGATGAAGGTTTAGCTGAAATGAAAGGTGGTTTTCTTGGTATTGGAAGAAAAACGGTCATGAAAAAGGACTTCAACACCGCCGCATTTGAAACCATTGATGCAAGATACCTGAGTTACATTACGCTAGAAGGGGAAGGTGTTGAACTCTTGAGCTCACACCCGGAAGACAGTTATAAAATTGAACAGCAAGAGGATGTGTACGGACTCCTAATATTGGATCCTGAAAGCTTTTGGAGTAGAGGAAATCACCTCACTGTGATGCTTCAATAAGTTTAAGTTACATCACATCAAACACATCAAAAAGGCGATCAGCAATTACTGCTCGCCTTTTTTAGTTCTTTGTCCGATCTTATAACGCACAATTGTAATGATCATAAACAACGTAGCCGCAGCAGCGATAACTGCTAAGAGGTTGACATCGTTTGAAGCACTGATTTTGCCTCCCGATGAAATGGTATCGCTTTGAAGTAGCATCATCTTGTTAATTTAAGAAAAGCTTTTGGCACAGGTGTTTTGACCAAGTGTACTTCTTTTTTATCCATATCGGGAATCTCAATCGAAAAGAAGTGTTTTGCCTTATGTTCGTAGGCATCTCCTTTTTTTCTATCGAAGCGATTCCCCACAATAGGAATTCCTTTGCCTTTCAACTCATCGTCGAACATGTCTTTTTGTCCTTCTTCCAAATCAATACGCACCAGTGAGTACAGACCATTACTCTTCATTCTACGGAAAGGGAAATTCACCTCTGTTTGAATTTTCGTTCCTGTTTTAACGCGAATAACACCGCTATCAGAAAAGTCACCATCCACCAGCACGTAGTACCTTCTTCTGAATGTTGCCCATTCATCTTGGAGGTATTTTCTCCACTTGAAATTCTTGGCTACTAGAACAATTCCTGAGGCATCTTTTTCAATTTTGTTGACGAAGTGAATGTCTGTCATTTGAGGATCTCGTGCCTGCATCCATCTTTTCATCAAATTGAAAGAGGTACGCACCTTTGGATCTGGGTGAGCCGTAGTGTAACCTGCCGGTTTAATAAAGGCAAGGAAATCTTTATTTTCAAAAACCACTTCGCACGGTGGAATGTCGATTTTTTTCAGAATGATTAAAGGTTCTGGGTATACTTCCAGTTGATCGCCTTTATTGACCTCTGTTGAGGGAATGTTGACCATTTTACCGTTTATTCGAACGTGGGCATTTTTAATGATTTTACGCGCCTTAGTTGTAGACGTGTACCCCATATTTGTTTGAACTACCTCAAGTAGTGTGCTTTTTTCCGCAACTTCAATTCGCTTCATGATGCAAAGATACCGTTTCCTCTCTCGATTCAATTACCTTGCAAGAAATTACTCCCATGAACATCCCCAAAACGAACTTAAAACGCGTTGTTATTGTAGGAGGTGGATTTGGTTGAATACCGCTGTGTCGAGTTACGATGGTGAAACAGTCATTGCTGGTGACCATATCCTTAAAAGCAGAACTTTTATTTGGGCCGCTGGCGTCAAAGGAGCTCCTGTTGGAGGGCTGCCTGAGGGGACGCTTTTAAAAAACGGACGAATTGCTGTTAATCAATACAATCAAGTGGAGGGCCTTGATGGAGTTTTTGTTATTGGTGATGTGGCTCAAATGATGGATGAGGCGCATCCTAAAGGACACCCCATGTTGGCTCAAGTGGCCATGCAGCATTGCAAATTGTTGGCCGAAAACCTTAAGGCTTGGGCTCAAAACAAAGCACCGAAACCTTTTGTGTATAAAGACCTCGGTGCTATGGCCACTGTTGGGCGAAACAAAGCCGTTGTTGATTTACCCAAATACAAGTTCCAAGGCTTTTTCGCTTGGTTTGTTTGGATGGGCGTTCACGTGATTCAGCTGATTGGTTTTAGGAACAAATTGCTGGTTCTCATCAACTGGTCGTACAACTACTTTAATTATTCAAGAGACATCCGTTTGATCATCCGCCCTTTTTCTCGGAAATCAAAGACTGATAATCTTTAGCCATTCGAAGCGCGTTAAAGGCATTCACTACACCTCCTGTTTTACTTAGTTTCTTGAACTTGGTTTTCTTTTTATTTCCAGGTATTTGAACCTTTTCCTTTTTGTAATCGGAATAAGAGTTCACAATGATCTCTTTAACGTCTTTGGCTGAAAGGTCTGGATAGTAAGACATGATCAGGGCTGCAAGTCCTGCAACCACTGGCGAGGCCATGCTTGTTCCACTATTTTCTTCGTAGTTGTTATCTGGTGTTGTGCTGTAGATATCTACACCGGGTGCAAAAACATCAACCGATCTTCTACCGTAATTACTAAAGCTTGCTGGAAGATCCAATCCGCTCACCCAATTAGATGCACCTACCTCAATCCATGTGCTGCACACTTCTCTTGTTACTTCGTTGACTGGATTTGGGTAGTTGTTTGTGATGTCTGTGTTCTTACTGCTATTCCCCGCGGCATGAACCATGAGTACGCCTTTACTTTCGGCATAAGCAACAGCTTCATCCACCAAATATTTCTCAGGAGAATAGCTCTTTCCGAAACTCATATTAATTACTCGAGCACCGTTGTCTGCTGCGTACCGAATGGCATTGGCAACATCTTTATCGCGTTCATCACCATTGGGAACCACCCTAAGCACCATAATTTTTGCTTTGTCGGCAATTCCCTTCATTCCTATTTCATTATTTCTATCAGCGGCTATGATTCCTGCTACGTGCGTTCCGTGGTTGGCAGACGGTCCTTCATAGTTGTTGTTTCCATAGAAGCGTTCTGTTTTATCTTCATAGTTATCGCCAACAATTTTTCTTGAGTCGAAATCCAGGTTGTACATAAAATCCAGCTGCTCGTCGAAATGCTTCATGCCTTCTTTAAGGTCCTTTTTTAGGTCGGCACTTAGGCCAAGCAAGGTCAACTCCTTCATTGCTTCGAAGCGTTCATCACCTGCGGGAAGTGCTTGGACATTTTCTACCGTTAGTTCTTTTTTGCCGAGCACCTCTTTCACCGCTTTTACCGACATGTCGTAAAACATCAAGATGGCTTGGTACTCCGTTTTACTTTCTTCTGCCGCTTTTACTCTGTTATCATATTGCGTTTGCATTGAAAGGTAGCGCGCATAATCTTCCTTTTCACTTGATGCGATATCGCTTTTTGATTTGTTGAGGAAACGATTTCTCAGTTGGATATAGATTCTTGTGAACTCGAGGTTATCAAATTCAACATCTCCATTTGCCCCACCAATAAAATTCCAACCGTGCACATCATCGATATAGCCGTTGTTATCATCGTCAATTCCATTTCCGGCAATTTCATCTTCATTCACCCATATCTTTCCTTGAAGATCTTCGTGTTCTACATCAACTCCACTGTCGATTACCGCCACAACTACTTCCTTTCCTTCTTTTCCAGACAAGAAGGTTTCGTAGGCCTTTTCCAAACTAATTCCCGGATAATTATCGATGTTTCTATCGAGGTTCATCCAATTGTTGTCTGGTTCATTTTCTTGGGCGATACTGCCTAAGGCCAAAAAGAAAAAGCTCAATGCGAGCAAGAGGCGATTATTCAATTTATTCATAAGTTCAAAAATAGTGATGTTCCAATTAAAACAACTTTCACTCCAAAAAAAAGAAAGTCCCTACTTACGCAGGGACTCCTCTTAACTAACAACTAAACTTAACCTATTAGGTTCGAGTACGCTCATACCCAAACGAAACATGATGTTAGAGATTTCTCTCAGTGACAAAGGTAAATAATCTTGATAACAGAACTATCACAAGACAAAAAAGTTCATCCCAAAAATTGGCTAAACTCCTGTGATAAATTTGTTACTTGTTCTTCGTTCGTTTGTAACTCAAAGAAAACAAGGATGAAAGAAGTAATTATTATTGAAGACGAAAAAGACATTGCGGAACTTATTGAGCTTCATTTAGAAGATCTTGACTGTGAAGTGAAAATCTTCCATAATGGAAAAGAGGGTTTTGAATATGCTTTGTCGAATCCTTTTGATTTGATGATTCTAGACATTAACCTTCCTGGAATGAATGGAATTGATGTTTGCCGACAGCTTCGCGCTGAAAAAGTAAACAGTCCGATACTCATGCTTACTGCCCGTTCTGAAGAGATTGACAAAGTACTTGGTTTAGAAACGGGAGCCGACGATTATTTGACCAAGCCCTTTAGTGTTCGCGAGTTATTAGCTCGTGTTAAGGCCAACTTGCGCCGAGTGGAAATTGATACGCAAAGCGACACCAGCGAAAGTGTGATTAGCTACAAAGGCATTGTTATCGACAAGAAAAAACGTAAAGTAAGTTTGAACAACGAGCGCATTGAATTAACTCCAAAAGAATTTGATCTACTCTACTTACTGGCTGCTAATCCTGGAGTAACCTATGACCGAAAAGACCTTTTAAACTTAGTTTGGAGTTATGATTTCGAAGGTTATGAGCATACCGTTAATTCGCACATCAACCGACTTCGTTCAAAAATAGAAAAAGACCCCACCAATCCAGACTACGTGCTTACTACCTGGGGTGTTGGTTATCGATTTAATGATATCTCATGAACAAATCGAAAGCATATCGACGGGTGCTCCTGCTCGCCTTGGGTTTTTTCTTGAGTGCATCACTCATTCTTGGCTTCAACTTGTATTATACCCAGATTAAAATTTATCAAGACAAAGAGCTGTCGAAATTAGAAGGCATTGTTAACACCCTTGCGCCACAAATCGATGGCGATCGGCATCAATACCTTGTTGAAAACTATGCCATGGATGGTATCTCCATGAATGATGAAGACAGTGTGTACTTTGAGATTCACCAACAACTTGAAAGGGCTACACGAAACAATGAATTGAACAGCACACTATATACGATGATTTATAGCCAGGCCATGGAAAAATTCTGTTTTGGAGTGGCCAGTTCTGCGCGTCCTTTTTGGAAACACCCTTACCGCGACTACCCAGCAGAATTACTGAGCAAATATGAAGTTGGAGGTGTAATTGAGCCATACCAAGACTCCAATGGAACATGGTTAAGTGCTTTTGCCCCCGTGATGAATTCGCAAGGTGAAGTGGTTGCCGTATTGCAAGCCGATGAACGCTTCGATAAGTTCATTATGGAAGCCAAGAACGCTGTTTGGAAGAATATTTTGGTGATGATGCTCATTGTTGGCGTGCTAACCGGCCTTATGCTTTACATCGTGAACCGCTTGGTAAAGCAACAAAGCAAGCTCGATCAGCAAAAAGAAGAAATCATCAAGTTTAGAAAAGAGTTGATTGCCAATGTTAGCCATGACCTTCGCACTCCCCTCGCAAGCATACAAGGTTATCTAGAAACAGTGCTGCTTAAACGCGATAAACTTGACGATGAGCGCATCAACAAATATTTACAAACCAGTTTAAGAAATACCGCTCAGCTCAATAATTTGATTGAAGAGCTTTTTGAACTGAGTAAACTGGAGTCGAAAGAACGAAAATTAAATCTCGAATCGCTGGTTTTGCCGGACTTAGCGAACGACATCGTCAACAGTCATCGAATCATTGCCGCTGAAAAAGAAGTGGATCTCCAACTCAATGTTCATGGAACAATTCAAGCTGTGAGAGCAGACATCGGACTCATTGATCGGGTGATTGTAAACCTCCTCAGTAATGCCATCAAATTTAGTCCGCAAGGAGGACTTGTTAGCATTCAAATTCGGCAAGAAAATAAAAAAGTAAATGTAAGCGTGGAAGACCAAGGCAGTGGGATCGCCGAGGAAGACCTGAAGAATGTGTTCGACCGTTTTCACAAGTCCACTATTGGCAACAAACAAGGCAGTGGTTTAGGATTAGCGATAGTGAAAAACATCCTAGATCTTCATGGTAGTAGCTATAGCATCGAAAGCGAAATGGGTAAAGGAACCTCTTTTTACTTCACTTTGGATTGTTACTAACGCCCAAAATCAATTTGATTTAAGCACTTCCTTTCACTTATCTTGCTGCACAAATCTGTAAGCATGAAATTCAAAAGCGACCTCGAAATTGCGCAAGAAAATGTAATGTCACACATTAAGGATGTGGCTGCGAAATTGAACATTGAAGAAGACCATCTAGAAATGTACGGGAAGTACAAAAGCAAACTTCCTTTGGACCTAATTGATGATAATAAAGTAGCACAAAGCAATTTGATATTGGTGTCGGCCATCACTCCTACACCCGCGGGAGAAGGAAAAACCACAACTTCTATTGGTCTGAATGAAGGACTAAATCGCTTGAAAAAGAAATCAGTAGTGGTTTTAAGAGAACCATCTTTGGGTCCGGTTTTCGGAATCAAGGGAGGTGCTGCTGGCGGAGGTTACTCTCAGGTTGTTCCAATGGAAGACATCAACCTTCACTTCACGGGCGACTTTGCGGCAATTGAAAAGGCGAACAACTTGCTTTCGGCCCTTATCGACAACAACATGCAGAGCAGGTCTAAAAGTTTAGGATTAGACCCGCGTAAAATTTACTGGAAGCGCGTGATGGACATGAACGATCGTTCATTGCGCGACATTACCATTGGTTTAGGAGGAGTTGGAAACGGTATTCCTCGTCAAGACGGATTTAACATTACACCCGCTTCAGAGGTGATGGCCATTCTTTGCATGAGTCAGAACAGAACTGATCTAAAAGAAAAACTCGGGAATATCTTTGTGGGGTACACCGTAGATCGTAAGCCCGTTTTTGCCCGAGATTTAAAGGCTGAAGGCGCAATGGCTTTGTTACTCAAGGATGCGATTAAACCAAACTTGGTGCAAACGCTTGAAGGCAACCCTGCCATTATTCATGGTGGTCCGTTTGCCAACATCGCGCAAGGAACCAACACGATTATTGCTACCAAAATGGGCATGTCTTTGGCCGACTATGTGGTTACTGAAGCTGGTTTCGGAGCCGATCTTGGCGCAGAGAAATTCTTGAACATCAAGTGTCAGTCTGCCGGATTAAAACCAAAAGCAATGGTCCTTGTTGCCACCGTTAGAGCCCTTCGTCATCATGGAGGTGCGCCAAAAGAGGAGTACAACACCGCCAGTCTAGAACGCGTTCAGCGAGGCATTGAGAACTTAGAAAAGCACATTGAAAATGCTAAGAAATTTGGTTTGAACCCTGTTGTTTCAATCAACCACTTTACAACAGATACTGACGAAGAGGTGAACTTCATTATCGAGCGTTGTGCGGCACTCGGCGTAAAAGCAGTTTTGGCCACCGGTTGGGCAGACGGAGGAAAAGGAACCGAAGCACTCGCTCAAGCGGTGATTGATGAAATCGAAGGTGGGAAAAATGAGTTTACTCCTTTGTATTCATGGGATGAGGCCGTAAAAACCAAAATCGAACGCATCGCCAAAGAAATTTATGGTGCCGATGGCGTTGACTACTCCAAAAAAGCAATGGCCGATTTAAAAATGATCGAGGATTTGGGCATGTCTGCACTCCCCGTTTGTATGGCCAAAACACAGAAGTCGTTTTCAGACAATGAAGCCTTGATTGGACGTCCTAGAGGATTTAGAATAAGCGTTAGGGAATTCGAAATTGCCCGAGGTGCTGGATTCATTATTCCTATTCTTGGGGTGATGATGAGAATGCCTGGACTCCCCGCTACACCTGCTAGTGAAGGAATGGACATCGATGAAAACGGTGTAATTACCGGACTCTCATAAATGAATACCGCTGCGTACAAGGCCATTCGTGTTGGTCGGGAAAAGAAACTCACAGAAGATGTCTTGAGCATTGAAGTGCCCCTTGAAATTCGTTTGAACGGAAAGGAATACAGCACTACCATGTGTTCTCCCGAAGACGCAAATGAACTTGTGCGCGGTTTGTTTTATACTGAAGATATTTGGCGAGGTGAGGCCAATCAACTAAGCATCACTAGTGCTTGGAACGAGGCTTCCAATGTGTTTTGTGCTGATGTTATTTTGGATGAAATGCTTTTGGGCGATGGTTATAGTGCAAGCAGAAACTTGCTCTCCGTAACAAGTTGCGGCATTTGTGGAAGTCCGAAATGGAAGCCCACCAAAGGAACAATGGTGACCAATCAAACAGAAGAAGTTTCGTCTGATTTCATCCCCGGCCTTTTCACAAAAATGGCGCAATTTCAAAGTGATTTCAAGGCTTCCGGCGGGAGTCATGCTGCTGCCTTATTTAATAAGCGCGGAGAACTCATCAGTATCGGACAAGATATTGGGCGGCACAATGCGGTTGATAAAGCTATAGGAAAGTGCCTTTCAAAGGGGAATTTGACTGAGGCTCACTACCTTTTGGTGAGCGGACGCTTGAGCTATGAAATTGTTTCGAAAGCTTTTGCAGCAAAAACCCCAGTACTAGCTGCGGTTTCGGCTCCTTCTACCCTCGCTGTTGACTTTGCAGCGGAATTGGGTATTTGCCTCTTAGGATTTTGCCGAGACGACCGCTTTACTATTTATTCGCATCCCGAACACTTGAATTATGACGCGTAAATTACAACTCTTAGCACCAAGTAAACACACCGGAATTAAACTTGGAAAATTGAAAACCAGTGCAGCTGGATTTCCTGCTGTAAGTTCCTCAATTGCTCATTTGAGTAAAGAGTTGGGCTTGTTTCAAGGTTTGAAAATCATGGCTAAGGTGAACCAAAAGGGCGGTATTGATTGCCCCGGTTGTGCTTGGCCAGACCCTGCTCATCGTTCCAAACTGGGCGAATACTGTGAAAATGGAGCCAAAGCCATCGCCGAAGAAGCAACAACTGCTCGAGTTTCTCCTGATTTCTTTTCCAAACACAGCGTTGAAGAACTGAGCACTTGGAGCGATTATGAGCTTGGCAAAGCGGGACGAATTACTCATCCAATGATGCTGCGCAAAGGCGCGTCACATTACGAAAGCATTTCTTGGGATGACGCTTTTGAACACATCAGTCAAAAAATAAAGAAACACGCTCCAAATGAGTCGGTTTTTTATACCTCAGGACGAACTGGAAATGAAACTGCTTTCCTTTACCAACTGATGGTTAGAAAGCTCGGAACCAACAATTTACCCGACTGTTCAAACATGTGTCATGAATCTTCTGGTGTTGGTTTGGGTGAAACTCTTGGCGTGGGCAAAGGCTCTGTTACTTTGCGTGATTTGTATGAAGCTGAGGTAATCATGGTGATGGGACAAAACCCGGGGACCAATCACCCGAGAATGTTGAGTGCACTTCAGAAATGCAAGCAAAACGGAGGTAAAATCATCCACGTTAACCCCTTACCAGAAGCCGGTACAACAAAGTTCATCGACCCTCAGAGTCCGCTCGAAATTCTCAAGGGCGGTACCAAGATTGCTGATTTGTTTCTTCAGGTGAAAATCAATGGCGATTTGGGCTTGTTGAAGCTCATCATGAAAGGACTCCTTGAGCGGGAAGATGCCGGTGAGGATGTTGGTATTGATCACGACTTCATTCAAAAAAACACTGAAAACGTTGCGGCCTTTTTCGCTGACATTCGTGAAACTGATGAAGCCAAGTGCTACGAACAATCGGGCTTGAGTATGGAAGAAGTGGATGCTTGTATTGAGCTCATCGCGAAGCATCAAAAGATTATTATTTGCTGGGCGATGGGCATTACCCAGCACAGAAATGGAGTGGCGAATGTTCAAGAAATTGTGAACCTGCTCTTGATGAAAGGGGCTATTGCCAAGCCTGGAGCAGGAACTTGTCCTGTGCGCGGACACTCCAATGTTCAAGGTGATCGTACCATGGGCATTTATGAAAAACCTTCGAAGTCCTTTTTAGAAAGTCTGAAAAAACACTTCAAATTCAATCCTCCTCAAGAGCATGGTTATGATGTGGTAGATAGTATTTCAGCCATGAATGAGGGCAAAGTGAAAGTCTTCATGGCCATGGGAGGAAATTTCATTTCTGCCACACCAGATAGTGAGCTTACCGCGAAAGCCATGCAAAAAGTTGAACTGAGTGTTCAGATCTCAACAAAACTCAATCGATCTCATATTATCACTGGAGATGAAGCCATCATCCTGCCTTGTAAATCGCGCGTTGAATTGGACGAACAAGGCGGTGTAGTGCAATTTCAAAGTGTGGAGAATTCTATGGGAGTGGTTCATCGAAGCAAGGGCAGTTTTGCTCCGGCTAGCGAGGCGCTGAAGAGTGAGGTTCGAATTGTTTGTGAGCTCTCCTCTGCCCTATTTCCCGAGGAGAAAGAGCAGTGGATGAACTGGGCTCGAGATTACAATTTGGTTCGCGATGAAATTGAAGCTACTATTCCAGGTTTTACCGACTTTAATCGACGCGTTCGAATATCTGGTGGTTTTGATTTACCCAACGTTGCTCGAGAAGGCTTGTTTATTGAAGGGAAAGCCAAGTTTACTGTGAATGCCTTGCCCGATTACCATTTAAGTGAGGGGCAATTGATTATGATGACCATTCGTTCTCATGATCAATACAACACCACTATTTATGGTTTGGACGACCGCTACCGCGGGATTTATAATGAGCGACGCGTTATTTTGATGCATCGCGACGACATGAAAGAGCGCGGCTTGCAGACCAAAGATATTGTGAGCATTTATAGTGATTTTTTGGGTGAACGCAGAAGTGTGCACGAGTTCATCGTGGTTGATTTTGATATTGCAAAGGGCTGTTGTGCTACCTACTTCCCTGAGGCCAATGCTTTGGTCCCATTAAAAAGTGTGGCAAAAAAGTCGAATACACCAGCAAGCAAGTTTATTGAGGTTGTTGTTGAAAAAGCATAGCCCCGTAGTTTTAGAACTTTATTCCCAATAAAAAAAGCCGATGCTCATTGAAGAACATCGGCTTTTCATTTATTGATCATTTATTTACTCACACACTGTTCCGTAAACTGATAGGAAAATCATCAAATCTCCTGAGCCAACAACATTGTCTCCGGTGAAGTCTCCAGGACATTGGCTATCGATAATGAAGATACAAGAACCATCATCAAAGATTGCTGCACTGTCGTAGTTCATTGCTGAATCATAGGTACATCCACTGCACGAATCAATTTCACAAGAACCGTCGTCGTCTGTGGCATTTGGGTTGAAGTTACAAGCGAAGCTATAAGTACAGCCCTCAATTTCATCTTCATCACAAATACCATCGTTATCGCAATCGTTCACACAAACACCGTCGCAATCTTGAGATCCTGACGGGAAGGTACAAGAACCATCATCGCAAGCAGCGTTTGGATCAAAGTTACAAGCGCCAGAATCAGTACACCCTGAAGTAGACGTTCCACCGCAGTTACCGCACTCATCAAGGGTCAAGCAAGAACCGTCATCGATCGTTGCTGTTGCGTCGTAGTTACATGCTGCAACATCTGTACAACCTGCGCAAGAAGTAAACTCACAAGAGTCATCGTCGCAAGAAGCGTTTGGATCGAAGTTACAAGCTGTTGAATCGGTGCATCCTGAAGTAGCATTTCCACCACAGTTACCACACTCATCAAGCGTCAAGCAAGAACCGTCATCGATAGTTGCTGTTGCATCATAGTTACATGCAGCTTCATCTGTACAACCTGCACAAGAAGTAAACTCACAAGAGTCATCATCACAAGAAGCGTTTGGATCGAAGTTACAAGCACCAGAATCAGTACACCCTGAAGTAGACGTTCCACCGCAGTTACCGCACTCATCAAGCGTCAAGCAAGAACCGTCATCAATCGTTGCTGTTGCATCATAGTTACATGCTGCAGCATCCGTACAACCTGCACATGAACCGAAATCACAAGAGCCATCGTCACAAGAAGCGTTTGGATCAAAGTTACATGCTGTTGAATCAGTACATCCTGAAGTAGAAGTTCCACCACAGTTACCGCACTCATCTAGAGCCAAGCAAGAACCGTTGTCGATGGTTGCTGTTGTATCGAAGTTACATGCTGTTGGATCGGTACAACCAGCGCATGAAGTGAACTCACAAGAACCGTCTGAGCAAGAAGCCATTGGGTCATAGTTGCAAGCTCCGGCATCGGTGCATCCGGAAGTTGAATTTCCGCCGCAGTTACCACATTCATCAAGCGTCAAGCAAGAACCATTATCAATTGTTGCTGCAGCATCAAAGTTACATGCTGTTGGATCGGTACAACCAGCGCAAGAAGTAAACTCACAAGAGTCATCGTCGCAAGAAGCTATCGGATCAAAGTTACATGCTGTTGAATCAGTACATCCTGAAGTTGACGTTCCACCACAGTTGCCGCACTCATCAAGTGTCAAGCAAGAACCGTCTTCAATCGTTGCTGTGGCATCGTAGTTACATGCTGCTACATCTGTACAACCTGCACATGAAGTGAACTCGCAAGAGCTATCGTCGCATGAAGCGTTTGGATCGAAATTACATGCTGTTGAATCGGTACATCCTGAAGTAGAAGTTCCACCGCAGTTGCCACACTCATCCAAGGTCAAGCAAGAACCGTCATCGATTGTTGCTGTGGCATCGTAGTTACATGCGCTTGCATTAGTGCATCCTTCAGAAGCAATGCAAGAACCATCATCACAAGTTGCTCCTGGATCAAAGTTACTTGCTAGAGGGTTAGTACAACCACCAATTCCATTTGAACCTACCACAGCTGTTGGAGGTGTGAGGTCTTGAC
>JAQWFN010000061.1 GCA_029238785.1 Flavobacteriales bacterium | reverse complement strand
CTTGAACCAAGCACTGGCCTTTTCGCAGCGAATTCCTCCTGTGCAATACATCACCACATTTTTGTCTTCTTTGCCTTTCAACATCTCAGTTACCACCTCTATTTCTTCTCGAAAGGTGTCGACATCCGGACAAACAGCTCCATCAAAATGCCCCACTTCACTTTCGTAGTGGTTTCTCATGTCGATCAAAATGGTGTCTTCTTGGTCTGTGAGTTCGTTAAAGGCCTTGGCGTCAAGATGCTTTCCTTTGTTTGTGACGTCGAAGCTTTCATCATTCAAACCATCAGCTACAATTTTCTCCCTCACCTTAATTTTCAACTTAAAAAACGATTTCCCATTGTCTTCACGGGCGATGTTCAATCGAATACCTTCAAGAAAGGAAATGCTGTTGAGGTGATCTCGAAAAGCTTCGAAATTGGCCTTAGGAATAGAGAGTTGGGCATTGATGCCTTCGGAGGCCACGTAAATTCGGCCAAACACTCCAAGGGGTTCCCAGTGGAGGTATAAGAAGTCTCTAAATATTTGCGGGTTACCTAATTGCGCGTATTGGTAGAAAGAGATGGTCATTCTTAATTCATCACTTTGCTCCATTAAATCACGCAATACCCGACTGTCGATGTGGTTGTGTAGTCTCTTCATAGTACAATTACAAGTTATATATGATGGACAATCACACTTCAAAAGTGGTCATTGCTGATGCAAAGATACCATTTCTCTTTCACTCCATGATTTTCAACTAAATGCTAAATAAACCAAAAGAGCACAATGTGTATTGATTTGTATACGTTCTTTGAACTGATGGTACTGACCAAGTCTTGTTAAAAACTCTTTTATAGGATATTGAAATCGGACTTAACAATTCAGTAACTTGAACAAGTAAACCCTGGAAAAATGTTAGAATTCTGCAAAAAAGTGCTGGTTAAAGTGAGTTTTGACCGTAGTTTATTCGCTAAAGAGTTAAAGAAATCAATTTCTTGGCTGAAAAAGGATGAACTTCTACACTTCAAAGAATGGTGTATTCAACGTTTTGGGAGTACTTATGGCGATTTGATTCAAGCGTCTTTTGCTTGATTGTACAAAAAGCGAATATTTCGAGTTAGTCCACTAAATTTAGTTCGCTTTACGGCCGACTTTCCAAAGAGGTAATTGAACTGCGCTTCGTCCAATTCCTGCCAATCCTTTTTGCTTAATTCGAGTAATTCTGGCTTGGCTTCAAATGCGGGTTCTTGGTGCTCCTTGCTGAAGCGATTCCAAGGACACACTTCCTGACATACGTCGCAGCCAAACATCCAATCGTCCATTTTACCTTTAAACTCCTGAGGAATCCCCTCTTTTAGCTCAATGGTGAAATAGGAAATGCATTTGCTGCCATCGACCACGTAGGGTTGTATAATTGCACCTGTTGGACAAGCATCGATGCATGCTGTGCAGGAACCACAATGGTCTTGTACGGGAGAGTCATACGCCAAATCCAAATCGAGAATAATTTCAGCAATAAAAAAAAAGCTCCCTCGCTGCTTTGAAAGTAAGTTGGCGTTTTTACCAATCCACCCGAGTCCACTTCTTTGCGCCCAAGCTTTATCCAGCACTGGTGCTGAATCCACAAATACCCGACCTTCTAATTCTCCCCATGCTTCCTTCATTTGATCAAAAAGCTGATTCAAATAACGTTTCACCACATAATGGTAGTCTTCACCAAAGGCATAGCGACTGATTTTTGGTGCTTGCGGATCAACTTGTTTTGTTTCCGTGTAATAATTGAAAAGTAAGGAAATCACACTTTTTGCTCCTGGCACAAGTAGTCGAGGATCGAGGCGCTTGTCGAAATGGTTTTCCATGTAGCCCATTTTTCCATGCATCCCTTTCGACAACCACTCTTCTAATCGCGGTGCTTCATCACTTAAAAATTCAGCCTTTGAAATGCCGCAAGCCATAAAGCCCAAATCTGCAGCCCAAGCTTTAATTTTTTTGCTTTTATCTGAAGGCGAATCAATCATCTAAAACAGGGTATTTCCCGACATTCCAGGTAATTTACCGAGGTGCTTGTATGCCGCTTCGGTAACTTGCCTTCCGCGAGGCGTTCTTACCATAAAGCCCTCTTGAATAAGGAAAGGTTCATACACCTCTTCAATGGTTCCAGGTTGCTCTCCTACGGCCGTAGCAACCGTATTCAAACCTACTGGTCCGCCCTTGAACTTATCAATAATGGTTAATAGAATTTTGTTGTCCATCTCATCCAATCCGTGTTGATCAACGTTTAGGGCGTTGAGGGCGTAATTGGTGATTTTGATGTCGATGATTCCCTCTCCCTTTATTTGAGCGAAATCCCTAACTCGGCGTAAAAGTGCGTTTGCAATTCGAGGTGTTCCTCTGCTTCGCGAAGCGATTTCATAACTGGCCGCTTCATCGATCGGAATGTTGAGGATTCCTGCGCTTCGTTCTATGATGTAGGTGAGCGTTTTGGCGTCGTAGTACTTCAATCGTGAATTGATCCCAAAACGAGCCCTCAATGGCGCTGTAAGGAGTCCTGAACGGGTAGTTGCGCCTACTAGGGTGAAGGGGTTCAGTGTTATCTGAACCGTTCGAGCGTTCGGACCAGCATCAATCACCAAGTCGATGCGATAATCCTCCATTGCCGAGTAGAGGTATTCTTCCACTACAGGCGATAAGCGGTGGATTTCATCAATAAATAAAACATCATTTTCATCGAGGTTGGTTAAGAGTCCGGCCAAATCTCCGGGCTTATCCAAAACCGGACCTGAAGTGGTTTTAATGCCCACATTCATTTCATTGGCGATGATATTTGCTAAAGTGGTTTTACCAAGACCCGGAGGTCCGTGAAGCAACACGTGATCAAGCGCTTCACCTCTTTGCTTAGCTGCCGCAACGAAGATAAGCAGGTTTTCTAGTACATCTTTCTGACCAGTAAAATCGTCGAAGGACGATGGTCTCAAAACGCGTTCTAGGTCGCCGTCTGATGCTTGACCTGCCTCTTCTCGATAATCGAATTCCTCTTCCATTGTTCTCTCTTCTGCTTGATGTCTTTAATCTATCGATTCAATATCCCTTTTCAACTTACCCAATTTAACTCTGAAGCGAAGACCCCAAGTTGGCGCTGTAAATTGTTTGTCAATGTCTCTATTGTTGATGAGCATTAACCTAAGGCCAATCTGACCTCCTATCGCAAAATAATCTAAAAAACTATACTCAATGGCCATAGAAGGTTCATAAAGCAATACAACGCCCCGATTGCTGTTCTCACCTGTTTGATTTTGAAGCCACGACATGCCAGCTCCCAATTGCACCGGTAAGATGATTCTCCAATCTTCTTCATGATGAAAAGCATATTCAAAATAAGCGCTTCCGTACAACATTCT
>JAQWFN010000059.1 GCA_029238785.1 Flavobacteriales bacterium | reverse complement strand
GCTAAAACGAAGGTGTTTTTTCAGTATTGGCCTGACTGATTTATGATGATGCTGGTGTTTTTTTGGGCGAGGAATGTGCACTTACAAACTGAGGGTGTACATTCACAAAATTGGGCTTGAACTTCTTTTTATTTTCGGACTTCGGTTCTACCTTGGCTATGCTGGTTAGGTGAGTGGGGGTGGGGGGCTAGGGTGGGGCCCGCGAGGGCCCGGTGTGTCAAAATGAGAGTGTTTTTTGTGTAAGTCTATATTAATCAGCTGTTTATACGGGCATCATCCCTGTGTTGGACAACAAGCTGTTCCAACATTAACCACAGCTCTTTTCCTAAATCGCAAGCACTTCTATAACAATGCTTGAGTCCATTCCACACCAAACTGCGTTGCAATACTCTCTAGAAATCAGCTCGCCTTGAGAAATTAGCAAATCTAAGTGTGCACGCCACAAATCGAAAGTCAGCTCACCTCACCTGTCCTTCAATCCAACCTTTCATTGCTGCAGTCAAACGTTCTACGGCAAGTTGATGGTCGCGCTTGCTTAGCTCTGCTGGCGGACCATAAGGCGTGGTGTTGACGTCGATGATGTATATTTTTCCACTCTGATGATCACGAAGCACATCAAACTCCGCAAAGTCCACTTTCATGGCTGCTGCAAACTGCAATATCAAACCCTGCTCTTCCTTGCTGAAAAATTGGTCGATGTCGATAAGTTCCGACAAATGAACATCATTCGTAAAGCGTTTTTCCATGCTTTTGAACTTCTTATATGCCAGGGGAAGTGCTTTCCCAATCACGGGCACACGATAGTCCATCACGGTATGGGCATCCACGGTGTTATCGATAACAACTTGAACGACCTGGCCTTGTTGGGCATCGTGGTACGGACAATCAATCACTTTCCCGTCGTGCATGGCGTTCTCATCACTTTTCAAAACGGCTTTACCTTGATGTGTCCTCGGATCTACAAAGGTGTTGTATGAAAAAACAGCTTGATGAACTTCGTCTACCTTGACTTTAGAAATGTCGGTACAATGAATGTTCATCACGTTTTTTTGTGACTGAAGGTAGTCCGATTGTGCAGCAAACTTGGTGGTCTTGTCTTCAAAAAAAAGCAACGCTGCCGGTTGATCAAAAGGCTTGTTGCTTAATCGATAACCCAAATGCTTGGCGATTTTGTAGATGGTGGTCCGCTTGCTCGGATAATCAGGGTAAGTGATGATCTTCTCCAATTTACCTCCGTTCTTCACCCACAATAAGGCATCGCCCAAAGCTCCGATGAGGTCTTTGCTCAAGCGTTCTGAAAATGGCATCGAAGCCCTGTAATGATTTCTTAAGCCACGCATTTTATGCCTTCAAGAGTTTATTGATTTCGCTTTTTCTTCCAATTTTAGTAGAGATGTAGTCCTTCTCAATGTTCCATCCTCGAGCTGGAGAGTATTCTCTGCCGTAAAAAATGATTTGTAGATGAAGCTTGTTCCACTTGTCTTCAGGAAACAAGCGTTTGGCATCTCGCTCTGTTTGAACCACATTTTTCCCATTTGTAAACCCCCAGCGATACATTAAACGATGAATGTGTGTATCCACCGGAAAGGCAGGAATGCCAAAGCTCTGAGCTACAACTACGGAAGCCGTTTTATGACCAACCCCTGGTAATTCTTCAAGAAGATCTAGCTCTTGTGGAACTTCACCATTGTACTTCTCAATCAAAATTTCACTCAAGCGATGAATGGCTTTTGACTTGCTGGGCGATAATCCGCACGGACGAATAATGGCGCGTATTTCTTCAACACTGTGCTTCACCATGTCGAAAGGATTGTTGGCCATTTTGAAAAGGGAAGGTGTGATTTTATTCACGCGCTCATCGGTGCACTGAGCGGAGAGGAGCACGGCGATTAATAAAGTGTAAGGGTCGGTATGGTCCAAAGGAACGGGCGTTTCCGGATAAAGGCGCTCCAATTCATCAATCACATATTGTGCTTTTTCTGCTTTCGTCATGTCAAAAATCAATGCTTAATATCGCTTTCGATCGGGTGAGATCTCCAGAGGTGCTTTTGCCGTTCCAATTAATTTCAACTCGGTTCAACTGCTCTTCAAACAATTCGTGTAAGATGGTGCTCTTGATCTCCATGATTTGGCAAGAAGGAACGTTCATCACTTCAAGATAGCAGTACGTAATGTCGTGCTCCACTTCTTTACCGAGGAAGCTGAGTAAGAGGGGACGACCATCGGTTTTTACAGTAAATTTTGTTTGAAGGTATTCGCGAAGCAAATTATTCACATCCTCTCGCTCTCTTTCGTCGCCCAAACGCAAAGGCTCACCTTGGTCCTGAAGCGCGTTTTCCAAGTCGTCGCTAAAAATGCTGATGGTAATTTCCATCGCATTGCTTTGAACGTTCTGGTGAATTTCGGTTCTACTAAAATAGTACTTGTGCGCGTCAAGATCAACAAATGAAGTCAGCGCAAGTAAAAGCATCAGCCCGAAAAAAGAAAGTAATCGCATAGCACAAAAGTAAGTTATCTCTTAGACAAGAAAGCAATTTGAATTCAATGAATACGCATCGCAAACTTTATGCCTTTCAATGAGCTTGGATTTGTAGCTTTGTGCCATGCATAAAATCAATTCAGAAAACGTTGCTGCGGTGCTCGACTTGTGCGCCAAAGCGGAGCATATTGTGATTACCGGTCACCGTTCTCCAGACGGAGATGCTTTAGGAAGTACCCTCGCTTTGAGCCACTACTTGAGCGCTAAGGGCTTTCAAAACAAGGTGATTTTGCCCGATGATTACCCAACATTTTTACATTGGATGAAGGGAAATGATGAGGTAATTATTTTTGACGCGAAGCCAGATTTGGCGGGTGGATTGATTGCTAATGCCGACCTTATATTCACCCTTGATTACAACGATTTATCAAGAACGGGAAGCATGGCCGAAGCACTTAGAAACAGCAAGGCCGATATGGTGATGATCGACCACCACCAGCAACCGTCAGATTATGCGAAGTTCACGTTCTCAGACACTTCCAGCTGTTCAACGGCGCAAATGGTGTACGATTTTATTGAAGCAGCTGGCGATGTGGCTCTGATTGATGCCGAAATGGGAGAGTGCATTTACTGCGGTATTATGACAGACAGCGGTTCGTTCCGTTTTCCCAGTGTTCAAGCCAAAACGCACAGAATTGCAGCTCAACTTATTGATAATGGTTTGGATCACGCTAAGGTGCACATGGCGGTGTACGACACCAATTTGCTCGACCGTCTTCGTTTGGTGGGCTATGCGCTCAGTGAAAAGTTAGAAGTGTTGGAAGATCTTAATGTGGCCATCATTTACTTGTCGAAAGAAGAACTCGATGCGCACCACTATCGCGCTGGAGATACAGAAGGACTGGTAAATCAAGCCTTGAGTATTGATGGAGTGAAATGTGCTGTCTTTATTCGCGAAGGAAATAACAAGGTGAAGATGTCGTTCCGTTCTAAAGGCGATTTTGACGTCAACGAATTTGCACGAGCACACTTTAATGGTGGCGGACACAAAAATGCGGCCGGTGGGGCGGTGAGCAATGCCACTGTTCTAGAGGTACTGGAACAGTTCAAAGCGGCCATTAGTACTTACGAAAGTCAACTTAAATAACCATGATGAATTTCTTCAAAGCTCAGCATCTTTTTCTGGCCTTTACACTTGTAGCATTGAGCTTTATTGCTTGCACGGGGTGTGAAGAGCGCACCCAAGAATACGTTGAGCCGGTGCCTCAAAGCATGGAAGAACAACTCATCGAGATGCACCGAAAAAACGTGGCGCTTGAAAACGATCGCATCGAAGCGTTTTTAAAAACGAAAGACTGGGAAAGTGAAGCGAGCGATACCGGACTCCGCTACTGGATTTATACTCAAGGGGAAGGAAAACCGGTATTTGAAGGCGACAGAATTGCCTGCGATTTTGAAATGATGTTGCTCGATGGAAGGGTGCTCTACAGCAGTGAGGAAAATGGACAAATGGTATTTACTGTTGGTCAAGATAACGTGGTTTCAGGGATTCACGAAGCGGCGCAATTGATGAATATTGGCGATGAGGCAGAATTGGTGCTCCCAAGCAGGTTGGCCTATGGTTTAACGGGAGATCAAATCAAAGTACCGGGCAACGCGCCTTTATGGATCAACCTTCGCATTAAAGCCCTGGTGCCATGAATGGGAGTAGTAGGCTTTTTTCTTTTTTCTGGGTGATGGTCCTCCTCCTTGGATTAAGCGCTTGCTCAGAGCCCTACGAAGGTTTTTCAAGTTTCGATGAAGAAGGCTACTACCGTTTAAATGCACTGGGCGATGGTCCTGAATTAAAAAACGTGGCCTATGCTGAATGGTCGGTTGCTTTGGGTTTGCTTCGCGAAGCAAATAAAAGCTACCAAAGCGGTTTTGGTGTGGAAGTGAGTGATCAAGATTATTGGGTGAAAAACGATGGTCTGAGAAATGCGCTTCTCCATTTAAGAGCGGGAGACAGCGTTTCCTACCTTATTCCTTTTTCAGCTATCAAAGAAGGCGTGTTTGATGAGTTTAGCAACGATGGAGTGAAAGTGAACGACACCGTAATGATGAACATTGAGCTTAAAGTAGAACTCACGATGGACAGTTTGGCCTATGCCAACTACCTTCATGAACTTGAAATAGAACGACAAGCTCGAGCCTCTTTTCAACTCAAAACGTATTTAGAAGAAAAAGGGCTTATTGAAAAGTACAATTTCTATCAAGGAACTTATTGGCGTTTTTTAGATAGCATTCCCGAAGGAGAAAACATTCAGTACGGTGAGGAAATTGCGGTTAAACTGAAGGGAAGTTTCTTGGATGGAAAGGTGTTTGACAGCGCAAAAGACAGCTCAGAGTACATCTATTTTCCGCTAGGTAAAGCCGGACAAGTAGTTCGAGGTATTGAGCTCATCCTGCCTAAAATGAGCATAGGAGAACGAACAGAAGTGATCTGTCCGTCCTACCTCGCTTTTGGAAATCAAGGTTCTACTACCGGACTTGTACCAGGCCGAACACCGGTGATGTTTGAAGTTGAGTTAATCAACTTGGAGGAATTACTCAAGCAATAATGGCGACTTACCATCGGTAACGATAATCTTACTGTTACTCGATTTTGCTAGTTCTAAGAAGGCTTCAATACTTCTAATTCTGATGATCTCTTCCGTTAGTCCTTCCGAAATAATGATTTGGGCATCTTTCGATCCGGTAGCTTCAATAATTTTACGTTCGGCTTCGAGGGTTTCTTGTTGAAGTACAAATTACATACGCATTACGTCTTGTTCTGCCTGAAGTTTTCGTTCAATTGAACTGGCCAAGCCAGCAGGAAGTTGAATACTTTTCATCAAAACCGCTTCAATGATCATCCCTTGTTGTCTCAACAGTTCATCCATCCGCGATAAAATGGCGGCCTCAATTTGAGCACGCATGCCAGAGTGCATGTCTTTGGCAAAATACTGCGAGCAGATATCAGCAGAGGCAGATCTAAAAACATTAGAAATAATGCCCTCATGTTGATTTCCAACATTTTGAATAAGGGTTTGCATCTGTGTAGGGTCGATGCGGTAAAGGATAGAGATTTGAGCCTGTACACTCAAACCTTCTTTACTTGGGAGGTTCAAAGACAATTCAAGATCGTTAATCTGAATATCGGTCTTAATCACTTTTGCTACAAAAGGATTGAACCACACGGCCCCTTGTAAATGTGTTTTATCTGATAGATTACCCAATTTCTGCTTAACACCAACTTCACCGGGTCTTATAATCGTACAGCTAGCCAGTGCAAGGGGAAGGAATAATAAAAGGAACTTTTTCATAAGTGTTGAGATTTACGTTTGTAAAAGAAGCTCAAAAGGGAACTGAAAGTTTATTAGTCATCATATATGTTTCTTGTAATTAAGATAATTTTATTGATGATTAATTAGTGTCTTTTTTGATGTAATTCATCTGATTTCCAGTGTTTTTGTCTTGGTTGTTGAACTTGGGTAATTTACTTTGACGGTGGAAAAGCGCTTTAATTTTTAACAAATGTTCGCGCTTCGCAAATGATGAAGGTTTTCATTGAACTGAGATGATTTTTTTTCCTGTATGGTGAAATGTTATTTTTGAATCATGATAAAGTTTGTTTCTTTCTGCTTGATGTCTGTACGGTCATTTTCAAGCTCTTTTGTTGCCATACTGATCTTCACCTCAATGGCCATCAGTGCTTGTGAAAGTGCTTCGCCAGCAAGCGACGAATCGCCCCAAAAAGAATCGCTTCAACATACTTCAACCAGCGAAGCCACGAAGGAAACAGATGACCTTGTTACAGCGCCAAAACCCGTTGGTTTTCCGCGCCTAACGGAGAGCAACGCTGTTGAATTCCTCACTCAATACGGAAAAGATCACCCAGAAAATCGAGTTAAAATAAGCACTGATTTTGGCGATATCATTGTTGAGTTGTTTGACGATACCCCGCTTCACCGGGCCAACTTCATCTATTTAGTGAACAGAGGATATTACAGTCCAACAGAGGTGCTCCGTGTCATCAAAGGTTTTATGATTCAATCGGGGAACAGTGAAGAACCTGAAGCCGCTGCAGATCGTTTGTTGATTGGTGAATACTGCATTCCGCAAGAGATGACGGTTAATCATCCTCATTTCAGAGGAGCTATAGCCATGAGTAGAACCTACGAGGGAAATCCTGAGAAATGCTCAAGCGCTTATGATTTCTATATTGTTCAAGGTTCGAAATACCACAACGTTCACATCTTTCAAGCAGAACAAGAAAAAGGAATCACTTACACAGAAGCTCAAAAAAGTAAATACAAAAACGATGGTGGTGCAATTCACCTCGACATGGAACACACTGTTTTTGGGAGAGTTCTTAGTGGGATGGGAGTCGTCGATAAAATTGCCGAGGTGGAAGTAGACCAATCCAATTGGCCCATTCAACATGTAGGTTTGAGTATGGAAGTGCTCCCCAATGAATAGTTTTAGGTATTTTTGAATAAAATCACGCTGATGAAGACCTTATCTTTTATTTGTTTAAGTATCGTTTTTGCTTGTTTGAGCTTGTCTGTTCAAGCCCAAGACCTTAGCAATAAGCTTAGATTGCCTCTTTTTCAAGATGAGCCTGAAGAAAGCGAAGAAGATGCTAGAAGAGGCATTTCTTTTGGTTTGAACCTTGGAACTTATTTGGCCAATAAAGCAAGTGCTCCCTTTTACAGCGGTGCGGGCTTGTACAGCTTGAACGATAACCAAGCGGTGATGAACACCATTGAGAGTCGGCTTTTTCTGGGTACAACACCCCAACAAGTTCAAAACAGCATTGGTGCTGAGGGTTTTTTCGTGCCTTTTGACTCTTCGCCAGCGAACATGCGCTACAATCCGGGCTTGCTGGTAGGTTTCAGAACCATGTTTCGTTTCAATAATGAAAATGCCTTGGTACTCGATATGAACTACGCCAATTTGAAAGCGGCAGATAAGTTCACCTTGGTCACCAATTTACTTCCAGATAACGGACAAGGAACGCAAGACATTCGTTTGTACAATATTATTGGCGAAGAAGACCGCTTGGCTTTGAGCTTGGGCTACAGAACAGGCCTAATGATCAACGAAACGAGCAACTGGTTCTTTGGTTTTGGAGCCGCCATGACAGCGGTGAGATTAAATGCAAACTACCTCGAAATTGAAGGGAATACGTACGATTTGTGGGTGGGCTTTGTTGGTCCGAACAACTTTAACGGTCCCACCGGAAACCTCACAGGCACAGGCTTTGGATTTTACGGAGAAACGGGGGTTGAACTCTTTTTCGCAGACCGTTACGAAGCACATTTGGGGATGAAGCTGTCTAGAGACAGAATCATTATGGGAAGTTTTGACGACCAATTGGTCAACACACAGATCTTCTTCACCGTAAGCATCTAGTGCTCAACATTTCTTATAACAAAAGAAGGATCGGCCTTTGCCAATCCTTCTCGAAACCTTAACCAAATACTTCCAAGAGTATTATTACGAAACTTACTATAAATCAAAGATAAGTCAATTATAATCCTATGTAAAGAGCAAAGGAGGTAGCGGTACTTCTCTTAAAGTAAGCGGTACACTTTTGAATTTAAGTGGTTTTGATTTCCAATTGAAAAACATGAATAAGCCAGACCTTCACCCGTTCAGCGATTACTTCAAGTACTATATTTCTTTGGTTGAAGACAAAGAGTTGATTCCGGTTCTGCAGGAGCAGGGGAAACGACACGTTCAATTGATTTCATCTTTGAGTCAGGAGCAATTGCACTCCAGCTATGCTCCTGGGAAATGGAGTGTTGGGGAGTTGATGATGCACATTATTGACACCGAAAGGATCATGTGTTTTAGAGCTTTGTCTTTTGCTCGCGGACACCAAGGTGTTCTGCCGGGTTTCGATCATGAGAGCTATGTGGCTTCCTTAGATCTAAAGGATTATACCATCGAACAATTGGCCAACGAGTATGCAGCTCAACGAGAAGCAACGATGGTGATGTTCGAAGGCTTTTCTAGCGAGGCGATGGATAAAAGTGGGGTTTTTAGCTCAGATTTAAGCCTTTCTGTTCACGGTTTGGGCTATTTGATTGCCGGTCACGAGTTACATCATCTTGGGGTGCTTAAAGATAAGTACGGCGTTTGATCATGCGAGAATGAAAATGAATTCACTTCGTGCAAACTATTCAACAGGTCTTGAGTTTATGGGCCACGTACTTTTTGCTAAACTCAACAATAAGGATAAAAAGCTGTTCTAAATTGGAATCACAGAAATCAGCTAAATTGCACCACCAAATAAAGAAGATATGAGTGCCAACTGGACCACAGCCATCGAGTTTGAAGACATCACCTATAAAAAATCGGGAGGTGTTGCCCGTATTGCATTTAACCGACCAAACGTTAGAAACGCATTTCGTCCTAAAACAGTGGGCGAATTGTACAAAGCATTTCTCGACGCTCGCGAAGATGTAAACATTGGTGTAGTCCTGCTTTCAGCTGAAGGACCAAGTACAAAAGATGGTGTTTATTCTTTCTGCAGTGGTGGCGATCAAAATGCTCGTGGACACCAGGGCTATGTTGACGATGATGGCATGCCGCGTTTGAACATCCTTGAAGTACAACGATTGATTCGTTTTATGCCGAAAGCGGTGATAGCGGTTGTTCCGGGATGGGCTGTTGGTGGCGGACACTCCTTGCATGTGGTTTGTGACCTTACTTTGGCCAGTAAAGAACACGCTATTTTCAAACAAACCGATGCTGATGTAACCAGCTTCGATGGCGGTTATGGTTCTGCTTACCTGGCGAAAATGGTAGGGCAGAAGAAGGCGAGAGAAATTTTCTTTTTGGGCCGAAATTACTCTGCACAAGAAGCCATGGAAATGGGCATGGTGAATGCGGTAATCCCTCATGATGAATTAGAAGATACGGCTTATCAATGGGCACAAGAAATATTGGCCAAGTCGCCCACCTCCATCAAAATGCTCAAATTTGCCTTCAATCTTACTGATGATGGCATGGTAGGGCAGCAAGTGTTTGCCGGTGAAGCAACGCGTTTGGCTTACATGACAGATGAAGCAAAAGAAGGCAGAAACGCCTTCCTTGAAAAGCGTAAGCCAGATTTCAGCGACATCAAGTACATCCCTTAATTTAGGATTAGGTGCGAAAGATTTCCGCAGAATCGCGAAGAGCATGAACATGAAAAGAGCTGCATCTGCTGGTGCGCTCATTGCTTTCTGTGACTAAATCATGGGGCTAAATGAGCATTACTTCACGGTATGTGCCCCACTCGAATACTGGCAAACCATTTGCAAGTCCTAACTTAGTGTGGTTTGAGCTCTTTATTGATGTTCTAGAAATCAAAAAAATATGAATCGAAAACTTAGTGTCCTTTGTTCATGCGCGTTTGTTTTTGGGGTGATGCTTGGACATGCGCAAATCGAAAACCAAGAGATTATTTCTGAGCAACTCAAAATGGGACTTCTCCATATGAGTGAAGCCCAATCTCAACAAAGAAAAGCACAAGAATTTCAGGCTTTTCAAGACTTCTGGATGAAGGCGAGCGAGAACTCCTCAGGTTCAGAAGTTTCAATCCACGCTGGGGAACCTTCAAGTTTAGAAGAGAAAATAGGTTTTGACGATTTGATATTTATGTTTCAAGTGCAGGACATGGAGCCGGTATATCAAATCTGGACAAGTAAAGACAAAGCGGATAGTGATTTAGAATGGGCAACATACAACGAACGCTATCCTACGACTTCCAACGATAATTATCCGATTCAGCTAAATGAAGACGTATTTATGTCGAGCATCCAACTTCCTACGGGCTTATCGCGAAGCATCACTCGTTATTATTTAAAGCGATATAGCGGCGAAATTCGTGATTCATTGTCCTGCAAATTGCGTCAATTAGAGTGGGATTTGTACCATTTGCAACGAGAGCTGGAGGCGGCAGGACAAATTCCTGCAGAGGCTTTACCACCGGGAACCAAAACCCCTGAAATGAGCTACCAAGAAATTCAAGGAGCCATTGGAGCAGTTAAAGAAGAAAAACAGCGCTTGTTAAAGCAGCTCTATCCCACAGCTAGGGAGCAATTTCTACTTCTGGAAGATAGTTTGAAATCATTGGAGTCGCTTAAAAACACCTCCCAAAATGCAGCACACTGCTCAGGTCAGAGCGATCATTATGAGCTGCTCTTTCAACGAGATCAGGATTTTTCTTGGGGATCGGCGTATCATCAAATCGAAGAACTCAGGCATGCTCAAATCATCAAAGCAATCAACTATGATTATGGCGAACTCCAGTTGGGATGTGCTCAATTGGACCAAGCCAGCCTAAGTTCGTGGATAGCCACTCTGGATCATTTTATCCCTTATTACAAGCCTTTTATAAAAGTGAGTGCCGCAAGTTATGGCGATGATTTGATTGTTCTGAATGCGATTTTTCGAAATGTTGGTGAAAGCTACGATAATACTTACTCCAGATCCTTCTATTTAAGAAAAGTGCAGCAATAAAAAGGCCCAAGTACAAACCTGGGCCTTCAAAAAAAAGTGTTTTTTTGAAATTACTCAATCACTAAACGACGAGTAAGTGTTTCTTCAGTTCCAAGAAAACGAACGAAGTAAATACCGCTGCTCAAAGCATCAAGGTTCACTTTTGTGATTTCGTTTTGAACTTCAAACTGAGCAAATACTTGTCCGTTCAAGCCCAAAATCTCAACAGCTTGTACAAAGCTTGGATTAAGATCAAAGTTCAATTCACCATTGCTTGGGTTAGGGTACATGGCAATTGAATTGTTTGCTTTGACACCAATGATGTTTGAAATTGGACTAACCGTAATTTGACCTTTCATCCCATTCCCTGCGTGAGGGGTGCAAACATAGTAGTATGTTCCTGGAACATCGAAGGTGACAGAACCACCACCAAAAGGAAGGCTGAAACCTCCGTTTGAAGTACTTCCATTCATCATCCAAGTAGCCTCACTTACCTCAACGGCGTTATGAGAGTTTCCGAGATCAAAAATCACCTCGTCACCTTCAACAATGGTCAAATCGTCAGGCGTAAACGAAAAACCGCTATTTGTAACGGTAAAGGTATCTGCAAAAGCAAAGGTTGCAATGCTAAGAAAGGCACTAAAAAGTAAAAGTTTTCTCATGTTATTAGTTTTTTGTTGGTGCTAATTTGAAAAGATTTGTCAAGATAGTCATCACGTTCTTATCACATTTCCGTTTTTCTTTTTCACTTAGATCTTAAATCGATCGCTATTCATGGTAACTTAGGTTACATAGGTATTTCAGTAAAGCATATAAATTGCGCAAGAAAACAGTTAGTAGTGGTGTATTACTGTCACTATTCTTTAATTTGATATAATCTCAAGCAAAGCATTGATCCTCATGATACAAGAACTAAAAGACAGTTACGGTCACCTTTTCGAACAAGATTTACTTGATGAAATCAGCACTGTTGGCAGCTTGAAGGAAGTGCCAGAAGGTTTTCTCTTGATGGATATTGGTCAGTACATCAAATCCATGCCTTTGCTTGTTCATGGTGCAATCAAAATTTTGCGAGATGATGATGAAGGCGACGAGTTGCTCTTGTATTTTTTAGAACGAGGAGATACTTGCGCCATGACACTTACTTGCTGTTTGGGTGAAACCAGAAGCGAAATCAGAGCCATTGCTGAAACAGAAGCCAAATTGATCATGGTGCCCATTCAGAAAATGGAAGAGTGGACAAGCAAGTACAAGACGTGGAGAGACTTTGTATTTAAAAGCTACCACAGCAGAATGATGGAAATGCTCGACACCATTGATTCCATTGCATTCATGAAAATGGACGAGCGTTTGGTCAAGCACCTGAAAGACAAGGCTAAAGTAATTGGCAGCAATGTGATTCAAACAACACATCAAGACATGGCTTACGACATGCACACATCCAGAGTTGTGATTAGTAGACTGCTTAAGACCTTGGAAAATCAAGGTAAAGTAAAGCTTGGAAGAAACAGCATTGAAATTATTTCACTCGATTAAGGCAATGTAACGAAGGTTACTGTATAACGAGAATAAGGCCTCTAAATTTGTCCTCACAACATTCAAAACAATTATGGAATTAACGAGCATTTTAGGTTTTATAGGCGCACTTCTCATCGGAATTGTCCTTGGTTTAATAGGGGGCGGAGGCTCTATTCTTACTGTACCTGTATTGGTTTATCTCCTCTCTATTAACCCTGTTACTGCAACAGCTTATTCCTTATTTGTAGTGGGAGTATCCGCCCTAGTTGGCGCCGTGCGAAACATGCAAAAAGGTCTTGTTGATTTCAAAACAGCCATTGTATTCGCCATACCAGCATTCATTGCGGTTTACAGTACTCGAAAATTTATTGTACCCGCCATTCCTGATGAGCTTTTTCAGGTAGGTGATTTTATGGTGACGAAGAACATCGGAATCATGGTGTTTTTTGCCATCATCATGGTGGTTGCCGCCATCTCAATGATGAAAAGTAAACGCGGTGATGTGCCTGAAGATAGCGAAGTGAGCTATAACTATCCTTTGATCATCATCGAAGGAGTGGTTGTTGGTTTACTTACAGGAATTGTTGGTGCTGGAGGCGGTTTCCTCATTATACCGGCCTTGGTGCTATTGGCCAAACTTCCAATGAAAAAAGCGGTTGCAACAAGTTTATTGATTATCGCCATTAAATCACTCATTGGCTTTATTGGTGATGTGGAAAATCTCGAAATCGATTGGAACTTCTTGCTCTCATTCACTGCGGTGAGTGTTGTAGGTATCTTCTTGGGCATCTTCCTCAATAAGTTCATTGATGGTAAAAAGCTTAAAAAAGGCTTTGGTTGGTTTGTCCTTTTAATGGGAATCTACATCATTGGCAAAGAGCTGCTATAATGTAACCCAAGTTACTGTGAGACAATTTGCTGCGCCGTAAATTCGTAGCATCAATTAAAGATCTCAACATCAAATAAGCGCGGGAAATCGGGGAAGCCGAGCTTGAAAATGGAAGTTCAACTTTCACCCCAAATCAAACAAAGGCCATCGAAAAAAGTAAGATGGACCAATCGAAAAATAACTTTAGAATTTAAGAAGCAAATAGAATTAAGATGACAATAGAACAAATTTACACAGGATGCCTAGCGCAAGGAGCATATTACATCGAAAGCAATGGAGAGGTAGCTATCATCGATCCACTGCGTGAAGTTCAACCTTATATCGACAGAGCAGCCAAAGACGGCGCTAAGATCAAGTACATTTTTGAAACGCATTTTCATGCCGATTTCGTGAGTGGACACATTACCCTTGCTAAAGAAACAGGAGCACCCATCATTTACGGTCCGAACGCAAGTACCGCCTTCGACTCCATCATTGCAAAAGACCAGCAAGAGTTTAAATTGGGTAATGTGAGCATTCATGTGCTTCACACGCCAGGACACACCATGGAGAGTACCTGTTACTTGCTCCGCGATGAAAACGGTAAAGACCACGCCCTCTTTAGTGGAGATACCTTGTTTTTGGGTGATGTAGGACGACCAGATTTGGCACAACAGGGAGCAGATTTAACCCAAGAAGATTTGGCAGGATACCTTTTTGACAGCCTTCGTGAGAAAGTAATGCCTCTTGCCGATGAGGTGATTGTTTATCCAGCGCATGGAGCAGGCTCGGCTTGTGGAAAGAACTTGAGCAAAGAAACCGTTGGTACAATCGGTGAGCAAAAACAAAGCAATTATGCGCTGCGTGCCGATATGACTAAAGAAGAGTTCATTCAAGAAGTAACAGACGGACTCCTTCCTCCGCCACAATACTTCCCATTGAACGTGAAAATGAACAAAGAAGGCTACACCGATATCGATGAAGTCATCAAAAAAGGAACCCACGCTTTGAGTCCGGAAGCATTCGAAGCTGCAGCCAATGAAACTGGAGCAGTTGTTTTGGACGTGAGAAGTGTTGAGGATTTTGTGAAAGGACACGTTCCAAGATCAATTTTTATTGGAATCGACGGTGGTTTTGCCCCTTGGGTAGGAGCCTTGTTGATGGATGTTCAGCAAGAAGTATTGTTGGTTGTTGAACCAGGAAGAGAAGAAGAGACCATTACACGCCTTTCTCGTGTTGGCTTCGACAATACCATTGGTTATTTAGAAGGTGGATTTGAAGCTTGGAAAAAAGCAGCAAAAGAATACGATACCGTAAACCAAGTGACTGCAGAAACATTCAAGGCAGAGCACCAGTCTGAGGCAAAAGTATTTGACGTGAGAAAACCAGGAGAGTTTATTTCAGAGCACGTTTTGGACGCTGAAAATACCCCACTTGATTTCTTAAACGATCATTTGAGTGAATTGCCATCTGAAGGGAAGTTCTTCATTCACTGTGCAGGAGGATACCGAAGCATGATTGCCGCATCCATTCTTAAAAGCCGAGGAATTCACAATTTTGTAGATATCGCTGGCGGGTTCAGCGCAATTAAAGAAGCAGGAATAAACGTGAGCGATTACGTTTGTCCATCAACCATTAAATAATTATACCCATGACGAATATAGATCAAACCCAATTTCAAGAATTGCTTGCTAAAGATAGCAATGCCTTGATTCTCGATGTAAGAACTCCAGCAGAGTGGAGTGGAGGTATTATTCCTAATGCTGAGCGCATTGATGTGATGAATACCAATGGTTTCATTGCTCAAATCGATAACCTTGATAAGTCGAAGAACATTTATGTGTACTGCAGAAGCGGACAAAGGAGTCAGGTAGCTTGCAACCTTCTCGAGCAATCTGGTTTCAAAACTACATATAACCTTCTTGGCGGAATTAGCGCCTGGAGAGGCGAAGTAGTTCAAGCGTAAACAACAGGCGTGCACCCCCGATTTGGCACGCTGAAATTCATATCTAAACCTAAATCAACTCATTATGAAAAAGCACCAAATTCTTATCATAGGCGGAGGTTCAGCTGGTATTATGACTGCCGGACAACTTCTAAAAAAGGATCAATCGCTCGATATTGCTGTGATTGAACCGGCCGATACGCATTACTACCAACCCGCTTGGACCCTCGTGGGTGCAGGTACGTATGATTACGAAAAAACCGCTAGGCCCATGTCAGAAGTGATGCCGAGCGGAGTAACATGGATCAAAGAATATGCGTCCGGATTTAATCCTGATAAGAATGAAGTGCTGCTCAAGAATGGAGAACAAGTGGGCTACGACTACCTTGTTGTAGCTCCAGGTTTGGCTTATGATCTTTCTTTGGTTGAAGGACTGAAAGAAGCCATGGATAAAGGTGTAGTGGTTTCGAATTACACTGATCCTAAAGCAGTTTGGAAAGCGCTGAAGGAATTCAAAGGCGGTACAGCTTTGTTTACGCAGCCCACCACACCCATTAAATGCGGTGGAGCACCTCAGAAAATTGCTTACCTCGGCGAAAGTTACTTCCACAAATCTGGAGTGAGATCAAAAACCGATGTAGTTTTTGCCTTCCCGGGAGGAGTTATTTTTGGGGTGAAAGAAATCGCTAAAACCTTGATGGAAGTGGTTGAACGCAAAGACATCAACCTGCGCTATGGTTATCAATTGAAAAAGGTAGATCCAGACAAGAAGATTGCTTGGTACACGCTCGGAGATAACACCAAAGAGTTTCAACACAAAGATGTAAAAAGCATCGAGGAAAACGGAATGGTGGGAATTCCTTTCGATTTCATGCACACGGCGCCGCCATCAGTAGCTCCCAAGTTTGTGGCTGAGTCTGCTTTGGTAAATGATGCCGGTTGGTTGGATGTGGACATCAACACCATGCAGCACAAGAAATTCGCCAACATCTTTGGCTTGGGCGACGTGGCAGCACTGCCCACAGCCAAAACGGGCGCCGCCATTCGCAAGCAAGTGCCCATTGTGGTTGACAATTTGTTTCAGATGATGAAGTCAAATCAGGTGGGAACAATGAGCTACAACGGCTATTCTAGTTGTCCGCTCGTTACCGATTACGGCAAAATGGTGCTCGCTGAGTTCGATTACCAGAACAATTTCACCCCAGACCCTAAGTTGAAACAAATGTTGGTTTTCGACTCGTCCAAAGAGCACTGGAGACTGTGGATGTTGAAGAAATACATCTTGCCCAATTTATACTGGAACAAAATGATGAAAGGCGTGAACGTCTAGCCATAAAAACATGATGAGTGAAGTTGATATGTGAAGTTGATGAAAGGAGGGGTGGGGATCCCTCCTTTTTTTTGTGTGAAAAATTTCGTTGAGAGGATGATCAAAGAAGGTTTGAATTTGCATGAAAGGGCTTAAACCACAAGCGTCAAATCGCACCCCAATTGTTCTCATTTAGCCGAGGAGCAAATTGAGAAGTTGACTCCATGTTTAGCCCTCACAGATCATGGAGTGTTTTGGCAGCCTGGTGAGCACTCAGAAAGTATTGTGCGCTTTTCTTTGTCGTTTTAAATTAGTGAGTCATTTGTTTGGAAACCTTGGAATTGCTTTTAAATTGGGGCTTTTGTTTGGTTTTGGAAGGGGAAAAACTACTGAAATAATGGTCCATTTGGCTTCTTAGTCGATTCAATAACTTTAGAAGGTGTTTGATGATATGCTGTAAATGGCATACCTTTCAGATGTTCATTTGAATGCCCGTTTAGCTTTTGTTTTATAGGATGTTATTGGGGAGGAAGGGTGAGGATATATAATAGTTGGCAAACATTAAAACCGAATATTAATAATTAAATAATTTAACAAATGAAAAAATATTACTTTCTCGCTTTAATAATTACAATTAGTTCAATCTGTAACTCTCAGTCAATCCTAAATGGAAGTTTTGAAACTAATACTGCACCAAATAGCTGTACTTATAATAATACAGTTACTCAATTTAATTCATATATGCCAAATATAAAATCTATTGGAAATAATGGCGTTGATATTCACATAGCAAATTGTTTTGTCCCAAATATTACTGATGGAATTTATGCTGTTGGAATAGGTAACGCAGATGAGGGCATTTCTTTCGAACTTTCACAAACTCTTATAAATGGTCAAAATTATACATTAACGTTTGATGCATATTCGCAAACTGATTTTGGTTCACAAGGTAATATTGTCATAGGCATTTCTGATCAGAATACTACATTTGGAACTCAAATTTACGAAGCGGTCACAATAGCTAGTCAATGGTCATCTTTTCAGTTTTCTTTTACAGCTCCTAATAACGGTTTGTATTTGACTGTAATGCAAAAAAATACTAATACATTAGGTAGCTGGAATATTATAGACAACTTTTCATTGTCAAATGGCACATTATCTATTGATGACTTAAATTTTGAAAATAAACTTTCTTTATTCCCAAATCCTAGCTCAAATTTTATTATTGTTTCGAATTTAAAATCAACTGAAAGTTATTTGATAATAAACCAAATAGGACAAGAAATAAAAAGAGGAATAATTTCTAACAAAGAAAAAATTGATATTAGAAATTTTACAAACGGCTTATATTTCTTAAAATTTGATAATGGTATTACAACTAAATTTATAAAAGAATAATTATAAAATAACGTTTGCCAACAATGGCTATAAGTAATTGCTTGTTCTCGCCTACTTCTGAAAATCCTCGCGGATTTTCAGCTTGGTGTGTACTTGCAAAGTTAACAGCTAAACCACGCAACTACTCATAGCCGAGACCGTTCACAACAATTTAATTTGAAACAGCTAATTCACATCTTGATTTCTTTTTTTCTTGTCACTTCTTGTGGCCCGATGAAGATGGATCAAGAACAACCGGCCCCAGCCAAAAACCAAAAATTGCTTGGTTTTAAAACAATGTTTCTGTCTGAACTTGGAGATGATATCTATGCTGATCTTGAAGAAGCCGTCAATCAGGAGAAAATCGACATCAACTACCTTAACGACATCATTTATGTTTCCTATTTGGAGGAGCTCAACGCTTGTGGGGAATATGACGGAAACATTGAAACAAAAGGAGACACCATCACATTAAATGTTGAATTAATATCTGATGAAGTCTGTACTTCAACCGCAATTGAAAGAATTACTTTCTTTATTGACAACCCTGATGGAAAAGTGAAAATGATAAAAAAATAAAATCGAGCTTCAACAACCCATCGCATCCGCAAAATGATGCCACCCCAACACACCATCCCCAAACCTAACCACCCCGCGCCATCGAATAAACCCTTGCGCAAGCAACCTAAACCCTCGCGCTATCAAGATCAAGCGCTGAAACCTTCACATCCCCTTAATAAACAAAACATCTTCACCACAAAAAAACACACTGATGTAACATAGGTTACCATACCCTTCCACGATTTCCCCCATTTTTGCAGCACCAAATAAAAAAACGAGATGGATTGGATTTATGAACCGTGGCCCTGGTATGTGTCAGGACCAATGATTGCCCTAGTGATGTTTTTACTCATTATGGTTGGGAAGAATTTTGGAATGTCGGCAAACCTCAGAACGATGTGTACGATTTGTGGAGCCGATAAAAAAGCGGAGTTTTTCAAGTTCGATTGGAAAAGTCAGCGCTGGAACCTCATGGTTGTGCTTGGAGCAGTAATAGGCGGAGCCATTGCACACTACGGTTTATCGAATGGCGAAGGTGTTCAAATTGCTGAAAGCGTGGTTTGCGACCTTCAAAACAAAGGCTTCGAAAGTGCAGGCCAGGCCTATTTGCCCAGCGAATTGTTCGATTTGAGCGCACTCAGCTCAGTTAAAACCTGGCTGATTCTAATCATCGGAGGCTTCCTCGTAGGTTTCGGTGCACGTTATGCAGGTGGATGCACTTCTGGTCATGCCATCTCCGGCTTGAGCGACTTGCAATTGCCTTCTTTGATTGCCGTTATTGGCTTTTTCCTGGGCGGCCTCACCATGATTCATTTTATATTCCCCTTGATTTTCTGAAGATGAAGGTTCTTGCGAGCATACTTTTCTTTTTCGGGGTGATGGGCCTAGCCCAAGCACAACACCATGGGTTGGTAAATGATGCGCATCACGATAGTGGCCACAAGGAAGTGAGTGCTTTCGTAGATATCTTTACTCAAGCGCACTTGCACGGACACGTCAGGAACTACTTCATGAGTACCATCAATGAAGGTGGACTGAAAGATTACTACTCGAATGCTACAGGCGGGGCCATAGCCATGACCACCCAACGCTACAAAGGATTTGAGTTTGGCGTGAAGGGCTTGTTTACTTATCAAACCTTTTCATCCGACCTTAACGAGGCAGATCCAACAACAAGTGGTATTTCCAAGTGGGAACACGAGCTCTATGATATTGAAGATTTAAACAACTTCAAAGATCTTGACCGACTAGAGGAACTTTACATTACGTATTTCTTCAAAGGAGGTAAAGCCAGTTTGGGGAAGTTTGAGTTCAGTGATACCCCGCTCATCAATGAGAGCGATGGAAGAATGAAGCCTTTCGTGTTTAAAGGAGCGAGCATTGAATTGGATTTGGCCCATCAGCAAAGTTTGAAGCTATCTGCTTTGCACGGAGTGTCGCCAAGAAGCACCGTAGAGTGGTACAATTTTAATGATGCAATTGGTCTCGTAAACAATGGAACTACCATTCATGGAACACCAGCAGATTATCACGAAGAAACCCACTCGCGCGGAGCTTTGGTGCTGGATTACCAAAAGAAGTGGAAACACATCGATTTGAAGTTCTACAACTGGTACTTAGACCGAATTCACAACTCTTCCTGGATCGAAACAGCACTGCATAAGGACTCTTGGAGTTTTGGAATACAAGGACTCCTTCAGGTGCCTTTAGTGAAAGCAACACATCTAGTAGAGGAGCAATACATGCACCACGAAGAATTGGGAACCGTAGTGAGCTCTCAACTTTGTAAGGAAATGGCCAAAGCGAAGTGGAGTGTGGCTTATACCCATGCCTTTGATACGGGACGATTTTTATTTCCGAAGGTCTTAGGACGAGATCAATTCTACACCTCCATTTCACGTTCGCGATTAGAAGGACTTGGAGATGTAGATGTGATTACGCTTCGCTATCAACAAGGATTCAAAAAGAAAGCCTTGGAAACCATCATTGAATGCACTGGAATTTTCGGAGCAGAAAAAGATGATCCACGTTTTAATAAATATGGCATTGACGATTATGTACAGCTCAATGCCCGACTCAATTATCACTTCCACGGTTTTTTAGAAGGTCTGGATATGGCCATACTTTATGTCGCCAAACAAAACCTTCACGAGTCCACTCCAGATGAAGTGTACAACGTGAGTAACTATCAACAAATCAATTTTGTAACGAATTTTAATTTTTAAGCATGCGCAGCATTATATACCTACTTATCGGAATCATTTTTGGAATCACCATGTATAAATCGGAAGCGGCTTCTTGGTTCAGAATCTATGAAATGTTCCAATTCAAAGCTTTTCACATGTATGGCATCATCGGTAGTGCATTGGCGCTTGGTGTCATCATGGTACAATCGATGAAACGCTTTAAAATGAAGTCGTTTTTTGGCGAAGAGATCAAGTTTTTTCCAAAAGACAAAGGCATCGCTCGTTACTTGATTGGAGGCTCCATATTTGGTTTGGGTTGGGCTTTGGCAGGCGCTTGTCCTGGACCCATGTTCACCCTCGTTGGAGCCGGCTTCTGGAGCATTCTCATTGTGATAGCAGCAGCGATGTTTGGCACCTTCGTTTATGGCCGTCTTCGAGATAAATTGCCTCATTAAGCTTCAGGAATTATTCAATTAAACTATCATCTAAGTTTATTTTATGAAAGCGACAAAAGGATATCCTTTTGTCGCTTTCTGTTTTGATGCCGCTCGTGCAGTTTCAGGAAATTGTATTGAGGTTTACCTTTTTTGATTTTTAACCAATTAACGGCTGAATGTTGCCGTCTATCGAAATTTGAGCATGTCCGCGTTTAATAACCTTTAAAATTGCAAACTCAAACATCCGAATGAACGCACTTTTATGGACTTCATGTTCCATATAAGTTTGGTTAAGTAAGGCGGACAAATCTAAAGTGGTTTGTCCGTTTTTTTTTTGCTCACTTCAAAGCATACCTAGCGAAAATAGCTTGCGGAGCTTCCTTATAATAAAGAAATAAAGCAGGACATAACCAGCCTTGTTCATTGGTATTCACTTCGTCGTAATAAGCGCCACCTGCTTCATGCCGATTAAATAATAATTCACTCTCAAAGCCGGGAAAAGCCATGTTTGAAAAGCTTAACCTGAATCCTGTTTTTGCCGCTTCCAAGATGCCTAGGCGTGCTAAAGCATTGCTGATGATCAGGTCCATTCCCAGCACAAAAGGTTCTGCAAGTAGGTTTACGCTTTCATCATCGAACACCCAAGTGTAGCCGTTCCAATAGGGGTAGATCTCCTGCATGATGTTTCCGTGTTTAGTAGCTTGAAATTGTTTTTCTCTCATAATGATGGTTTTAATGATTGGCTTTTGAAATTGGATTGGGGTGAAATAGATGAGGGCGAATTTGCCCCAATTCCTTTTTTAATTCCATTCTCTGCAAGCTTGCAAAGACTGTCGTCTCGGCGAAACCAGAGATATGTTTGCAGGGTCAATCAATGGTGATTGGCTTGATTAAAACATTCAACATCATGAAAAAGTCAACAAAAACATCAAACACCTACTACCAGATTATTTTAGATGCAAGCGGGAGCATGAACTCGTGCAGAAAAGCCACCATTGATTCTTTGAACGAACAAATTGCTATGGTCAAAGCACTAGCAGAAAAGAACCCTGAAGAGCAATACCAAATGGGACTTGTAGATTTTAGTGATGCGCATGACATCAATACCATTTGGAAAATGCGACCGATTGAAATGATTCGCCCCGTGCAAATCGAAGACTATGTTCCAAGAGCGAGTACCGCGCTTTGGGATGCTTTCTCACTCACTTGTTTGGCGCTTCAAGATCAATACCAGCGAGAAATAGAGCATAAAGACGCCAGCGTTGTGGTTATGGTATTGACCGACGGTTTCGAAAATGCTTCACTGCAGTTTACAGCGCGCAATGTAAAAATGCTCATACGTGGGTTGGAAAACAGTGGAGACTGGAACTTCCGTTTTATTGGTGCTGATTTCGATGCGAATACCATTGCTGATAATATTGGTGTTTCACGCGATTATGCTTACTCCATGAGCAAGATGGAAATGAACAAAAGTGCCGATTACATGGGATATGAAATGGATGCCATCATGGCCAAGAAAATGAGCAAGAGAAGATGAGATAAGTTCATCTCAAGCTTTGAAAGGCGTGAGTGCAGATCTCACGCCTTTTTTATTTTCACTTTTAATTCGCTTTATTTGTTCATAACATCACCTAACACACCTCATTATGCTCATTCACCTTTACAATGATGATATTCATACGGAACTGTTTCAAGACATACTGGTCTTGTTGAATACCCAAGACGGCCCCTTAGAATTCGTGGCAGCGGAGCATGATGAGGGGCCAGTTTGTTACTCTATAAGTGCAAATTATGCTTACCCCCTCAATGAAGAAGAATTCGAAAAGAAACTCCCACCTGGTGTGGCTTGGAAAACGCTGTTGAATCAAATAGCTCGAAAAAAGCAGCAGTGTGAAGTTCCAGGTGCTGCCCCATTTTTCTTTCTCACGAGGGAGCGAAACGAACTCAATTGGTTCTCTTTCGGTAATGAATACAAGAACCATTACATCCACTGCGATCATTGGGATTACTTCATCGAGAGCGATCAGCGTTATCCCATTGCTTTTTTAGTAGCGAGCGACTTGCTTCAATCCTTTGTTTACCAGAATATGGAAAACGTGCTCAAAGCAGTTCATGAAGAAACAAAAGGTTGTTTGATGGACCTCTGCATCAACAAGCGCGACATCAACATGAAAATGCGCACGGCAGATTGTTGTTCTGATTGCATGGACGATATCAAAGAAGCCATCAATGACGGTCGATTAGTAGCGGCACATTACCTTCAGTTGATGAGTATTTTAGAGAGCATTCGTCAGCAATTGCTCTTCAAATCAAGGTACACGATTGAACGCAAACCAAGTGAATTGAAAATCAGCGGGAGGAACAAGAACATCCACTTTGTTCAATTGGGCAACTTGGAATTGAAGCTCAATCCGCTTGAACGCACCTTGTATTTGTTCTTCTTGAACCATCCGGAAGGAGTGAGGCTCAATGAACTTGCCGATGAGGAGCACTACAATGAAATCTATCAGAATTATCAAGAACTCTCAGTGGTTTTGAATAACGAACAAATTAAAAAATCGGTAGATCAATTGTGCGATCCTCTTGAAAATAGTGCAAGCGAAAAAATTTCAAGAATCAACAGTAAAATCAAACGAGCTCTTGGTGAAGAATTGGCTCAAAACTACCTCATAACAGGGGCGAGGGGAGAGGCAAAGACCATTGATCTGGACCGAAAATACGTGATTCATAGCGCTTAGATGGAGTTTATTCTTCTCAGTAATTGTTCCGGTTTTATCGGTACAAATGACGGTAGCACTGCCCAAGGTTTCCACCGTTTTCATTTGCTTAACAACAATGCCTTTTTTCATCAATCGCCAAGCCCCTAAGGCCATAAAGGTGGTAAAAGCAACGGGGATTTCTTCGGGCAAAATGCTCATGGCCAAGGTGAGCGATTGCAAAAGACTGGTTAAAAAATCTTCCGAATGGGAGTAATTGATTGCCCAAACGATGAGGAAAACAACAGCCCCTGCAATGGCCATCTTCTTTACGAAATTGGCGATTTGTTGCTCTAAGGGTGTTTTCTCTTCACTGATGCTTTCTAAACTCGTGCCTATCTTACCAAGTCGGGTCTGCTTCCCTATGGCGCTAATGCGTGCTATGGCCAAACCACTGGCTACGCTTGTTCCGCTGTATATGTAAGGATCTTCGTGTGTTTTGTCTTTAAAAACAGATAGCGATTCTCCAGTAAGTATGGATTCATTCACTGAAAAGTCATTGGAGTGAATAATCACGCCATCTGCCGTAATGGCTGTGCCTTCTTCCACAATTAAACAATCGCCCATCACCAAGGCTTCACTCTTTATTTCTTCCTCTTTTCCATCTCGAATCACCTTGCACTGGGGCTGGGATAGGTCTTTCAGCTTTTCTAAGGCATTTTTGCTTCGCGAATCCTGATAGAGCGAAATGGAAGCGATGAAAACAATGGCTGCGGACAAGAAAATACCATCACCAACTTCACCACTAAGAAAATAGATAAAGGCAGCTACGAGCAATAAAATCACCATGGGATCAACAAAGGTGCGCTTGAGGATGTCCAATACCCCATTCTCCTTTTTGAAATCGAAGGTGTTTTCCCCAAACTGTTCTCGGGACTTTAGCACTTCGTCCTGACTTAAACCTTGAATGTTAAAGTGATTTGTGGGCATAAGGAAATATAGCTTTTAAAACGAATTGAGCCTTGATGAAGAAGATAAATCCTATTTAAATGAGCGCTTCAATCACACAGCATTTTTGAACAATACAGTCTCAGTCAGCGGGTTTATAGCCAACTTATCACGTTGAGGTTTAGTTTTTTCTGGGTGATGGAAGCTCAGTCTTTTACATAGCATTCACAAGC
>JAQWFN010000019.1 GCA_029238785.1 Flavobacteriales bacterium | reverse complement strand
TTGAGCACTTTTTCACCTGCTCCAGGAACTTCCACATGGATGATGTAAACACCACCAGCGATTGGAATATTACGTTCGTTTTTCAAATCCCAATCCAATGAGGTCAAAGGATCTGCTTTTCTGTACTGACGCACCAAGGTTCCGCTGATGTTGTAGATCGTTACGGTACACTCCTCTGGGAGGTTGGTGATCTTCACACGGTTATCCAACTTGCTGGTCTCGTATTGAGAGTAAGCGTAGTATGGGTTTGGAACGACGTTGATTTCATCCAATACATCAACCAAAGTAGGGTTGCTGTTCACCTGCGTGGCTACCCCTCTTGTTGAGAAGGTGTAGAAGGGATTCCAGAAGTTCTGGTCGTTTCCATACTCCTCAGCATCAATCTGACTTGGAGAGTACTTCGCATAAGGCTTGTTCACTCTGAGCTTGATTCTGCATTCGTTCGGGATCAAACCTTCGCTCACTGGTAAGAGTGGGAAGTCGTCGTTCACCAATGCTGAACCTACCCAAGTACATGCTCTAAACACACGACGCTGCTGCGTTGCAGAGAAATCACTTTCCAATGCGCTGTAAGCATAAGCTCCTTCATCGTACGCTGGCATACGGGTGTCGTTACCTTCTTCACGTTGGTTGTTCTTGAATACATAAATCCAGTGCTGGCCACCAGCATAAACAGTAGAACCGAGGTTCGATGTTAGTCTAGATGATGGGTTCCAGATCATGTCTTTACCATTGTCTGCACCCAACCAAGAGTCTTCACCAAAGGCCATGTTCAAACGCTCTCCTGTACCAAGGTCGATGGCATACCCTGGGAACCAACCCATACCAATCGGTTGTGCTCCGTTCAAGGTAGCTTCTGCTTGGTTGTAACCCGGCTGCGATGAATTCCACAATCCGTTCTTATCCACAGATGGGTGTCTTCTCAAACGCATCTTCTCTGGGTCTGTACTATCGTCACCATCAGCATCTTGAGCGAGGTCAACGTTGGCCTGCATTTCCAATACTGGAACACGGGTCCAAAGCGACTTATCGCTGGTGAGTACCACATCAACGTTGTTCAAACCGCTCACGTTAGAGTTCAAAGAGATATCTCCAGAAAGGTCTTCGATGGTTGGAGCCACCATTGGCATCAATACAGATTCTGTAGCACCAAGCGGTGTAACTTCGTCGGTGTAAGAAACCAAGCAGTAAGGTGCCCAAGTTCCGCCAAGTACACCTTCGTACTCTTCTGTTTCATCCAAAGGAGCACCCGGCTTAAGGTCGTCAAATACTACCTCAGCTTCGTTTTCTGGATCCGACTCCTGCGTTCCGGCACGAATCCAGTTGAGCTCAGTAAAGCCTTCCTGATCTGGTACGCCTTGTAACCAAGGACGAGACGAGTCTTTGAATTCAATTTCAGCGTTGATAAACTCAGTAAAGTCGCCATTGTTCGGGTAGAAGTACTGCTCCCAAGTGATGGAGAGTCCCCAATCGAGCAAGAGTTCTTCGTTCAAAACATTGATGGCTTTGTTCGATGTTTTCACTGCTTGAATATCGTTGTCTGGATCTGCATCAAGCAACATGGTGAGGTTGGTAATTTGCCAGAAGGCCGTATCAGCATCTTCGATATCAGCATCATCTGGAGCCAATCTCAACTCGAAATCAGCTGAAGGCACGTTCAGAGGATCCACCACTTGAATGTTCACTGGTCCACGACCAGCTTCATAAGTCACCGCATCAACATAAACGTTCTCCAAAATTTCACGCTCACTGGCTGCAGTCAATAGCATGTCGTTGTTCCCATTTCCACGTCCTTCCAAACGGGTCAACTGAACACCGTCGCCGTAAGAGGCATTAGAAACAGTTCCACCGTTCTCAACCGCTGGTTTGTGAGGAATGGCCGAGTAAGTCCTAATCGAACCACTAGCCGCTTTTCTTGAGGCTTTAAATTGCTTGTCTTGACCAAGTCCTGTCACTGGATCGAAAGTTCGGTAGTTGTTATAACCGTAAGCCAAAACAATGAAGTAGTAGGTTTTGTGGTTCACTAATCGCGCATCTCCTTGAGCAAAAGCATCACTTGTTACCTTAAACGAATGCCTTACGCCTTCGTTTTCCCCTTGTGCTTTCAAGACGGGCACGGGCAAATCCATTTCTTGATTAAATTCGTAATCAACAACGACATCAATGCTGTCTTTGATATCCACTGTGGCGATCAATCGAGCAAGATCAACGTCGTTTAATTCGGTTGGCGATACGGTAGCTTCTGCCACTTGATAAATTTGGTATCCTTGGAAAGTGAACGATCGCTCCAAAGAATCGAGTGTTGTTCCATCTTCAAGAACACCCGGTATAGCGGGGTCAAAGGCGATGTACTCTTCTTTGAAATTGTTGCTGATGGCATTGTCATTGGTGAGGTAAAGTATCACCTCTTGGTCGAGCTCTTGAATGCTCACGTCGGGGGCATCCGGACCAGAAACAATTTCGAAACAGTTGTCGAAAAGGGCCTGTGCTTTATCATCAGCAATTCTCAAAAGCTCTACCGACTCGAAGGGATCTCCGGCAGTAGCTCTTGCATAAACTACCCCAACGGTAATGTTGTTGTAATCGCCCGGTTCGAGGGTAAACGGACCAGCACTTTGCATGAAAAGGCGGTCGCCCGGTGGGTTTTCTGCTATTTGCTCTGTCCACGGATCCACTTGAATTCCCACGGTACCCCAATTTACTGGGTCGGTATCTCCGGGGAACATGTAGTCTGCGGGGATGGTGAGATCAGCACCCGAACCTGGGTTCAAGGCATCACCTCCGTAGCTCATGCGTTGTCCGTTTTTCCAGAAACCTTTCAAGTAGTTATAATGCTCTAAGGCAAGATTTGGTAAACCGTTGATTCCCGTTCCAAAGTTGTGGTAGAGGAATTTTCTCATTCCAAAGCGTTCGTTGTCCACTACGCCATCGCCATATCCAATTCCAATACCGGCGTATGGGATTCCTAAAGAATCGATGGCATCGGAGAAGTTGGTAGTGAGCGGGTTGTCTAGCTCATCCGAGTCTTGGTACGGCCCTTCAAAAAAGTCAACCCCAAAGGCTGGTGGATTGGCGCCATAACCAGCAGAAACTGATGAGGGCTCATCCACAGCATTTCCATTATAGGCATAACCCAAACCACGCTGAACATCGCAGCCCACGTAATCATCTACGTGTCCGCCCAAATCACAATCCACCCACTTTCCGAAGTAGGTTTCTGTGAGTGTTTGGGTTCCTTGGTTGATGAGAACGTAGTTGTAAAAGGTCATGTTGTTCACCTCATCATTGGTGGAGAAAGCAAAGGCTTGGGCACGAATCTCCATACCAATAGGCTCTCCTTGTGATTCGGAGTGAACGTTTCCTTTATCATTAAAAATCCAGAAGTAGTTTTGATCGCCAAAGAGCGGAACGGCATCGTCTCTTCTTCGCTCAGCACAATTGATTTCACCCGTAAAATCAAACCACGGATAATCTCCGGCATTTGGGTTATAGGCACCATCTTCATCATAATCTTTAAAAGGTGCGAGGTAATAGTCTTGGTTTAAGGCCACATTTCCGTGGGCGGGATAGTCATCAAATGAGCTGGGATACGAATAGCCCTCCGGGAATTCTTCATCGAGGTCGCAAGTGGGATCATTCAAGCAATCGTGATATTGACGGTGGCGAATGGCATCAGCCCTCAAGGACATGTGAAAACGATCGTATTGCTCACAAGTGGCTTCATCTACCTCTGCACTTCCGTCGTTGGTCAACGGACCAGGCCAGTAGTCGTTTCCACTTTGACGGTAGCGCACCGCCGCAATTTTTAACTGTTGATCTGGAGAAATCCCTCCCAACCACAAAGCGCCTCCATACATCACAGAAACTCCTCCACCTTTTGGCACTTCGTAAGAACCTCTTCCTACCGCCCTGTCGTGCCAAAGCGATCCTCCCGTTTCAATTAAAGCACGCACATTGTTCCATTCCAAATCTCTAAGCGCAGTGGCTGGTGCGCAAGCCGCTGCTCTATTTTGAGGGAAAGTGGCTTCTCTGTTGTATTCCCATTCAGGAAGTACTTTTTGAGAAAAAGTTGAATTTGTTGCAATAGTAAAGAGCCCCAAAAGGAGCGTATGGAGTATAGCCTTGTGCATGATAAGGATTTAGGTGTGCGAAAGATATTCCATGAAGGCTTCTCATACAAGTTGCTCAAGAATAAAATCTCCTAAAAATTAAGGTTCTATGGTCCTAAAACAGACTTGTTTGACCTTCTTCTCTGCTCACTTCTTCCACCACCATTTCATCTGAATACACCAAAAAGCCCCGAATTGCTTTCTCCTCGAGTGCCTCCAAAGCTTTAATGTACTGGCGAATTTGCTTTTCGTGACTGGTTTTCTTCGCGCCTGTTTTAAAATCAATGATGGCGATGTGATCTTCCATGAAAACCACACGGTCTGGTCGTAATTCTTCGCCTTCCGGAGTAATTAAACTTCGTTCCACAATGGCTCGATGATCTTTTGAAAACCATTCTTTGCATTTGGGATGATGGAGCACGTTTTCCATCTGCTCGAGGATCTTCTTCCAATCGTCCTCATCCATTCTTACCCAAGGAAATTCCCGACTTTTATAAGCAGAAAATTCACTCAAGTCCTTTACTTGGGCTAGTCCGAAATGCACCTCATTCCCGATTTCTTGGGCATTTAATTTTCCTTCGCGAAGCAAACGTAAATCCTTATCGAAAGCGAGTTTCAAGCGTTCAGAAAGCGGACCTCTTTCGAAAATGTGCTTTCTGGGGCTTTCATTTTTTTCTGGCTGATGCTTTTCCTTGTTCTCCTTGGGATGAATTTCCCCTATCACCACGCGATAATCCTTTTGAAAGTCGGCAAAACGCTCCTTCGCCCAATGAAAAACCATCTCCGGAATCCTAAATCGCCCTGAAGTGCCTTTGGCTTGATCGTCTTTCAATTCCAAAATCACAATAAGTCCTTTTTCAGCGCGCGTGGTGGCCACGTAGGTGGTGTTCAATTCATCGAGGAGCAAGCGTTCTGCTTCGAGGTCGTATTGCGCTTGAATGGCCGATCCGCCCATGCCTTGTTTCGCGGGTAAAAGCGCTTTTTGGAGTCCGTGAATGGGCTTGTCCAAATGAATGGGCAAATCGCCCCGCACATCCCACCAAGAGCTAAAAGCCATGGGGTAAATCACGTAAGGAAACTCCAGTCCTTTCGACTTGTGCACCGTGAACAAACGAACCCCTTCACTGCCTTCAGTAACACGAATGCTGGCCTTGTTCTTTTTCAATTCCCAGTGCTTTAAAAGTCCGGAAATCCCTTCTTGATCTTGCGCGTTGTAATCCAAAACCAATTGCAGCAGTGCTTCCGCATAGGCCGGTGCCTTTTCGTAAACGCCCAAAACACTTAAGAGCAACTCAATCAACTCATAGAGCTGTTTGTCTGCCAAGCCGGCTTGATTCAGTGCCGGAATTTGCTCATCGAGGAAAGTCTGTAAGTCGAAGTGCGAACGAATTCTATCGCTTCCTTTTGGCTTGCTGTGTTTGGTGAAAACCGTGTATTTTTCAAAGACCTCCAGCTCATTCAAAGCGTTTCCCATCTGTGAAAGTGAGCTGATGAACTGCACCTTGGCCCGATCGTCGTTTCGGTTCACCAAGAAGCCCAAAAAGCTCATTACCGCATGCACCCCAGGGTGATTTTGCAGCAACAAACTCTCTTCCGTGATGGGTTGAATTCCGTTTTCCAAAAGGGCATTTGCAGCAGCGGCGGCTTCTTTATTTGTTCTGAACAAAAGGGCGATGTCGTTCAAAGCAACTCCGGCCGATTTCAAACGATGGACACTTTCGATCATTTGTTGGTGACGCATTTCCATTCGCTCGGGCACTGTTTTCCCAAAGACACCATTGAGCTGTACAAAACCCTCATTCTTGTGGTTTACCAACTGCTCTTGCTTGGTGTAAATCGATTTAAAATCATCAGACAAATGCTCAGCCAATGCCAAGTACAGTGCATTGTTGAATTCAACCACCTGCGCATGAGAGCGGTAGTTGGTTTCGAGGTACTTGTCTTCATGGTGCATTTTCAACACCTGCTCCCGAGCGCGCATGTCGGGCGTGGGATTGGGGTCGACCAACTTGGGCATGTTTTGAAATTGCTGAACATCGCCGTTTCTCCAACGGTAAATGGCTTGTTTTCCATCGCCCACAATGAGGTTTAAATGACCACCAGCCAAGGCTTCTTCAAAAAGCGGGAGCAAGTTTTGCCACTGCACAATCGAGGTGTCTTGAAATTCATCGATGAGGAAGTGGTGGTAACGCTGACCAATACGTTCAAAAACGAAGGGAGCTGGGTTGTTCCGCACCAAATCTGAAATCATCGCATTGAGGTCGGAAAAGGTCTTTACATTCTGCTGCTCTTGATATTTCTTGGCCTCGTTTTCGAGTTGTGAAAGCACAGCCATTTGGTAAATCTTCTTACTCAAACGTTGCAGCAGGAGGTGCGCACCCACCTCTTCTTCACTCATTGACTCCATGAGTTCGCCAAAGGCATCAATAAGCGCTGCAGCGGCTTCTTCTGTTCGTTCTCGATCTAATCCAGTGATCTTTTGAGGAACTACAAATTCGCCATTTTCAAATTCTTTTAAGAGTGAGGGCGAAGGCATTTTTATATCTCCATCGGCTACTGCTCGGAGGTATTTGGGCAAGGAGTTTCTGTTATAACAGTGTTCAACGCCGTGCTTTCTGATGATCTCAAAAGCACTTGCTGCAAGCGATCTCCAGGTGGCGATTTGCTTGGCGATGTCTTTTTTTACTTCTCCTTGAGCTGCGAGTAAACTCGAAGGCGACTTTTCGCGCATGTGATCGAGAAAGGACTGCACACTTTCTTTGTAGATGTTGCCCGCAAAATCGTCGAGTACCGTTTTTACTTTCCAGCTTTTCTCGTCTTCCACCAGATCACTTACATAGTGCTCTAAGATATTTGTGAGCAAGGCATCTTCACCTACCTTGCTCAAGAGCTGATCTACCGCAGAACCTGTAATTCTTGCCTGGTCGAGCTCGATGCGGTAATCGGCATCCAAGCCCAAGTCTTTGTAAAAACTTCGAATCAGCTTGTTCACAAAACGGTCGATGGTCATGATGCTCACCTCACCATAACGGTGCAGCATGGTTTTATGAATGGCCTGCAATTGTGATTTCAGCTCCTCCGCGCTTTTCCCTGTTTGCTCAACAAAAAACTGGAGCATCTCGGCATGTTTTCCTTGTGGGATTTCTTCGAGGTACTTCATCACCCTTTTCTTCATTTCCCCAGCGGCCTTATTGGTGAAAGTGATGGCGAGAATGTGTCTGAAATAATCGGCATTGGATTTCTCAAGGCAGCACAAAATATACATGCTCACTAAGGTGTATGTTTTACCAGAACCCGCGGAAGCGCGATAAACAAGAAATTTTTTGTCGGAAAGGGTGGTCATTATCTCAGAAATAAAGTTGAAGCAAGTTAGCAATATTCTACCTTTGTGGGGTAAAACACGTCCTTCTTATCGGCAGTATTCTGAGCATTTGCTTCTCGCAATTGGCAACTAGCTTTGTGCTTTTGCACTTTGAGTTGAACCAAGAACGTATTGCTACCGAGTTGTGTGTTGAGAAAGATATTCCCGATTCCTGCTGTAAAGGAAAGTGTTATTTGAATGATGCGCTTGAAAAAGCGGAGAAGCCCATCGACCAGCAGCAAGAACTTCCACAATGGGTCAATTGGGATTGGATTGCACCTGTTTCTCCTTCTGAAAGCACGAGCAATGATTTTACCGAAAAGGCAAAGTGCTTTTGCTGCCAAGAAAGCATTCGCGATGGCATTCACCGAAACATCGACTTCCCTCCCGAGCTGATTTAAATCGATCTGATTTATTTCAAACTACATGATAAAATTCAATGAAGAAGCTCTTTATTTTGGGCCTCTTTGTTCTTCCTTTTTATTCATACGCTTGTGACGTATGCAGCATTTTCGAAGGCATCCGGCCCTATGATTTCAATCATCGTTTGGGCTTTTGGCATCGTTCTCGGCTGCATCAAGGTAGGCTTGAACCTTTTCAAACACAATCACTCGCGAAGCATTTAGAGGAAGAAGAAGCGGTCTTTATTGGCGACGAATACAAAGAACTATTCGCCACTTACGAGCTCCGAGGGTCCTACCAAATTAATGAACGTTGGTCGGTATTCGGTATGCTCCCAATCGTTCAGCGCGAACGCACCATCAACGGCAAGGATGCAGGAAGCTCAAGCGGCTTTGGCGACCCGGTGTTGATGGCCCGTTATGCACCCCTGATCAGCAAAGCAAACGCTTCGCAAAGTAACTTTAGGCACAGACTCGTATGTGGTTTTGGCCTTAAATTCCCCTTAGGAGCAACGAAGCTTCAACACGAAGGTGTGGCGCTAGATCACGACTTACAAGCAGGAACGGGCAGTTATGATTTCCTTGCTCAATTTGAGTACATGGCGAAGTACAAACGCTTTGGAGTGCTGATTAATGGAATGGGACGAAGAAACACCAGCAATTTGTCGGGATATCTGCACGGACACGTTATGAGCGCCTCTTGGCAACACTTTCTTATTATTGGGAATGAGGAACGAAGCCTCCTGCCTTTTGTAGGGGTTTACGCTGAACAATTAACTGTAGACCAAGAAGATGGCACAGTATTAAACAATACCGGAGGACGCTATTTATTTGCCAATCTCGGTATGGAAATTCAATTTAAAAATGTATCACTACAAGCAACATGGCAAGGCATTATGGCACAAGCCCAAACAGGAACTCAAATTCCTGCTGTAGCTCAAGTGCAAATTGGTCTTAACTACATGATTGCAAAATAAAAACAAGAATGAAAAAATTACTTTCATACACCTTATTATTCGCCTTCATCGCACTAGCGCTAAGCAGCTGTAAAAAAGACGAAGAAACAGAAGAAATGGTAACGCCGCTCCCTGGAGTTGTGATTCCAACAAGCACCATTCAAGTAAACCCTGTTCACCAGTGGCAAGACGCTCCTTTTGAATTGGGAACAACGTACAACATTGATGGCGTTGATGTTCAATTTGATGAAGTGCGCTTTTATCTTTCACGATTTGTGATGAGCGACATGATGGACAACACGGAGAATGGAGAAACAGCCATCCTTCTTTCTGCAGCCAGCACGGATACAATAGAAATTGCTGCTACAAACCTCACAAACGTTCACAATTTGAGCTTCTTGTTTGGATTGGATAGCCTACTCAACCACCAAGACCCTACCTTGGCCTTGGCCCCTTTGAACGACCCACTAATGCACTGGGGATGGAACCCAGACGCCGGGTATAAGTTTTTGAAAGTGGAAGGAAGAGCCGACATTGCTGGCGATGGAAACTTGGTGCCGTTTAGCATTCACGCGGCTACGGATGAACTCAGACGAGACATGAGTGCCATGTTGATGCTTGATCTTGAAGAGGGCAGCAACAGCGTCAACATGAACATTGACTACCACAGCATGTTTTTAAATGTAGCTTTCGATAATCTATCTGGAACCCACGGCGCCTCAGAGCTCACCAACGGAATTGCAGACAACATCCAAAGCACCACTATTGATTTTGAATGATTACATTGGCGTGTGTCTCTCATCAGGGATGCACGCCTTTATCTTCAAGCCAACAAACTAAACTGCCCAACATGAATTGGAAACACTATCTCTTGCTGCTTCTTGTCTTTCCCTTAATGCAATCGCGATGCACGAAAGAAACGGATGAAGAACTCGAAGGTCAACTTCGCCTCGTGCCCCGTGCCCTTTTCAATGGGAACGACTTTACAATAGGTGAAATTTATACTGATGTTCTTGGTCACACCATTCGTGTTGACGGTTTCAAAACCTACATCGCTGAAATAAAAGCGGTAAAAACCGACGGCAGTGAAGTGCCTTTGCAGGGCATCGACCTCATCAACTTTTCGCAAGACAAAGTGTATAACTGGACCATCGAGAAGGGCGATTACCAGGGAATTAAATTTGGAATTGGGGTTCCTGAGGAATTGAACAAAGACCAAGACCCCTCCCAATATGCCAGCAACCACCCGCTTTCTGTGAATGGAAGTGCGGGAATGTTTTGGACATGGAACACTGGATATATCTTCACTAAAGTGGAAGGAAAAGCCAATTTGGATGGCGAAATGAGTCCGATTCTCGACCCTTGGGCCTACCACGTTGGAGAAGACTTCCTATACAGAGAGCACTTTCTTGAAAAGCCCTTTACCATCGATGAAGCAACAGAAGTGCGTTACCTCGATTTTCATGTGGAGCGCTTCTTCTTTAATGAGAATGACACCATTGATATTGGCAGCGACAACATCACCCACACCAGCGGAAATGTTCCCCTAGCGGAACGTTTTACGACACTCTTTAATGAAGCGATTGAATTGAATTGAAACAACTGGCCTACATCTTCGTCATCCTTAGCCTGCTGTTCGTGGCCTGCAAACCCGAAACAGACGAGCTGATTATGCCCGAGAACAAGCCTTACGCACTCCATTTACCAAATCACTTCCCTGAAATGCCGGTTCCGGCAGACAACCCTTTAACTGTGGATGCCGTGGAACTTGGCCGCTTACTTTTTCACGATACCCGCTTGTCGAGAGACGGACTGGTGAGCTGCGCTACTTGTCATTTACAGCATTTGGCTTTTTCTGACGGACAAGCGCTCAGCACCGGAATTGAAGGGAGAACGGGTTTAAGAAACGCGCCTTCTTTGGCCAATGTGGGCTATGCACCTCGCCTTTTTGCAGACGGCGGTGTTCCCAGTCTTGAACTCCAAGTGCTCGCCCCTATTGCTGATGAAAACGAAATGGACCACAACATCTTACTTGCTGCTGAAGAACTGAACCAAGACCCTGTTTTGCATGAATTATCCATGAGTGCTTTTCAACAAGGACTTACACCTTACAGCATCACCCGAGCACTGGCTGCTTTTGAACGCAGTTTGGTGAGTGTTGATTCAAAGTATGATCAGTACTTATTGGGTGAGCTCACCCTCACTGAAGAAGAAATGCAAGGCATGGCTTTATTTATGGGTGATGAACTAAAATGTGCTTCGTGTCATGCAGGCGTTTTGTTCAGTAATTTCGACTACATCAACATCGGCTTGTACAGCGAGTATGCCGATGCCGGGCGAGAGCGCATCACCCTTAACCAAGAAGATCACGGTAAATTTAAAACTCCGTCCCTGCGAAACGTGGCCCTAACGGCGCCATACATGCACGACGGAAGCCTCGAAAGCCTCGAAGAAGTGATCGGCTTTTTTGCCAGTGGTGGGGAAAATCACATCAACAAAGACCCTAGAATAGCTGGTTTTGAATTGAGTGAGGAAGATAAAAGTAAGTTAATTGCCTTTTTAAATACCCTTAGCGACGAAACATTGCTTCAAAACCCAAGTTATTTCCCTTGAGACACTTTTCGTAAATTTGAACAAATGAAGAAAATAAGCGCCGTCATCATTACTCTTGCTTTCATCATCCTCGCTCAAGGATGCCGGAAAGGCTATACAGAAGAGTGTGAGACTCCGGTGTTTGGTACGCCTTACGAAATCACGATTCCACCCTTTTTTCCGCCCATGGACATTCCGGTGGACAATCCAACTACGGTGGAAGGCATTGAATTGGGCCGTTTGCTCTTTTGGGAACCCTTGCTTTCTGGCGACAACTCCATGAGCTGCGGATCTTGTCACTTCCCAGAACATTCCTTTTCTGATCCTGCACAATTTTCTGTGGGAATTACGGGAGCTGTTGGAACGCGTCAGTCCATGGCTCTATTAAACTTGGGCTGGGCGAAGGATTATTTTTGGGACGGCAGAGCACTGACCTTGGAAGAACAACTTCGCGAACCCATTCCTAACCCCATTGAGATGAATCAATCGTGGGAAGATGCTTTGAATAAATTGCGGAATACCGACCTCTACCCTGCCAAGTTTGCGGCGGCTTTTGGGGATGATGCGATTACCGAAGACAGGGCAGTTAAGGCCATGGCTCAATTTCTAAGAACAATGGTTTCCGCCAATTCTAAATTCGACAAATGGCGACGCGGAGAGTACATTTTTACCGAGGCCGAATTTAGAGGTTACGAGCTCTTCCAAAAAGAAGGGGGCGACCCGGATATTGTTCAAGGTGGGCAGTTTGGGGCCGATTGTTTTCACTGCCATGGTGAAGCCGGACTTCAATTCACCGATTATTTACCGCACAACAACGGTTTAGATTCTGAGTTTAGCGACCTTGGAGTGGGTGGCGTAACAGGTAATCCCTTGGACTATGGTCGATTCAAAACGCCTACCTTACGCAACGTAGAGCTCAGCGCGCCTTATATGCATGACGGAAGGTTCAACACGCTCGAAGAGGTTGTAGAACACTACAACAGCGGAGGACTTCCATCACCTACTGTTGATCCATTCATGAAGTATACCGAAGGCGGTTTGATGCTCCCTCCTGTTTCAAAATTAGACATCATTGCCTTTTTGAAAACCCTTACCGACACCTCCTTTGTGAACAACCCCGATTTCCAAAACCCTCATGAATAAAGCCTTTGAGGTGGAGAA
>JAQWFN010000014.1 GCA_029238785.1 Flavobacteriales bacterium | reverse complement strand
GCCAGTTTCGTTCCACGCTAGATCTGCCTCAGGAGTTGCAGCATCTTCTGCTGCTTCCCAAGCATTGATTGATATTGCATCATCAAATGTGAGCGTTAAAAGCTCGATGTCTTGTGCACTTGCAAAGAGCATTGCGAATGCAGCTAGACCGCTAAGTAAAAATTGTTTCATTGTGTAATTGTATAAATGTTAATTTAATAATTATGTTTTTTAACCATGAGTTAAGAAAGATATAAAGTTATTCCCTATCAGTTAGAATAGCTAGAATTAGCTTACATCATGATTACATCATTTGGTGATTTCTAGGTTTCAAGTGTTTTTCATTTAATCCCTTGTTTTCAGTTGTTCATGCAAGTTAATCATTGATTGGGCTAATTGAACTTAAGTGTTTTAACAGTTATCGCATGATACTTGTTGTTTCGTTATGCTTGTTTTCATGTTGTAGCCGGTGAATTGAGACATTCATCTTGCGGTGCTTGAGCGATGGTGATTTAGTAATTTGGTTTTAATTGCAGATCTCTCCAAATGTTCCAAGGAAAATAAGCAAATCAGCAGCATTAGTTAAGCCGTCATTGTTCAAATCGGTCGGGCAAAATGAGGTACTGTTGAATACACAGGAGCCATCGTCTTGATTTGCTTGGGGAAGAAAGTTGCTCGCTTGATTATAAGTGCAGCCAAGCACGATGCCCGTAATGCATGAGCCGTCGTCTGATATTGAATATGGGTTGTAGTTGAAGAACATTGGATCCGTGCATCCGATGCAAGCGTTGCATAGTCCAAAACAACTAAGGGGGATTGTTTGATTTTGTTGGGGCACATTAAAGGTCCTAACGATATTACCAAATTCATTAACGGCAGTACATGTGCCATTTATTGTTTCCTGATCTATCAACTCATCACCATTTACAAAGGAATACAACACATTGGAGCCAGCGTTTAACTGGATGGTATAGGTGTAAATTCCATAACCGAGGTAGGTCATGGGCGTTGCGCTTGGACTCCATCCTTGAAAATCACCCACGAGGTGAACACCGTTTGGCGAGGTATTCTCATTTGCTAAATCTACTTGAAAAGTTACTGTTACTTGCGGTGTTGAGCACATTTCACAAGTGTTCCAACAAACCAATTCAGGGCTGTTGTTGTTTGTAGAAACCACAAAAAATCGATTTACAAATTCGTTAAAGCTTATGGTGCATGGTTCTCCACCGTTAAAATTCTCGGCAACACTCCATTGATCCAATTGAAATTTGTACTCCTGATTTCCAGGACTCATGTTTACTGTGGCTTCCCAAATACCATCGTTGTTGTTGTCTGTTAAAGGATTGGCATCGGCGCTCCAATTATTGAAAATCCCGGATATATAGACGTTGTTAAATGGGTTTTGATAAAGATTCATATCAACACTAAAAGTAACAGGGAATAAGCAAGAGCCGTTATCTATTGTAGCTGCAGAATTATAATTTGAGGCATTGGGGTTGGTGCAATCACTTATTTCGCAAGAACACTGTTGGAAGGAATCATTAATGTCACCTGAATCGACCTCCCATAAACGATTTGCATAGTTAGCAAAGTCTGTAATTGGGGCGCATGAACCTCCATTTTGCATCTCTTGGATGAGGTTTTCTTGGACTCCATCTACTACCCACAGGTACTCCATGTTCTCCGTTGGGGCTGGGTTGAAATTGACCGTCCAAGTTCCATCACCATTGTTGCTGGCAACCGGACCTCCATTTGGATCCCAATTCCACCAAGGCCCCGTAATTCTGACGTTATTTGCTGTTCCATTGCAAATTTCAAGGTTCGCGCTGAGTATGTTTGGAGCAGGGACGCAGTTTCCAGATAAAATGCTGATGTCGTCAAAAGCTATTGTGTAAGGAAATCCAGGTGTGCTCAGGGGACGAATCATCATTTGATTTATCGAGGTGCTGAGGGTAGAGTTGGGCATACTGTTAAATGTGAAGTAGACCCAAGACCAAACATTGCTTGGTCCTGTTGTACCAGTGTAGTTTGAATGAACACCATTGTTAATCGATGTTCCAGAAATGTTTTCGTTTTGAAGTTTTATTTCAAGTTGGGTTCCTTGTGGGGCATTTGAGCGGATTTTCATCGCTAGTACAAGTTCTTGGTTGCTGAAAACACTTGCGTCTTGAATGAGATTGGTGCTTAAAGTAATCCGGTCGTCGCTGTTTCCAACAAGATTCCAGCTAGCACAGCTTGGACTATTATTAACGGCATTTGGTGATGGTGTTTGTACGTCGTTGTAGCCTCCAGTAAAGAAGGTCCAATGTGCCCCAAAACGATTTTCGAAGTTCGTGATTGTAACTCCACAGTCATCACCAACAATGACGCTATATGAATGATCAGAGCTACAACTTCCATTAGAAACATTGACGTTGATATTGTGTGTCCCGCTTTGATTAAAAATAACCGTGCACGAAGATGTGTTTTGGTTAACTATTGTGCCATTGTCAATGCTCCATGTAAAGGTGCTGTTTGTGAGATCACTTACCTCATATGTCACTTGTTGACCTTTGAAAACACTTTTTGGTCCGCTCACGATCGCTTTCTGAGGTTGTTCGTAAACTCTGATGTAATCAACTTCCATTGATTGAGGGAAAGGCGTGCTTGCATTAGGATATCCAGGCCAATTTCCGCCAATGGCTACGTTCAATAAGATGTGAAAGTCTTGGTCGAATCGCCAAGGAAAAGAACCTAGGTCATTTGCAGATTTTACAGAGAACAACTGGCCATCAAGATACCACCTAATGACATCTTGTTCCCATTCAATACTGTAGGTGTGGAACTCATCGTGAAGTGCTGATCCGCCAAGGTTTATACTGTTCCCTTGGTATTGATTTAATGGCCACTTTGCTCCATAATGTATTGTTCCATGTGAGATGTTCGGTTCTTGACCTAGAACTTCAGAAATATCAATTTCTCCTGACAATGGCCATGTACCATATTCATAGTCTTCTGGGAGCATCCAAAATGCTGGCCATAAACCTTGACCTATAGGCATTTTGATTCGTGCTTCAATTCTTCCAGATTGGAAAGTTGCTGTGCCTTTGGTTCTAATTCTTCCAGAAGTGTATTCTGGATTTGAACCGATATCTCGGCGTGCGGTAATTTTTAGGACACCATTTTGAACTTGAACATTGTTGGGAGAGTCAGTGTAATGCTGAAGCTCAGCATTTCCCCAACCACATAGATTTGGGCATCCATCTCCATAAAGGTATTCCCAATCTTGAAGATTAAGGCTAGTGCCATTAAAATTTTCTTCCCAGACAAGTTGTTCGCATTGAGAAAATGCTTGGGAGAAAGTAAAGATTAAAATGAGAGAGAGTATTCCTTGTTTCATTTTTTCTGCTTTAGCCTTGTTTTTAGACACTATAAATTGAACAACAAGTAAAATTAAAAAAGAAAGGAGGGATTTGTCGACCCCTCCTTTCTACATTCATGGTTATATAACCGTCACCTACTCACAAATAGATCCGAAATCACTTAGGAACAAGAGAAGGTCTCCTGCGTTTGTAATTCCGTCGTTGTTAAAGTCTGATGGGCAAGCTGAACCAAGGGTAAATGTACAAGAACCATCATCCTCATTTGCGCTCGCTAAATAGTTGTCAGCATCTGCATAAGTACAACCAAATACAACTGGAGTTGCACAAGAGCCATTGTCAGCACCAGCGTATGGGTTAAATTCTACAGCCATTGGGTCTGTACATCCGCTACAAGCATCACATTCACCAAAACAATGAACAGGAAGCACAGTATCAGCGAATGGTACTACAACAGCTCTGTTAAATCCGCCTAAACCATTATCAGCACCACAAGCCGCTGGAACAGCTTCGGCAAAAGCAAAATCATTACCATTAATGATTTGGTATTCTACTTGAGCACCAGCTTGTAATTCAATTGAATAAGTGTAAACTCCATATCCTAGATAAGTCATTGGAGTTGAACTAGCATCCCATCCTTGGAACGAACCAGCAATGTGAACACCATTTGGAGATACAGTCTCATTGGCCATGTCTACTCTGAATGTTACAAGGTTAAATTCGATAACACAGGCAGAACAGCTATTCCAGCAAACGATAGGTAAGTTGATGTTGTTTTGGTTAACGTCAACGATACGGTTTGTAAATCCGTTAAGCGTTTGTGTACAAGGTTCACCACCTACGAAATTTTCTTGAGCAGCCCATTCATCAACTTGGAATTTGTATGCTTGCTGACCAGCAGGCATTTCTACAGTAATATCCCAAATGTTATCGCCATCAACATCACTCATTGGGTTAGCGCCACCGCTCCATCCGTTGAATTCACCAGATAAATAAACAGTGGTGAAAGGATCCAAGTATTGGTTCATGTTTACTCTGAGGCTCACGTTGTACAAACAAGACCCATCATCAGTATTGGCTGCTGCATCATAGTTGTTCGCCGCTGGATCTGTACATCCATTTACAGCGTTGAATACACATGCAGAACAGCTATTGTAGCAAACGGTAGGCACTGTTTGGTCTCCAGTTACGCTAATAAATCTGTTAATGAAACCAAAGTTGTTTACAACACACTCATAAGAGTCGTCGAAAATTTCTTGCTGTGCAAAGTTGTCCAACGTGAACTTGTATTCGTATGCACCTTCTCCAATTTCAAAGCTGATGTCGTAAATACCATCAAGATCTACATCGGTCATGGTGGCACACGTTCCACAGAATCCATTAAAGGTACCGTTCACTTCAACTGTAGTAAATGAACCAATATATTGATTCATATCAACACTGAATGTGATGTCATAAAGGCAAGATCCATCTTCTGCAGTTGCAGCAACATCGTAATTATTGGCCTCAGGATTAGTACAACCTGGCACTCCTGCTCCAACACATGTATAACAACTCGCCCAACAAACTGTAGGAATTGTTTGCGCTGATGTACCAACAGCAAGATTTCTGTTTGTAAATCCTCCAATTGTAATGGTACAAGCATCTCCTTGAGTCAATGCTTCATTATCTGACCAAGCATCAACTTGGAATTTGTATTGGTGATCTCCAGAAGGGATTGGCCAAGTTGCTTCCCAAATACCATCCAAGTTGTCGTCGGTCAATGGATTGCAATCAGCACAGAATGCATTCCAAGTTCCTGATACATTAACAAAACCGAAAGTATTTCCATATTCGTTCATGTCAACAGAAAAAGTAACGTCATAGGCACAAGAGCCATCGTCTTCTGTAGCTGCGGTATCATAGTTCGCGGCATTGGAATCAGTACAACCAGCAAGGGCTGGTGCGCATCCTTCACACTGGTTAAAGGTGTCAGACACATCGCCTGAATCAAGAATCCATTGTCTGTTGGCATAATTTGCGAAGTCGGTAATTGGTGCACAAGAACCTCCAGCAACCATCGCAGGTATTAGGTTTTCCTGAACACCGTCAACGATCCATAAGTACTCCATGTTTTCAGTAGGTGCTGGGTTGAGGGTAACTGTCCAAGTACCATCTCCGTTATCTACAGCAACGGGGCCAGCTCCTGGATCCCATCCCCAGAAAGGACCGGTCATTCTAACATTACTTGCAGGTGCGCCACACACTTCTACGGTAAGTGCAACAGCACCACCACCGCCAGTTCCTGTGCCAGTGCTGGTCAATTGAATGTTGTCTACTAAAAGACCACCACCTGCACCAATAAATGCTCCAGCTGCAATGTTGAAGTGCATTCTGAAGAGGTTTCCAGCGCTAATGTTGTTATAATCAAAAGAGAGTGTTGTCCATGTTACATCATTAATGCCTTGGTTTTGAATATCAAAGGTATTGGTTGTGCCCAATCCAGGGAATTCTGTTTGAAGGTGAACTGATGCTCCGGTTAATGGTGCAGAAGCTTTGATGTCAAAAGTTAATTGTACGCTTGATGCACCAGCATAGTCCATTGCGTTGTTTAGGTATTCGAAGATGTATGCTCTTCCAATTCCATCCGAGGTGTTTGTTCCTGACACTTCAATTGCGCCTGTCGCAACTCCAGTTCCATTCCAGTCCAAAGAAGCTTCAGGTCCAACGGCATCTGCAAGTTTTACCCATGGAGTAATGCTAGTTGCATCATCAAAAGTCAAACTCAGCAGGTTTGTTCCTTCATTTCCACCGCCACAAGCGTCACATTGATTGTATGTTTCAGACACGTCTCCGGAATCCAGAATCCATTGTCTATTCGCATAGTTCACAAAATCTGTGATAGGGGCACAAGCACCACCTGCAACCATAGCTGGTACAAGATTTTCTTGAACTCCATCAACAATCCATAAATACTCCATATTTTCTGTTGGAGCAGGGTCAAGACTAACAGTCCATGTTCCGTCACCGTTATCAGCGGCAATCGGACCACCGTTTGGATCCCAAGCCCAGAAAGGACCGGTCATACGCACGCTTGAAGCAGTAACATCACATACCTCAACAGTTAAATTAACACCAGTAGAAACAGGTGCACAAGCATCGCATTGATTGAAAGTTTCTGAGACATTACCTGATCCTAAAACCCACTGGCGATTGGCATAGTTTGCAAAGTCAGTAATTGGCGCGCAGCTTCCACCTGCAACCATAGCTGGTACAAGATTTTCTTGAACACCGTCTACTACCCATAAGTACTCCATGCTCTCAGTTGGAGCTGGATCAAGGGTCACTGTCCAGGTACCATCACCATTATCAGCGGCAATAGGTCCAGCATTTGGATCCCAGCCCCACCATGGACCAGTGATTCTTACACTTGATGCGGTTGCGTCACAAACTTCAACCGTTAAGTTTAGTCCGGTTGCTACTGGTGCACAAGCATCGCATTGATTGAAAGTTTCTGAGACATTACCTGATCCTAAAACCCACTGGCGATTGGCATAGTTTGCAAAGTCAGTAATTGGCGCGCAGCTTCCACCGGCAACCATTGCAGAGATCAAGTTTTCTTGAACACCGTCTACTACCCATAAGTACTCCATGCTCTCAGTTGGAGCAGGGTCTAAGGTTACGGTCCAAGTATCGTCACCGTTATCTGTTGCTGCTGGTCCTGCATTAGGGTCCCAGCCCCACCATGGTCCAGTGATTCTAGCTCCAGTCGCACCTGGAGCAGTGCATGAAGCGTCCATCGTTAAGGTCAGCTGCGCAGTTGAAGCAAATGAAGCTAAAACGCAAAAGCTAATAAGTAGAAAATATTTCATTGTTTTAATTTTGGTTAATTCCGGGTAACCCCCCGAATAAGGAAGGCCTAATTTGGAGAAATAACAATGACGTAACACTATCTTAAGCTACATCTTGACTACATCATTCTAATTTTCTTACTTTCACAAATTTATTTAAAACATTAATATTCAGGGTTTTATGATTTTTATGTGGGTGGTGTTTTGTGTTATCCTAAGAATTGGGATAACCTTTTATTGGCTTTGAGTAGTGTGTTTAGTGATATGATTGTTGATATTTCATGATGCTACAACATTCCGTAATTTATGGTCCTGAAGCGTTCCTTGAGCGCGATAGAATTCGAACCAGTGACCCTCCCGACTGTTGTCGGGATGCACTGAACCAACTTCGCTATTTGCTGATGAGTTGATGGATTTTCTTTCTGGACTTCCACTTCTTGATTTCCTTCTCCCTAGCGAGCGCTTCACTAAAGGATTCAAATGTTTCATGATAAACAATGATCCAGTCGGCGTGCTTTCCTGTAAAACCTTTGTGATTGGAAAGATGTCTTCTGAGTCTTTCTTGTAGATCATCTCTAGTAGCGCCAATGTAATATTTGTTAGCGCTTTGTGAGAATAGGATGTAGGTGTAATGCATCAGATGAAAGCAAAAAAAAAGGATAGCTTCTTCATGAACCTATCCTTTTGATGTTGTTGGAGATACTGGATTCGAACCAGTGACCCTCTGCTTGTAAGGCAGATGCTCTGAACCAACTGAGCTAATCTCCCAATATTGTTACTCTGTGGACAATGACCCTTCCGACTATGGTCGGAATGCTCTGAACCAACTGAGCTGATTTACCATTGTTGTTGTCCCTATCGCTTTAGGGAGTGCAAATATAGAGGAAAAAATATTCAACGCAATAGTTCGAGAAAAAAAATCTAAAAATCTTTGTTGTTTCTTTGTCATATGAATCGCGCCGTGGAGTATTTGAAGTACGTTTTGCATGCTAGGAATGAGCATGGACTGCATTCTCCTTTTCTTTTTGAGCTTTATAATGAGGTTTTTAAGTCGCCAAAGCAATTTTATTGTTTTGACGAGCTTGAAGCAAAAAGGGCTGCTTTAAAGAAAGACCATCGGATAATAAAGGTGAGCGATTTTGGTGCGGGCTCGAATTATGGAGGTGGAAGTGAACGAGCAATCTCGAAAATTGCTAAACAGTCTTTAAAGTCAAAAAAATACGCTCAGCTTTTGTTCAGATTAGCGCATCATTTAAAGCCTAAACGAATTTTGGAGTTAGGCACATCTTTAGGCTTAAGCACTTGCTACCTGGCGCTGTCAAATTCGAAAACAGAGGTGGTGAGTATCGAAGCGTGTCCAAATATCCATCGCGAAGCAAAAGACATTTTTAAGCATTTCAAAATCGAGAATGTCAAAGCTATCAATGCTACCTTCCAAGACGCACTCCCTGAGTTAAAAGGACGTTTTGATATCATTTTTATTGATGGTCATCACGATGGACCTGCCTGTTTGGCTTATTTGGAAGCCTTGAAAAAGCATCTCAGTCAGGAAGCTTTTGTTGTTGTTGACGATATTCGTTGGAGTCAGGATATGTTTGATGCATGGATGGAAATGAAGCAAGACCCCTTTTTTCAGGTGAGTTTAGATGTTTTTGAGTTAGGAATTCTAGTTCTTCGTCCGCAACAATCGAGATCACATCATATTCTTCGCTACTAGATGCTGTTTTAACTTTTTGTTAAGTGCAGATGTCGAGTAGTTTGTTTAGTTTAGAAGACTCAAAAAAAAACGATGAAAAAGATATTCCTTTTAATGATGTTGTTGGTGCCTGTTCTTGGGTTTAGTCAAAGAGATGCTCAAGGCGGATTAACCAAAGAAGAACAACAAAAAAGTAGTGCGGAGATTTACCTCAGTATGGCACTCACTGAAAATCAAGGTCGTGTCTCAGTAAAACTGGATTTTGGAAAAACAATTTCAGAAATCGTTACTGATAAAATGATTCTTGTTGAGATTGAAGAACTGAACAGGATGAGGTTTGATAGCGTAATAGAGGCGATGAACACTTTAGCTTCTTACGGTTGGGAACTTGAGGAAAGCTATACCATTGAAACAAGAACGGGTGCATTAACCTACATTATTTTCGCAAAAGAGGTAGACAGATTGAAACGGTATTCGACTGGTCCCGCAACCAAACCTTCCATTCAAAGTAAAGGAGGGAAAACTCCAGCCAAAAAATAACGGTGTTTAAATTCACAGTTTTAAGCCCCTCGTTACGAACGAGAGGGCTTTTTTTGTGCGTTGATTGCGCATTCTGGCTAACTTTGTTCAATGAGTCAAAACGACCTCGGAAAATATAAACGCACGAAGATTATCTTCTTCTTGTTAGCGGTTTACGTTATTTTTCAATTGTTGTGGTGGGTGTTCCATCTTGTAGACCTTCACGGCCAGTTGTTTGATATGGAGCTAAAACTCGCTGAAACAGACAATACTGGGGAAGTCTTGCATCGCTATTCTAAAAAAGTAACCATGATTGTGGGAGAAGGTGCTGTGTTTATCCTGCTTTTGGTATTGGGTATTTGGCGAATAAGAAGGAACTTACGAAAGGAAGAACTGTTAGCGAGCCAAGAAAAAAATTTCATTTTGGCAATAACCCATGAACTGAAAACACCAGTTGCTTCGATCCGACTCTTTCTCGATACCCTGAAGAAAAGAGAGCTTCCTAGAGAAAAACAAGTTGAATTTTTGGAAGACGCTTCACAAGAAACGCATCGACTAGACCAGTTGGTTGAGAATATTCTTCTTTCAACCCGACTTGAACAAGATCAGTTTTTTGGTCATTTCGAAACCTTGAATTTTAGTGAGCTCATTTTAAACGTTGCTCAGCGCTTCCAGAAATCTTTAGTGAAAAAGCACCATTTAAGCCTTGATCTTATTGATGATGTAATGCTTGAAGGCGATCGTATAAGTTTGGAACTTTTAGTGAGTAACCTCTACGAAAACGCAGTGAAATATGGAGGTTTGGAGCCAGAAGTAAATCTCAGCTTAAGCCAAGAGGCCTCAATATTTGTGTTGAGAGTATCAGATAAAGGTTTAGGTATACCGCCAGAAGAACGAGAACTAATTTTCAGAAAGTTCTATCGCATGGGAAGTGAAGATACCCGAAGTGCGAAGGGAACTGGAATTGGACTCTATATGGTACAACAAATTGTGAACCTGCATCGAGCTAAGTTAATTCTCAAGCAAAATAAACCTCAAGGAGCTATCTTCGAAATTCAATTTACAACACATGAAGCAATCAAATAAAGTAGGCCTAATTATACTAGACGGCTGGGGTCAAGGAGCTCCGGGCAAAGAAAATGCAATTGATCAGGCTAAAACTCCTTATGTTGACGCGCTTCTCGAGAAATATCCAAACGCATCACTTTTAACCGATGGAGAGCATGTAGGGCTTCCTTCTGGACAAATGGGGAATTCAGAAGTGGGGCATATGAATATTGGTGCTGGGCGAATTGTGTATCAAGACCTCTTGCGCATTGATCGAGCAATCAGTTCTGGAGATTTTTTCAAAAATGAAGAACTCAATGCGCTTTTGGATGATGCAAAAATGAGCGGTCAAAAGGTTCACCTCATGGGCTTAGTTTCTCATGGAGGAGTGCACTCACAACAAGCCCATCTCAATGCACTTCTTGACCTTTGTCATCAAAAAAACTTGCCCAATGTAGCGGTGCATGCCTTCACGGATGGGCGTGATTGTGATCCCAACTCTGGATTAGAAGCGCTTTTAGCTTTAGAGAAGAAAATGAACGAAACCGGCGCGGTTTTGGCATCGCTTCATGGGAGGTATTACGCCATGGATCGTGATTTACGCTGGGAAAGAATCGCCAAGTCGTACAATGTTATGGTGAAAGGTGAAGGTCCTACAGCTGAGTCTGGTTCTGAGTTGCTTCGCGAAGCCTATAAAAATGGTACCACAGACGAATTTATCATCCCTCACGTAATATGTGGTGAAAACGGCGCCCCGAATGCCTTAATTGAAGAAGGCGATTTGGTGATCTGTTTCAATTTTAGAACAGACCGCTGCAGGCAGATCACGAGGGCGTTATCTCAAGAAGATTTTGATGATTTTGGGATGAAGAAACTCAAGCTGACCTTTGCTACCATGACCAATTATGATAGCTCTTTTAAAAACGTGAAGGTCTTGTACGACAAGGATAAGCTGAAAGATACACTTGGAGAAACCTTAAGCGCTGCAGGTAAAAAACAGCTTCGAATGGCTGAAACAGAGAAATATCCGCACGTGACGTTTTTCTTTAATGGCGGGCGAGAGGTGCCTTTTGAAGGGGAGTCTCGTTTGATGGCAAACAGCCCTAAAGTAGCCACTTACGACCTTCAGCCAGAAATGAGCGCTCAAGACTTGGTGGATTTGATTTCACCGGAAATTGAAAACGAAGCAATGGACTTTTTCTGCTTGAACTTTGCAAATCCAGATATGGTAGGGCATACGGGGGTGTTTGATGCCATCGTGAAGGCGGTAGAAGTAACAGATAACTGCTTGAAACAAGTGGCCGAATTAGCAATAAAGCACAATTATCAACTCATTGTGATTGCAGATCACGGGAATGCTGATATGGCTTTGAATGCTGATGGGAGCGCAAACACAGCACATACTACTAACCCTGTTCCAATAATCATTATCAGTGACGATGTTAAAACAGTGAAGTCGGGAGTACTTGCAGATGTAGCACCAAGCGTCTTAAAACTAATGAACCTCCCACAGCCAGCGGCCATGACAGGTTCATCATTGGTTTAATGTCTTACGATATCAAGTTGCATTAAAGCACTACTTGCTTCCTTGGAAGAAGGTGGTGCTTTTTTTAGCTGCGATGATGCGAAAATTACTTTCTAAGAATAGTTACTTCTCCGGAGAATTCTTCTCCATCTGATCTGAGGTAAACATAGTAGTACGTGCCTTCAGATAAGTCGTTACCTCCTTCGTTCTGTCCACGCCAGTTGTTTTTGTAATTTGAATTTTGATAAACCAAATTACCCCAACGGTTATAAATTCTCAGTTCAGAATTCGGGAACCCTTCTAATCCTTCAATAACAAAGTTGTCGTTCAAATTATTCCCATCTCCAGGAGTGAAGACGTTTGGAATTCGGGTGTCGCAGCCTACAACGTTAATTTCCACCAATCCCGCTTCACCGCACTCGTCTACAATTCCAACATAATACAGAGCTGGTTCGTCAAAAGTAAACGAGCCGTTGGTGTTGGTGTAAATGGTGGAGTCTGTTGGTTCGAGCTGATTGAGGTCAAGCCATGTTGAAACGCTGTACACATAGTCTGGACTACCACCAGAAGCTAGAGGGAGCGAAGGGGCAGAGATGCAAATTTGCATGCTATCTACAACCACAAATGGCTCTGGTACAACTACCATAAAGCTATCGGCCACTTCAGAAAAGCAAAAATCAATTACATTAACACTCACCATTCCGGCATCCCCAGAGTTGATGTTGTTCGTGGCGTTGCTGTCTCCAGTACTCCAAGTGTAAGTGAAAGGAGCAAATCCATTTTCAGGTGTAGCGTTAACATTAACGCTTGCGCCATTACAAAGGAAAAGGGGGTCAGCAAGGTCCAGGCTTGGATCAGTATAATTGACGATGTTCAAGGTTTGGGTCACCAAGGCAACATCACCGCAAGCATTCACATAATCATATGAAATTATTACGGTTTCGGTGTCTTCATCGATGTCATCAGCAATAGAAACTACGGGTATTGTCAGCTGCAATTCTCCTTCAGGAAAAGTGTAGATGGTAGCAAGTTCTTCGTAGTCAACACCGTTTTCAGCTGTACCTTCAAATATAATTTGAATTTCATCCGGCACTTCAAGGTTTGGGCGAGTGATGGTCAAAATTCCTTCAAAGCAGCCCTCCAATATACTGTTGGTTGGAAAGTTTGGAGGAGCATTTGGCACATCTACAGAAATAGAACCTGGGCTAGTGAAACTGTCTGCCTCTAAAAATACTGCAGAATCGAAAGCGGTGTCGCCAGCATCTGCGATGGCAATTTTGATGTGGTAGGTTTCGCCGCATTCCACTGAGGTAGCAGCGGTAAGCACAACCGTAAGGCCATCAAACTGCGTGGAGTTAGGGTCGCCGTTGAACTCATTATCGATGTAAAAAGCAGCATTCTGATCCCAATCAGGACTCACTTGTTCGCATTGAGATGGAGTTCCGTTAGATCCTGAAGTGCCATTGTTCACGGTGTTGATGGTTACAGGGATGTTTGTGCCTGGAATAATAGCGAGATTGACTGCGTTATCTGAAAACGGACCATTAATGCCAGGTCCAGATAAAAAGAATCCAAAGGCATCATTTACACTACCGCAAACGTATTCATTGTATTCTTCAGAACTGAATACATATCGAAAAACCACAGAGTCACCATTGGGAACAAAATCAAATTCCAAAATTGCAGCATCGTTGGTGTCGAAAGTTGAGAGTTGATCAAGGTCAGGATCATTCACTCCAAAATTACCACCGCCAAGACCAGAACCACCGGCGTTATTTGGGCCAATAGCAACACCTACATCTCCAGTAGCTAGAACTACCCCACTATTGAGACCAATGTTAGAATTTTCGCTGTTGAACGATCCGATTTGATTGTCGTCGCCAGAAAAAGTGATGTTCGAGATGTCAACACCACCTCCGAGCAAAATATTCTGAACGGCGTCTGTGGCGTTAACGGTATTGTCAACAATCAATTGAGCGCTTGCTAGGAAAGGGCTGAACGTCAGTAAGAAAATGAGTGTCTTTTTAATCATCTTATGGGCTTGTATGGCGATAAATTTAAAAAAATCTTGTGCAGTATGTGCGTATTAGATGTAATTGTACTTGAAATGGTTGTCTGTGCAACGAAGATGATTTAAACTTTTTTATCTTCCTAAACATGACAATACAAGTTTGAGTTCAATGAGGAAAGCTATCTTTGGTTCATGAGTGAAGAATTGATCAAGGTGAAAGACATCACCAAGGTTTATGAAATTGGAGATCAAGTGGTAAATGCCTTAGCCGGTGTAGACTTGGTGATCAAGAAAAATGAATATGTAGCTTTAATGGGCCCGTCGGGTTCTGGCAAGTCGACCTTAATGAATATGCTGGGCTGCTTGGATACCCCTACTTCTGGCCAGTATTGGTTAAATGGAATTGATGTAGCCAATATGAGTGATGACGAATTGGCTGAAGTAAGGAACAAAGAAATTGGCTTCGTTTTTCAAACATTCAACCTTTTGCCCAGATACACTTCACTTGAAAATGTAACCCTGCCCATGATCTACGGCGGTGCAAATAAAGCTGATCGGAATGCTCGTGGAATGGAAGTTTTAGAACAAGTAGGGCTTGGAGACCGGGTGGAGCATAATCCTAATGAGCTGAGTGGTGGGCAAAGACAAAGGGTGGCTGTAGCTCGTGCTTTAGTGAATAAACCCTCCATTATTTTGGCCGATGAGCCAACAGGTAATCTCGATACCAAAACCTCGCAAGAAATCATGCACTTGTTTTCTGAGATTCATGAAAAAGGGAATACCATTATTATTGTTACTCACGAAGAAGACATCGCTGCGCATGCCCATAGAATCGTGCGTTTAAGAGATGGTAAAATTGAGTCAGACGAGGTAAATAAAAATCCCGTCATCGCATAAAAGTCAAGCGAGTAAAATATCGTTTCTTTGCATCCTTATTCCCTTAAAATAGGTTCAAGTGAAGTACGATCGTATAGCAACATTACTCAGTAAGTCTCAAGCAGGCCGTAAAATAACGGTTTGTGGATGGGTGCGCACGTTTAGAAACGACCGCTTTTTGGCAGTGAATGACGGTTCTAGTGTTAGTAATCTTCAACTCGTTATCGAAAAGGAGAATTTCGACGAAACACTATTGAAACAACTCACAACTGGAGCGGCAATTACGGCAAAAGGCCTTTTGGTTGAATCGCAAGGTAGCGGTCAAGAAACAGAACTCATGGTAGAAAGCCTAGAGCTTTTGGGAGCTGCCGATCCTGAGGTTTATCCCATGCAGATGAAGCGCCATTCTATGGAGTTTCTTCGCGAAAAAGCCCACTTGAGATTCAGAACAAGTACTTTCGCTGCAGTATTTCGCATCAGACATGGAATGACCTATGCCATACACGAGTACTTTCACAAAAATGGTTTCTATGGGATGCATACACCAATCATTACAGGGTCTGATGCTGAGGGAGCAGGGGAAATGTTCAAAGTAACCACCTTGGACCTGAACAATGTTCCGAAGAATG
>JAQWFN010000008.1 GCA_029238785.1 Flavobacteriales bacterium | reverse complement strand
AGGGGGCTATAACAGATGCTCTGCTGGCTCAAAACCTCAAGGAGCAAAATACGAGCATCTCAAATTTAGAACATGGCAGTGTTGTGTTCGATTTTCAAGAAGAAATTGATCTTGAATACTTAAATGAAGCCTACGGAGATGATCTTGAGTATGCCAAAGAAATGTTTGTGGTTTTCTTAAGTATCATTGATGAAGCAATGGAAGCCCTTTATCAAGTAGTAGAAAATCAGGAAACCGAAAAAATCAAGCAACAAGCTCATAAAATCAAACCAACTTTCACCATGATTGGCCTTTCGTCTATTACTCAAGCCATGAGTCAAATCGAGAAAGCTGCTTTGGAAGGAGACCATCAAAAGACCAAAAGCATGTATGTGCAAATTTCGGGATATCTCAAGAAGATGCTACCTCAGGTTGAGGCTCAAATGCAACAATTCTAAAATATCTGGCGAACGAAATTCTTAAAGCAAAATTTAAGAAATTAGAAATAAATTGTCCGTTTATCTTTGCTATTGAACCACTAAGCTACATTATTACACACTTCAAAGAAGCCTGCCTGTTTATTTGAATGTTCATAAACCTAATTTATATACGCCTTATCTAAAAAAAACTACCGGTTATCGAAAATTAGACTTCTTGTATTAAATGTCACGTTCTTTTTCAGTGATTTGCAGAACAAATAATGAATGATTCAAGCATTACAAATTTGGATTTAGTCACGATTTAAATTCACCATAAAGGGTTGTTATGAGATGTATCATAGTGGAAGATGAAGTGTTAGCGAGAAAGTCCTTAGAAAAGCTCTGTTCCAAGGAAAGTGAACTGCAACTTTTGGCCTCATTTGAGGATGCTCAAGAGGCATTGGACTTTATGAATAAGGAAACGGTTGATCTCATCTTTCTAGATATAGAGCTTCCCTCAATGAGTGGTTTGCAATTTCTTGAGACTGTTCCGTACATGCCTGAAATCATTGTTACTTCAGGAAATAAAGATTACGCATTTGACGCATTTGAATTTGATGTTGCAGACTTTCTTATCAAGCCGATAAAAGCTCCGCGATTTAAAAAAGGTTTAGAAAAGGCGAGCAGCAGACAAACCAAGCTTAGTGCCGTAGCCCAAGCAAGCGCAGAGAGAGAGATCTATCTCAAAGCCGATCGGCGAATGATCCGTATTACTTATGAGCAAATATGCTATTTAGAAAGCGTTGGGGATTATGTTAAGATCATGACCACTGATGAAAGCTACATGATCCACGGTACGCTGTCGTCTGTTGATGAACGCTTATCTCATCCTCGCTTTATTAAGGTACATAGAAAGTACATTGTGAACATGGATAAGATTTCTGACGTTGAAGATAACAGCATCATGCTGAGCGGAAAAGTGATCCCATTAAGTAGAGCACAGCGACCAGTATTCCTACGAAGCATCAATGTTTTAAAAGGTTGATTTCACCGAAAAAAGAATTTTAACAACCTAAAAACCCAAGTATTCGTCTGTTTGTCGAATTTTCGCAGTAAAGCATTAAAAAACACTTCATCTTTGTGTAGTTGAGTAGCCGATAGAGGGAGCTAAAACCTTGAATAACATCGAGATATCTGCCGAACCTAACTTTAGATAATTAGCTCCGTCTATCAGTTGCAACATACACTAACTAGCATTAGATCTGGTTTTACCCTAAAGAAATCAGTTTTGCCAAACAATTCCTTGTAAAGCCAGATCGAAACATTGAAGAATTCATTACAGCGGTTGCCGATAGCGCTAGTAATGATTTTAAAAAAGCGGTTCCTAACGAGGAAACCGCTTTTTTGTTTAAGATCGTTTTGTAAGGAACACAGAGTAGGTCTTAGAAAATCCGAAATCCCATAACTGCCTTTAAGCAACTAGCTTTTCTGCTCTAATCTGCCATCAGCGTGCTGTGCAAACCGACCTTTATTTCTATCGTGAACTTGATCGTAACGCTCCCAAGGCCATCCTCCAAAATGAGTGGCTTGAAAATCAGTGAAGGCTTGCTGCAATTCAGCTCTTGTATTCATAACGAACGGACCATGTTGTACCACCGGTTCCCCAATGGGTTTACCCTGTAGTACAAGTATTTTTCCGGGCAGTTCTCCGTTTGTTAAATTCAGCTCGCTAGCTCCATCCACATCTGCAGCGTGGTAGTTTTGTAATTGCTCATCGTTAATTTGTAAGCCACTACCTTCGTAGAAATAGAGGGTTCTATTAACTCCTGGTCCAGCTTCTGGCAACTGAAATTGAGCACCGGGCTCCATAGCAATGTTCCACACTGCTACTTTGTTTTCTGTATCTGCGGCCCAACTGTTTGGAGGTGGAGTAGGCGCAGCATAACCACCAACGCTTCCTGCTATAACTTCAATTTCTGTTTTTCGTCCAGACAGATCCTTGTAAACGTAGTTCGGGATATCTTCAGACCAAAGCATTTTGAAATGTGGTTCAACCATTTTGTCTTTAGCGGGCAGATTAATCCATATTTGGAAGAGCTCAAGAGGGTTCTTTTTGTCTTTATTGATGAGCGGGAACATCTCGGCATGTTGCAATCCACTTCCTGCGGTCATCCATTGCACATCTCCATCGCCATACCTTCCAGCAGCCCCTTGAGAGTCGCTGTGGTCTACCATTCCTTCTCTCACAACAGTAATCGTTTCAAATCCACGGTGTGGGTGTCCAGGAAAGCCGGGGACCTGTTTGCCATGGTACATGCGGTAGCCGTCCTTTACCAAAAAATCTTGACCTAAGTTTCTTCCTTCAATGCCGCTAACCGGACCCATTTTTTCGTTTCCTGCAGGGTAATCATCTTCGTGATGGACACAAAATAAAAATGGATCTTGGGTTTCCCACTGAAAGCCCAGAGGACGAGTTCGTTTGATAGGTTTAATGTTCATATCGGTATCTCCCGCAATTCCACTGTTCTGAGCTCCAATAATAGCTCCCGAACTTAAAATGGCGGCTTTCTTTATAAAGTTTCTACGGCTGTTTTCTTCACTCATGACAAGATTCAATTAGTTATGAGACTTAGGTTCAAGGAAGAATTGAAGTTACAAATGAACTTACTTCTTCGGAAAAAGTTGCTTCAGTTTCTCTTCGCGATAACTAAAAATACCTTTTACTTTATCGTGAATGAAAATGCTTCCCATAATTTCTCCTAAAATTCCAAAAGGAAGAACATAATGCAAAGTGTCTTTCATCAAAACACCATCTCGATGGGCTTCGAAATGATGACGATGGTGCCAAAATTTGTACGGACCAAATCGCTGTTCGTCAATAAAATATTTACCCTCAACAACCTGAACGATTTCAGTTACCCAGCTTAATGGTATGTTGAACAATGGCCTTACTTTGTAACTAATTATTTGTCCTGCAAATGTTCGTTCACCAGACCCACTTACGATTTTGAAGCTCATGTCTTCAGGGGTAATCTCGTTCAAGTTATCAGGTGTTGAAAAGAAATCCCAAGCCTCATCAAGTGATATAGGTAGGATTTGTTCTGTGCTTATTCTGTGCATTTTCATACCCAAATAACCAACAAAGTGAATTCATGTTCAATTAATGACACAAGACATTTGCCGCCCAAACAGCCATCAACAAGTTGGGCTTTGCTTTACTCTGGTAACCCAAGGAATTAATGTATCCGGTAGAAGCGCTCAGTAACTTATTACTGGGAAAGGCAGGGTCGGTATTGAAATCAAGATCAATTTGCTGAATAGTAACGCCGCAGCGCTCTCGAATGAGGTTGGCAAGTTCAACAGAACGCTCGGTTTCTCCCCATAACTTAGTCCAAAGGTCATAGATTTTAGGAACGCGCTCTTTTCGATAAACAACGTGTGCGCCACTCCCTTGGTAGCGAAAAACGATGGTGGTAACATAAACGGTTTCGTCTCGGTAATTTTGTGAATCACAACCCACATGGATTTCAGACGTTTCTTGGTTGTTAACTACATGACTTAAATACTCAAAAACATCCTGGATTTCAGCACCACCCATAATGCGAAATCGATTTAAAAACTCCCGGTCTACGTTCTTCATGCGCTACAAGTTAACTCGCTCTCTTTCAGTAACAGTTAAGGCCCGTGTGAAGTTTTAAACAAGTTTTTTACAGTTTAGGGTGATTCGGACTTAATACTGAGTTCACGATTCCTTATTTCTGCTTCTTTTCAAAGATTTAATGCGGTTTTATGAAAATAAAATCTACTTATCTACTAGGGTAAAGCGACACTTTTTTATCTTGTTCACGTTAAAGATTTTGAACTGCACTCAATTTTTATGCGACTTAAGCCGGTCATGAATTTTTTTCTGGGTGAAGGAGAATTTTATGCGACTTAAGCCGGTCATGATTTTTTTCTGGGCGATGGGATTTCAGGCAAGCGAAGTAAAGAGGCCTGAGACGAAGAGAGAAATTCGTGCGACATAAGCCGGTCATCAGAAAAATGGCGGCTTTGAGACTTAAATATATAGCTGTTGTTCTGCTTGAAGGAAAATCGTGCGACTTAAGCCGGACATGAATTTTTTTCTGGGCGATGGACTCTCGGCGACTTAAGTCAATAATGGAGAAATTTGAAAAAACAGACAAACGAAAACAGTGATAAAACGACCTTAACAATATAAATATGCTCACAAAAGAACAAAAAGCGGAACTGCGGGGAGACCTTTTTAAACACTTAGACGGAATTGCTACAGCACCCTGCGCTTATGCATTGCATGAGAAAGGTGTAATCGATTATATCATTCAAAACGAGGAAGTGAAATTGTCTGATCTAAGCCAGCGCTTTAAAGCAAATGACGGTTACCTCAATGTTGCACTTCGAACCCTCTGCGCTCAAGGTTGGCTAGATCAAGAAATACTCGATAACCATGAAGATGTTGAGTATAAAATCAATAACAAATCGAAAATTGCTGCATCATTATTTCCCCTTTTTGCGGATGTCGTCTTGTTCATGAAGTTCTCTCAAAACTTTAGTAAAGAGCATTTCGAAACTGCACCTTTTTCTACGGTTCAAGAATTAAGCAAGAAACACAGCGAAGGTTTCGGATTGGAGCCAAGCAAGAATGAGCTAGAAGAAGAAATCAGAGCACAAATCTTCAAACACATTGAAGGGGTGATGATAGGTCCAACCGCCGTGGCTCTTGGAATGGGAGGGATGTTCCACAAGTATTTTATGGAGGTCTCTTTCAGACCAGAGGAGTTTCATCGCGAACACGAAAACTTTAGACAACTCCTAGATATGTTCACTTATTTCGGCTGGTTCACGAGTAAAAACAACACTTACCGATTTACAGATAAAGGTCTTTTTTACGCCAGAAGAGCCAGTGCATACGGAGTTACTGTTTCTTACATTCCAACCTTCCGTAAAGTAGACGAACTGATTTTTGGAAATCCTAAAGTGCTTTGGGAAAAACCGAAAGAATCTGATGAATTACACGTAGATCGACGAATGAATGTTTGGGGTAGTGGAGGTGCACATACCACTTACTTCAAGCACATCGATGACATACTCATTCAATTATTCAATAAACCGATTCACGAACAACCCAAAGGAATTGTTGATATGGGCTGCGGAAACGGTGCTTTCCTTGAACATGTTTTCTCGGTAATTGAACAACGCACGGCGAGAGGTAAAATGCTCGAAGATCACCCACTATTCTTGGTTGGGGCTGATTATAATAAAGCTGCACTCAGCGTTACTAGAGCGAACTTAATTCAAGCAGACATTTGGGCGAAAGTAATTTGGGGCGATATCGGTAGGCCCGATATTCTCGCAAAAGACCTGAAAGAAGACTACGGCATCGAACTAGAAGACCTCCTGAACGTCAGAACTTTCCTCGATCACAATAGAGTATGGGAAGAAGTAATGGAAAAGAACGTTTCCGAAAGTAAATCAAAAGGCGCCTACGCTTTCAGAGGAAATAGAATCAAAAACAACGAAGTAGAAGAGAACCT
>JAQWFN010000038.1 GCA_029238785.1 Flavobacteriales bacterium | reverse complement strand
GTATTGTGTACCTCACCAACGATGGAGAACAGGTTCGACCAGCCAATGTTAAAGACTGCTATGCTGTGCAACTCGCTTCAAAAAAAGGCTACAATTTAGCCATCATATCGGGCGGTAAAAATGAAATGGTGCGCACCCGATTCCAAGGTTTAGGGATCAAACACATCTTTTTAGGGAGTCACAACAAGCTTGAAGTTTTAGAGCAATTCATCAAAGTACAAGGCATTTCTCTGGACGAAGTGTGTTACATGGGCGATGATATTCCCGACCTTAAAGTGATGGCCAAAGTGGCTTTACCTTGTTGTCCCGCAGACGCTGTGCCGGAAGTTCAAGAAGCAGTGAAGTACGTTTCTCATCGAGAAGGCGGACGAGGAGCTGTTCGAGACATCCTAGAGCAAACGATGAAAGTTCAAGGCAAATGGATGGACGATGATGCCCATCATTGGTAAGCGCCACTAATGGAACTTATTCACCACTCTTCACAAGTTTTCCTTCTAAAAGGCTCATTTTTTCGAATTTGCATCGGATATGGGTATCTTTGCGCGCCTATAAACCTATTACATGGATCGTAACACAGTCATTGGCATCGTCATGATGTTCTTATTTATTGTAGGATACTCGTACTTCACAAGACCAAGTGAAGAGGAGCTCGCCCTACTCGAACAACAGAACATTGCGCGTCAAGATAGCCTTCAAAAAGCGGCAGAACTCGCCCAAACAGAAACCAAACTCATTAACAGCCTTGACGATACTTTAAGTGCTGGAGTAGTAGCCGACCCCGTTCGCGATTCCATTCGCATGGCCATTTTAGCCGAAGAACAGGCTTCTCGTTATGGCGCTTTTGCAGCAGCTAGTAGCGGTGAAGGAAAAGAAATTGCACTAGAGAACGATAAAGTTAAGGTGCTCATCAACACAAAAGGTGGTCTATTTTCTGAGGCCATTATCAAAGATTACACAAAGTACAACAGTACAGATCCAATTGCGCTTTGGAATAAAGACCTGAGCGAAATGAACTTGTGGTTGAATTACCCCGCCAAGGGCGCTGTTAATGCGAAAGACTTGGTGTTTGATGTGATTCGACAAGAAGATACGCCTAACGGGAAAACCGCGGTGCTCCGTTTGAAAACCAATTCGCCAGAGAATTACATCGATCTTGTTTACACCCTTGCGCCTGATGCTTACGAGGTGAAGCTCAGTATGCAGTTCATTGGGATGGATCGTTTGCTCGACATGAATAAAGACAACTTTATTCAATGGAATGCTGTAGGTATCCACAACGAAAAAGGCATCGAATGGGAACGTCAGCACAGTTCAATTTTCTTTAGAGAACAAGGTCAAGGCAGAGACTACCTTTCTGAAGCAAGAGAAGACGACGATATCCTCGATGCTCCTTTGAATTGGATGGCCTTCAAACAAAACTACTTTTCGGCAATTGTTATCAACGATGCCAACTTTGGCTCGAACGCCATTCTAAGAAGCTACCCACCCGAAAACAGCGAAGACACCACGGTAACGATGTTCTACGAGGCAAAACTGCCTTTAGCACTTAGTCCGTCTGCCAACAGCACAAGTGAATTGCGCTATTATTTTGGTCCGAACGACATGGATCCACTCAAGGCCATGGAAGTGGAAGAGCTCGACCGCATTATTGATTACGGTTGGTGGATTTTTGGCTGGGTGAACCGTGTTTTGGTTCGTCCCGTGTTCAACTGGTTAAGCGGATTCATTGGAAGTGCGGGCATCGTGATTTTGGTACTCACCTTAATCATCAAACTCCTCCTCTTCCCGATCACTTGGAAAAACTTCTTGTCGTCTGCAAAGATGCGTGTCTTAAAGCCGGAGATTGATGAAATCAACGAGAAGCACAAAGACCAAATGGAGAAGCAACAGGCACAGATGGCTTTGTACAAGCAAACCGGTGTGAGTCCTTTTGCAGGTTGTTTACCAACCCTACTCCAAATGCCCATTTTATATGCGATGTTCCGCTTCTTCCCTGCGCACATCTCATTGCGTGGTGAGTCGTTTTTGTGGGCTGATGATTTAGGTGCTTTCGACAGCATTCTTCAGTTGCCGTTCACCATTCCCTTCTATGGCGACCACGTTTCAGGATTTACTTTATTGATGGCGACTTCTACTTTCTTCTATACCAGAATGAACAGTACCAACATGCCAACAAGCACCCAACCGGGAATGCCCAACATGAAGTTAATCATGAACATTTTCCCTTTCATGATGCTGTTCTTCTTCAACAAGTATGCAGCTGGTTTGAGTTTGTACTACTTCGTGGCCAACTTCATTTCCATCTTCCAAATGGTGGTGATCAAGCGCTACTTTGTAAGTGAAGAGAAGATTAGAGCAAAAATTGACGCCAACAAGGCCAAGCCGAAGAAGAAGAAATCTGCTTTCCAGGAGAAATTGGCAGAAATGCAAAAATTGCAACAACAGAACGCTAAAAAGGGAAAGAAATAAGCATGAAACGATTCTTGATCATATCAAGCCTAGCTCTTTTACTCTTCGCCTGTAAAAACTCAAAGCAAGCCAGTGAAGCCCTCGTGGAGGACATCACCATGGAGGTAGCGGCCGACACCTTGTCTCTCGAAGCTGCGGTATCACCAACAGATACCCTAGTTTATTTCAGAAGAACACCTTGTTTTGGCCGTTGTCCGAGTTTTGAACTCATCGTCTACCAAAATAGAACGGCACGCTACGATGGGCAGAATTTCGTCAACCGCATTGGTAAATATACCGGAGAGGTGAGCGAAGAGAACATTACGGCCCTTATGGAATTGGCTGAGGACATGGGCTATTTTCAGCTCAAGGATGTTTACGACAACCGCTTTGTAACGGATTTACCCGCTACCATCACCGAAATCGACGGAAAGCGCGTCATGAACCGTTATGAAGGTCCGGATTTAAGCAGACTTTACAATCAACTCGATACCTTAATAGAAAATACCCCGTGGAATTTACAATCGCAGAACTGAGTTTTGAGCTTGCAGATAAAACGGATTAAATAAATAAAAACAGATGAAGAAACTACTCACCATTACCGCAGCAATGCTGTTCCTCTTCAACGCGGCCAAAGCCGATGAAGGGATGTGGTTGATGCACATGTTGAAGCGCATCAACGAAGCTGAAATGCAAAACCTCGGACTCAATTTGACTGCCGAAGAAATTTACGACATCAACAACGCCAGTTTGAAAGATGCCATCGTTCGCTTGAACGGAGGAATGTGTACTGCAGAAGTTATTTCTTCTGAAGGATTGGTTTTAACGAATCACCACTGTGCTTATGGTGCAATTCAGTCGTTTTCAGCTCCTGAGCACGATTATTTGACTGATGGATTCTGGGCATTCTCCAAAGACCAAGAGATGCACATCGCCGATTTCGAAGTATCGTTTTTGGTGCGTATTGATGATGTTACCAAGCAAGTTTTGGCGAATGTAACAGACAGTATGAGCGAAGACGAACGCGCTCAAGCCGTTGCTGCTGCTAGCAAAACCATTCGTGAAGAAGCGAGTAAAGACAATGATTTCGACGTAGAAGTAAAAGAGTTCTTCTATGGAAATGAGTACTACTTGTTTGTTTACAATACTTACAAAGACATCCGTTTGGTTGGTGCTCCCCCAGAGAGTGTTGGGAAATACGGTGGCGACACAGACAACTGGATGTGGCCTCGTCATACGGGAGATTTCTCTTTGTTGAGAATCTATGCCGACAAAGAAAACCAGCCCGCTACTTTCTCTGAAGAGAACGTTCCATTGTCGCCAAAACGTCACTTAAACGTATCTATGGACGGTGTTGCAGCTGATGATTTCACCATGATCATGGGATATCCGGGAAGCACAGACCGTTTTTTGAGCTCTTACGGAGTTCAGCAAGCTTTGGACACCTACAACCCAAGTGTGGTTGAAGTGCGCGACCTCAAGTTGAAAACCATGAAGAAACACATGGACGAAGACAAAGCAGTTCGTATCAAATATGCATCTAAGTATGCAAGCACCGCGAACTACTGGAAATACTACATTGGTCAGAGCAAAGGTTTGAAGCGTTTGGACGTTTACAGCAAGAAGAAAGCACTTGAAGACGACTTCATGAAATGGGCCAATGCTACTCCAGACCGCAAAGCGAAGTACGGAGATGCCATTGGAATGATTGCTGATTACTACAAGAGCACAGATGCTACCGTGAAGAGCAATGTTTACGCCTTGGAAGCAGGTTTGATTGGAGCAGACATCACTTTGTTTACTTTCAGATTGAACCGTTCTATTGAGCGCGCTATGGGCATCACTGATGAGGCAGAGCGCAAAGCAGCTTTGGAAGGTTTAACTCCAATGGTGGAAGACTTTTTTAAAGATTACGACATGGCTACTGATAAAGATGTATTGGTAAACATGATGAACATCTACATGAAGAACATCGCTAAAGAGCAACAGCCAAGCGTTTTGCAGTTGATTGGTGATAAATTCAAAAATTCACCGGAGCGTTTTGCCGACAAGATGTACGCATCGTCTTTCCTCGTTGACAAGCAACGTTTGATGGACTTTTTGGCCAACCCAAACATGAAGAAGTGGAACAAAGATTTGGCGGTCATCAATGCGAAGTCGATGGCCAATAAGTACTTCGAGTCTTTCGCTAATCCAGATCAAGCGAAGTTTGACAAAGGATACCGTTTGTTTGTTGATGGATTGAGACAAATGTTGGCAGACAAAGCCTTCTATCCAGACGCGAACAGCACCATGCGTTTGACTTACGGTACTGTGGGCGACTACTACCCTGCTGACGCTGTTCATTACGACTTCATTACTACGGCTAACGGAATCTTAGAGAAGTACGACCCAAGCAACCCAGAATTCGTTCTTCCAGAGCGTTTGATTGAGTTGATTGATGCAGAAGATTTTGGACAATGGACCGACGAGAATGGTGAATTGGTTGTTTGCTTCATCTCGAACAACGACATCACCGGAGGTAACTCAGGATCACCAGTATTGAATGCCAACGGAGATTTGATTGGATTGGCTTTTGATGGAAACTGGGAAGCCATGAGTGGTGATATTGCCTTCGAACCAGAATTGCAAAGAACCATCTCTGTAGATATTCGCTACGTGATGTTCATCATCGACAAATACGCCGGAGCAACAAACTTGATTGAAGAAATCGACTTTGTAAAATCTCCACCCCCAGCTCCAGTAGTTGAGGAAGAAGTTGAAGAAGTTCCTGCTCCTGCGAAGAAGTAAGACCTCTAACTTAATTCATAGCGCATTTAAAAGCCCGAGCAAAATGCTCGGGCTTTTGTTTTTTAGAATGAGGAATTGGGCTGTTTAAAACACGCCTATCCCGTATCTCGAATCCCTTAATGTGAAGCACCAAAGTGTTGAATCAGTGCTGCTCGCTGCTCCTCACTAAGCTGAGCCTCGCCATGAAGCCAGGTGTATGACTTAATTGGCATTCGCTTCTCCTCTAAAACCTCAACACATTCGTGCAAGGCGTGCTTCTGGTCTTCAGTACTCATGGCTCCCCACTCACTGAAGTTGAGCTTTGATCTACCGCCCTTAACATGACCTTTCAACCACCAACCCAGTGGTTGTGGTCGGAAATACCATGGATAATCTGTCGTGTTGCTATGACAATCGTAGCAGGCGTTTTGAATCAAGGTTTGGGTTTCCTGAGGTATTTGAGATGATGCCAATTAAGTCATA